>JAPLOD010000044.1 GCA_026692735.1 Planctomycetota bacterium | reverse complement strand
GTACTTCAGGAAATACCCGATGCCGTTGGTGTCAAAGCGCAAGGGGCTGAGCATCACCATGATGAACGCTCGCGCCGTGCGGCCGGCGGCAGCGCCTATGTCCACCGTCGCGGAGATCTGTTCCGGGACCGGCGGGTTCGGCAGGTACCGGCCTTCGCGTGAGTGCAGCAACACCGTCCGGAGGCAGGCCAGATTGCGCAGTTGCGGCGAGACGTTCGCAGGCGCGACAGGCGCGACGTGAACGGGCGCGCCGACTCCTTCCAGCAGCCGCGTTGCACGCGCAGCGTCCTGCGCTGTCGGCGGACGCACGGTCCCGCTGCCGGCGTCAGCGATCTGCAGGCAGCACCACGGTGGGCCGATGCTGAACGGTTCGCGGTGCTGTTTCTGTTCCGGCATCGCGCCTTTGTGCGAGTCGGCGAGGATCGCGTCAACTACCGCGTCGCCGTAATAGACGCGCTCTCCGGACTGCCACGCAGCAGGCAGACTGGCAAGCTGCTTGCGGACTTCCGGCGCCTGGCAGTGGACGCCGACTTCCCTGAGAACACGCCGGGCGCCTGCGATGACCTGCTGCATATCCGTGTCTGACAGCGGCACGCTGAGCCGTGGCGGGCGGGGACGAGCGCTCGAGGCGCTGTCAATGTTCGCGGCGTTGCTCATTTCTTCCTCCTACCGGGCGCTCGGGTTGTTCAGACTCACAGCGTCCGTCACAGTGCGAACCCCGGCACCCCCTCTACGCTACCGCGCGGGCGCAGGTGTCGGCGGGGCGTCAGTCATGGTGTGCCCCTCGTGTCACTCACAGCGTCCTCCTGTCCCGCCACACGCTCCACGCGAACGCCCCCGCCAGCACCACCGTCAGCCAGAACTCAGGCAGCCAGGCGAGGCCCCACCAGTATTCCGGGCGGCGACGGGACCAGACGCTCAGTTTCCCGTCTCGTGAAGCTGCTGCCAGTCGGCTTCCGTCCGAAGAAAAAGAGACATGTTGGACTCCTGCATCTTGCCGAAGCACCGCAAGTCGTCCGCCGGTCATGACATCCCAAATGGTGCAATCGCCGCACCCGCTGGCTGTCAGGATGCGAGCGCCGTCGGGCGAGAACTCTGCTGTAATAATGCCCGACCATTGACCTTGTTCTCTAAATGTGCGTATGACGATCTGTCTGTCGAACTGCCACAGCCGTGCGCTTCCGTCTCGGCATACGGTGACGATATACCTCTGATCCGGTGAGAATACGGCCCAGTTTACCACGTCAGGATGTGGCAGAGTGGCTGAGAGGATGCTATCTGATGTTTGCCAGACAATTGCTGCCCGATCCGTTGACACGACGACCCACCGACCGTCGCCAGAGAATGCACAGTGCGTTGCGTCATAGCGACCCGTCGGGAATGCCGCGCACGGAGTTCTGAAGCCGCTTGCCTCATCGTACAGGAAAGCGCTCTGTGCCGAGCAGGCTACGAGTAGTGTTTTTCCGTCCGGAGAGAATTGTGCGCAGTTCAGCAAATTCGGCTCTCGTTTTATCTCAACAAGTTGAGTCCCAGAACCCGTCTCAAACACACGCACGCTCTTATCGTAGCCGGCCACGGCGGCTAAACGGCCATCCCGGGAAAAGGTTGCAAACACGTTCGATTGCGAGGCACTATGGAATTCGGCAAGCATTGTACCGTCAGCCACGCTCCAAATTCGCGCCGCATTGTCATGCCCCGCTGTTATGATCCGTTTGCCATCAGGTGAAAAGTACGCCGTCATCGCTGAGTGGTCGTGCGCATGAATAGTCTTCTCCAAATGCCACGGCGCCGAGTGAAACCACAGTCCCATCCCGCTGCCGCACAGCAGCACGAAGATCACCAGCGTGCGCAGGGAGAAGCGCAGCCAGCGGCGCTTGGGCGTGGAGTCGCTCATCACTGGGGCTCCCGGCGGCAGACGAAGCATTCGCGTAATGACACGTGCCCTTGTTCTACTCCCGCCACCGTGGCCGCGTGGAGACCTTCCAGCCCACGGTGGGCCGGAGCTTCTCGTCATCCATGTCCGTGAACAGCGCCTTGCAGGTGTGCTCCTCCACCTCGGTTACCTTCGCACTCATCACCGCGTCGCCTTCGAGCACGTAGAACTCCATCCCTTTGAACACGCCCTCAACCTTGCCGACATTGAGCGCGACGGGCGTCAGGCGGAACTTGAAGTCTGCTCTGCTCTGCTTGTACGTAGGTTCCTCCACCTTGGCAATCTCAGCGCGCAGAGGTGTCGTCAGCAGGTAGGCGCGGAACTCCTGGGGTAAGACAGGAGCGCCCTCGACTTTCCTGGCCTCATCGCCCCGGCGCAGAAAGAACATGCCGTGCATGTCCTTGCGTGGCTCGTCCCCGCTGTTGATGGCGTTGCAGAAGTCCGGCAGCTTTTCAGCCGGCACCAGATAGTGGCGCGTTCCCCAGCCGATTGGCAGCAGATCAACCGCGATACCTCGAAAGCCATCCTGCCGGTTTGTGAACAGACACTTCAGCTTGATGTGGCCGTCCTCGATAGCCATGGAACCGTGGTTGCGGTCGTAGACCCCCATGCAGCCGTGCCATTCAAACACGAAGCCGGCGTCGGGTGCGAGGTCAAGAGCGCTGTTCACGCCCAGTCCGTCACCGAAATAGTAGCTGCCGGCCCAAGGATGATCCGGGCCGAGTTTCCCGACCTCCTCAGCAATCCGTTTCCGTTGGGCGTCAACCGTGACCTTGGCCTCTTCCGACAAGCGGGGGTCTCGTGCTGCTTCCCCAGCCCAGGCCCCCGTGAGACCGACCAAGCAGCAGATTGCGGCCAGATTGGATTGCCTCATATCGTCCTCCAGCAGATGGTCGCCGCAATGCGAGAACTGTAGTCACCAGATACCGTCAGAAACGTAGCACTCTGTTCTCGTCCTTCCAGCTTCACTTTAACCCTTTTCACGAAAGGAACAGCACCATGCTCATGCTCTCACGTGCCCATGAAGTCAGTCGCCACGACCTGGCGGCGATCCCAACGCCCGAACCCACCGATACCTGGAGGCCCGTGCCGCACGGCGATGTCGTGGATGTACTGACTGAACGGGCCGGTGCTCGCGGGTTGAAGATCACGTCGGAGCGCTTCGCCGTCATGCCGGGTTGCGCCACGAGCCGCACCAGTTCTCTGCTGGTGTAGCACATCTGCGGCGGAACGGTCCCTTCAGGAAAGCCCTTGGCGAAGATCTCAGGCTTGCGCTCGCGGAAGAGCCTGGCCGCGTTCGGATCCTTGTCCTTCTCCCAGTAGCGCTGGTAGTAGGAGTACATCGAGTGGTTGCAGAAGCAGCCCTCGCCGCCGGCCCGCATCCGCAGATGAAAAAGGCTGTTGGCGGTGCGCTTGGCGAGCATGTACTGGTGTTGGTCGCTGAACCTCTTGTGCAGTTCCGGGAATGCTGCGGCTTCGTATTCCCGGTACTTCTCGCCGGTCCACATGCAGTTGACGGCGTCGTAGTCCTGGGTTTGGCCGCCGACGCACGCGTTGCGCGTCCGGAACGTCGGCGTGCGGCGGATATCCTTGCCGGAGACCACCAGCGTCGAGGCCTTCGGGATGATCGTCCCGAACTCGGTCGAGTTGAACCAGCGGACGCCGACGCAGCGTTCGAGGAAGTCGTACGTGGCGTACAGCGTGCCCTGCTCGTCGTAACAGCCGGGCCAGCTCTCGGAGGCGTTCGGCGTGCTGAAGTCGTAGCTGACTTCCGCTGTGTCCGGCTTGTCGCGGCCCAGCAGCAGAAGCGCATCGGGCCGGAAGGACACCATGTACTCCTGAGACTTGAAATCGGCCGCTCTGATGCCGAGCGCCTCCGTCGCCGCGCTGGCGCCAACCAGGATTCGCGTGCCGGCGATCCGCTGGACGGCCGTGGCGATCGGCAGCCGCGCACCGGTGCTCTGCAGGATGTGCCACTGCAGCTCGAACGCGGCAAGCTGCGCGGCCTTCGTTGCCGGTGTGCCGAGCACGATGGTCGCGGCTGGCTGGCCGTCGTTGACGAGCAGTATGCTTGCGGCTCGAGCCGCGCCCATGGCGCTCACGAAGAGCAGCCCTCCGAGAAACAACGCTGCGACGGCACTTGAGGTGCTCTTCATAGGTCGCCTCCCCTTGGCCCCTCCCGGTGTAGCGCAATTTGGCAAATTGCGCCACGGGGAGAGGCAGGCCGAGCGGCTGAGGAAATCAGTGCTTCCTGCCCGCCCAGCCAGCTTTGAAGCGCGCAAAGATCTCGCCGTGCGACAACGCGCGGCTGTAGAGCCGCACGTCTTCCATGCCACCCGTGAACTGCGCGCAACACGGCAGCCAGCCGATCCGGAACGGCTCGGCGCACGTGGCGATGTCCACCGTCTTCTGCATCCCGTTGCCAACCTGGCGGCCGTTGATGTACACGCGCATCGTCGTGCCATCGTACGTCGCGGCAACGTGGTCCCATTCGTTCTGCGAGAGCACCACATCCGTGGGATTGTAGATGTGCCGCTTGCCGTCGGCCGCGTCCAGCTCGAACCACAGCGTCCCCGAGTTGGGCATGCTGACGCCGCGGGCGTGCAGACTGTATGAGCCTTTCTCGTATCCCTTGCCGAAGAGCGCGGGGTTGCCCAGAGTGCGGCACTTGGGATCGTCCAGTCGCACCCAGCCTTCCAGCGTGAGCGGCCCGTGAAGCTCGAGCGCCGGCGCCGTCTTCACCTCGACACACTGCAACTCCTCCGTGACCTGCAGGGCCTTGCCGCGCGGTCCGCGCGCCCGTTGCACCGGCCCGATCGTGGTCACGCGGCCGTGCTTCAGAACTCCCCCGGCGGCTCGGGCGGCTTGACCGCTGGCGTTGGCGCTACCTCCGGCTCCTCGGGGTGCTCTTTCCTGTATTTCTCCAGCACCGGTTGCAGTTTCTGCTTGTAGGGGCTGCCGCGCGTCAGCCACCCTTTTCTCAGGGCATAGTAGACCTCCTCGCGGAGGCCGGCGTCCTTATCATCGAGCAAGGCAATCATCCGCTCCAGGAAGCTGCTCAAACGCGCGGGCGGCAGGCCGTGGCCCAATTCCTGCAGTGCGCAGTTAGCGGCGCATCTCACGCCCTCCTCGGGGTCGCGTAACAGGGCGACCAGCGTCTCGACCATGCGCGGCTCTGGCAACCGCCCCAGCCAACAGTCGAATACCTCATACGCGGTGCCTGTTCTCACCTCTTCGTCCTTGTCCTGAAGCAAGGCCAGAACGGCGTCGCGCGCGCGCGGGTCGCCCAGCCCGCACAGACTCTCCGCCACGGCCCTCCGCACCGCCGGCTCGGGATCGGCGCCCAGCGCGATCAACGGCGCGACAACGCGAGCGTCGGGCGCCTTGCCCAAAGCCGCCACGGCCTCCTTGCGCACAGCCTCGTGCGGGTCCTTCAGACACCGCACCTGGGCCTGGACCAAGCGGGGGTTGTTCGTCGCGCCGATTGCGGCCGTACGCACCTCGGCGTCCGGATCATTGGCCAGCACCATACGCGCCTCAACCGTGCGCGCATCCTGGTCTCGCAGCCCCGCCGCAGCTCCTCTGCGCAGATTCGGGCTGGCGTCCTTCGCGAACGAAAGGAGCGCGTCCACGGCGCTCGCATCGGGAATGCTGCCTAAGGCCGCGACGGCCTCTCTTTGCGTCTCAGCATCGCGCTCACTTCTGGCGTAACCCACCAGGATCTCCACGGCCTGCGGGTTCCGGGTGCGGCCGAGACAGTAAGCGGCCCGGCGCCGTTCGTGCGCCTCCGGTGATCTCAGACGCTCGGCGAGCCAGTTCAGCAAGCGCACACCCCCCACGGGCCGCACAGTCTCAATTCCCTGGTACAGCACGAAACCGTTGTTGAGCGCATTGGCGGGAGCATCCTGATAATACGCCAAGAACAGGTCCAGCCCCGCGGGGTCACGCAGGCGCCTCTGCGCCAGAAAGCCGCCGACGAAAGCCCGCCCCTCGTCGTCTCGCATATCGCGTTCGCGGAGCAGCTTCAGTAACGGGAGGACAGCCAGCGGATTGCGAGACGAGAAGAGGCCATACCGTGCTGGTAACTGCAAGACGGACTTGTCCTGGGCCACGGCCACCAAGATGTCAACCGCACCGGGGTCCCGAAGACGGCCGAGCAAGCCAAAGTAGTTGACGCGGCCGGATTTCTCCGCGGCCCACTTCGGGAGCAACGGCACCAACAGGTCCGTTGCGCGTGTGTTGTCAATCTCGATCAGGGCGCTCGCGCCCCACGCCGCCAAGTCGTACTCCCGGCCCTCCAGCAGCGCCGCCAGCGGCTCGAAGGCGGATGCTCTGCGCGTCGTGCCCAGAGCGACGGCTGCCGTTAACCGGAGTTTGTGCTCGTCCTGCTGCCGCAACGCGGCCAGCAGGACCTCCACGGCGCGCTCATGCCGCGATGAGCCAAGCAGCGCAGCGAAGTCTTCCCGCGAGTGTCCAGGCGGAGGGTCGTGGAAATACTGAACCAGAGTTTCGACCGCGCCATCGAGGCCCTGGCCATAAGGCAGCATGGGGGCATGGACCTTGAGACACTTCACCGACCACGCCAGGACAGCAGGGTCGGGATCGGACAGCGCCTTGAAGAGCAGGGGATAGATGCGGAGGTCGCTTAAGCGGGACAGGCCGCAGACGGCATCACAGCGGGCTTGGACGTCTTCGCTCTTGAGTTCCTTCTCCAGTTGCGCGAGCAGCGCGTCGTCCGCCTTTTTCCAGAAAACCACCGTGTCGCCGCGGTACTCCGACCTCAACCCACCCGCGGCTGCCAGGCGCTCCAGCACTTCCTTGATGGTTACCTGTTGCGCTTCAAAGGTGAAGGTGAAGTTGTTTTCCTCGCTTGGCGCAAGGTGACCCAGTTCGGGCTTCATTTGCCCGTAGGCAACCTGCACCCCGCGGCAGGCGCTATGCAGGCCGAAGCGTTGCTTGAGGTCGTCGAGCACCTCGGGCAGATAATCCCACCGGTACAGGACATCAGCTTTCTTGACGAGCAGTTGGGCGAGACTTCCATCCGCCCGGGTTTCGGCGTCATGCGCAACGCCCGCGGCAAGGCATAACCCCGCCAGTATCAGCGCGGCCGGGCCGAGCCTGTGCGCACGTTTGCCCATCCGTTCGACCCTCGTAGGCGATGGCCTTCGCAGTGTATAGCGGCCTGGACCGGCAGAGTCCAGAGTAGTTGTCTAGCGGGTTTCCTGAGACGACGGACCGGTCGTGTCTGAGTGCACGGCTTTGCGCCGCGTTTCCCGAACAATGACCGTCGAAAGCCGCGGAATTGCGGCATGCGTCATGTAGGCCAGGGTGATGATGTACTTGTCGGGGTGCGTCTTCTTGAGTTCCCTGGCGACATCGTAGAAATCGGGCCACGTCTCGTAGAGGAGCGGATCGCTGAAATCGTACTTCACCGGACCGCGGTCGTCCTTGTCGCGGCCGAGCAGCAGGAGCGTATCGGGCAGAAACCGGACGAGGAACTCCTGCGGCTGGAAGTCCGCGCTGCGCAGGCCAAGTGCCCGCGTCGCCTCGCTCTCGCCCACAAGTATGCGGGCGCCTTCGGCCTTCTCAGCCCCTTTGACAATCGGCACCACGGCTTCACTGATCAGTCTGATGTGTGCCTGCAGTTAGCAGGCTGCGAGTTGCGCGGCCCTGGTCGGCTCTTTGGCAAGGATGATCGTGGCCTTGGGCCTGCCGTTCTCGGTGAGGACCAGCCTGTCCGGCTCAGCGCTGTGAAGACTGGCCGTGAGCCCGCTCTGCACAACCGCCAGCACGAGGCCGATGCCCTTCGCGCTGACGATGGTTCCGCTGCGCATCGCGCTGCCTCCTCCCGACCGCACCCAGTGTAGAGTCCAAGGCTCCCGAAATCCATAGCACCCGCCGCTGCACGATCAAGGATATCTCGTAGGAAGCCACCGCCCCATCCCGCCGTCGTCTGGGCGCCGTCGTGGGTGCCCATTCCCGGCACCGAGTTCAGTAGTCAGCAGTAGGGCGCGGCGATGGAGATCGAGGTCTCCGACGCCGATCAGCCCGATGTCATCCAGGCCCGCATCCGCGACCTGTACAGCCCCGTCACGCAAGCCGTGGACGAGCAAATCGCTGCGGCGACGTAGGGCATACCGGCCAACAACAACGCCCGGCCCACGCCTGTCGTGAGCCGCCGTGCGCGATGCCCGGAACCACGTGCGTAATCCCGGCTTTCTCACCTCCCGAGGTTGTGGTACGTTGCCGTTCGTCCTCCACAATAAGATAGGAGTCGCCCATGCGCACACACGACTCGAAAGCCCATCGCACCGCGCGCTTGCTGATCGCCTACGGCGTATTGCTGGTGGCACTTCCGGCGCACGTTGCTGAACCCGCAGCCTCGCCGCAGCAGCAGGGCCCCGCCATCCTCTTCGCCGGCTACCCACATGCGCACTGCAGCCACGATATCGCGGCGCACCTGCAGAAGGATGGCTTCGCCGTCAACGCGCTAGGCGGGCCGGGCCTCGAAGGCTCTCCGCTGACGTGGGAGCGAGTGAAGAAGTACAACGTCATCGTCGTCGCCGGCCTCGGTCTGTCGAATGCGGACTTCTCGCTTACCGACAAGAACAAGACGAACATCGCAGTGCTGCGCCGGTTCATCGCCGAAGGCGGCGGCGTATTCTTCATCCCCGTCTGGATGCAGATGGACACGCTGCTGCCCCCGGAGGAAGAGTTCATGAAGCCGCTGGGTCTCGTGCCGCTCTTCCGCGACGTCGTCTTCGATCCGGAAAGCAGCGTGCGCGCTACGGCCTGGAAGCTCGACTTCGCTCACACGACGGCCATGGTCACGAACTCGCCTCTCACGCAAGGCGTCACGTCGCTGTGGTATCCGGTCGCGACGCGCGCCGGCGGCCAGCAGCACACGACGACATTCAAGAGCGATGAGAACTGGAACGTCGTCGTCAAAGGCGGGCGGAGTTCGCAGTCGCGCGAGATCGCGTTCGATAAGTGGTGCAACCTCGACGAGGCAACTAAAGGCGCCTTCGACCGGGACGTGCCGCTGCTGGCGTGCCGGCAAGCGGGCAAAGGGCGCGTCGTCTGTTTCGCCATCACCCCGGAGTATCTCTTCAGCGGCGTCGCGGCGACGACGCTCGAGGACATCGTCCTGAGCCGCGGCCTGCGCAACACGCCATCGCACGGCTATGCGTTGATACGGAACACGCTGCGGTGGCTCGCGGAACCCTCGTGCGCCGAAGCCACTCTCGGCGGAGCGACGATGGATGTGGGCCTACTCAAGGATCCTGCCAAGACGCAGTTCGGCAAGCCGCACGACTGGGAGGCGAACATCAACCTGCCCGAACCCGACCCGGCATGCGCGGGTATCATCGGCGCACGCACGGCGTATTCGTCGGGCAAGGGGACGGTTGACGAATGGGCCGCCAAGGCCAAGGAGCAGCAGTTGTCGTTCATCGTCTTCCTCGAGGAGTTCGCGGAACTGACGAAGGAGGAGTTCGACAAGCTGAAGGCGGATTGCGTTCGCAACACCTCGGCCGATTTCGCTGCAATCCCTGGCTTCACGATTGATGACGAAGTCGGCAACCACTACTTCTACTTCGGGACAGCGTTCCCCTATCCGGACAAGAAACTGCTTTCCGACGACGGCAAGGTCCTCGTTTCCTACGATGCCGAACTGAACTCGAAGAACCCGCGCCTGAAGGGGCAGCTCAGCATGACCACGCTGACCTACGCGTACAGCACCGCTTCGTTCAAGCTCACGGCGGGTCACTTCCTCTTCGGGAAGAGCGCCGCGCCGTTCGCCAACTTCTTCTGCAACTGGGACGCTACGGCCGTAATCGCCGGCAAGGAAGGCACGCTCCTCGAAGACGCGACGCAGCAATATCTCAAGCTCGTGGATGCCGGGCAGGGGCCGCTGCCGCTGGCGCTCGAGTTCTGTGACGATCCGGCGAAGCTTACCGCGGCGAAGTGGCGGACAGTCGTGCGCCTGCCGAAAACGGCTGGCACTGTCTCCGTCGTTGGCGGGCCGCTTGAAGGCGCGAGCAAGATCGCCGCGTACTTCAACACATGGCATTTCTACCCGGACAATCCGACGCGCATCTATGTTACGTCCGGCCCGGAAATCGAACGCTGGAGCCAGGCCGGGCCGCGCGATTACGAAGGCAACAACAACGGCGACTTCGTCCGGCAGAGCCTGCACTGGAATGTATACGGCAAAGTAAAGTCCGAGGTCGGCCTGCGCTGCGTCACGATCTACGACGGCCCCGAGTTGTTCCGGCGTTTCCTGCCGCAGGGACAGAAGGCATTTGGATTCACGCTGCAACTCACGCACGACAAGCAGCATAACCTGGTGCTTGTGGCAGAAGATGCCAACGGCGCGCGCGCCATCAGCGGCGAGCAGTGGGACCGCAATCATCGGCTGGAAGAGTTCAACTGCGCCGACCGCAACAACCAGCTTTCCTATGGCTACCTCACATCCAAGGATGGCTACGGGCTGCTCCTCGGCGGCAACCAGCGCCTCGCCACGCCGAACAAGCGCGTGGACGGCCGCGAGATTTCCCCATCCGGCACATTCAAGAATGATGGACTGCTCGGAGCGCCGGCGTTCGACGGCGCGGCCGGCGGTGAGCCGGCGTTCTTCGCTCCAATGAATCTGCGCACGAAGGACAAGGAGATTGCGTCTCCCTCCGTGTGCGAAACAACTCGCCTGCTGCACACAGGCGACGTGCACATCGGCGAAGGGCGCTATGAACACAACTTCACGGACGGCATTCAAGTCGCCAACGTGTGGCACACGCTGTGGAAGACGGAACCGGCGAAGGATTGCTCCGTCGTCTGGCGGCAGCATTTCTTCAACGTTGATCCCGATAGTCCGCTGGCCGTCTTCCTGTGGACGCTGCGGGTCAGGCTGCTCCGCGACATCCCGAACAACGGCGTCTTCGCCGGTTTCGTCCGCGGCGACGAAGCCGCTTTGTGGATGTTGCGCGGCAGCGATGGCCGCTCGTACGCCGGCACGTTTGAAGACACCGCGAAATCGTCCAGGCGGACGCTCACGGTCCCCTTCGGTCCCGGCGCCTGCGCCGCGGCGCTCAACTCGCCGCTCGGCGGGACGGCGGTGTTCCCCATGTGCGATGGCATGGAGGCGTCGCTCACGTTGCCCACGCGGGAGTCCCACAACCTCGCCGCAGAAGGCCGGCGAGGAGAAGGAGGTCGCGTTCCTGCTGGTCGGGATTCCGGGCGCCACAGACCGCACGAGGAACCTGCCGGCGCCGACGACGGAGATCGTCGAGCGCTTTCGCGGCGACTTCGGCTTGGGCGACGGCAGGCCTGCGTACACTGTGGACTGTGCGGCCGGGAGCGTGACCGGCCAGCGCTACATGCTTGATGTTGATGGCAAGAGCGGGGCCTGCTTTTCGGGCACGCTGAAAGGCGACCTCATCTCCAGCATGCCCATTCGCGTGTCTGGCCTGAACGACCGGTGGAGCGCATATCTCTTTGACCGCGGCCGGAGGAAGGCGCGGCCCGTCGGCGTCTTCGAGAACAAGGCGTGGGCCGTCGTGTGCCTGAAGGGAAGCCTCGACGTCTTTGTCGGCCACCCGATCATGTGCGACAAGCCCGGACTGTTCATCCAGGTTGCGCAGACGGGCGAGAACGCCTGGGTAGTTGACGTCCACAATCCCACCGATGCCGCCGTGCGCACAACACTGAAGAAGAACCCGAACTTCGATCCACTGAGGGACAAGACGTTCAATGAGGAGACGATTGAGCTTCCTGCGGGGCAATCCGTGTTCAAGACGCTGTAGGACGACGAATCTCGTCGCGGCGAATCGGACCGCTGCCCGGCACTGGAGACCAGAACGTTGATGGGCTGTGCTACCTCGTCGGCTGCGATGGCGTCTTCAAGCAGGTGACCAACGCCTTCTACGCCGTCCGCCTGAAGGTGGGTGGCGTTGGCGGCCTGGCGGAGATCGGCGAGACCGCTGTTCTGAACGTTCCCAAGCTGCCGGACAGGCTGCTCCGTCAGGTCGAGTCGTTCTTCGTGACCGTCTACCACGAGCATGAGAGCGAAGCCGTCGTCCTTTTGTTCTGCAACCCGGCAACTAAGGAATGGCGGATCGAAGTCCCGCCGCAGGAGGTTCAGGGGCTGCACGTCAAGTATGACACGTCGAGGCTGCCCGACCCGCCCGCCGGCTTCCAGCGGTTCGGCTCGATTCACTCCCACGCCGGCATCAAGGCGTTCCATTCCGGCACGGACGATAGCGGCGCGGCCGGCGTACAGCGTCCGTTGCACTTCCGGCCATTCCCTGGGGGCAGTTAGACCCGGTCCGCCCTCAAGTCTTCCACTTTCGCCGCGAACAAGGCGCCGGGGCGGTTACCCGTGTCCACGAGCACCTCGAAGACGATGCTCGTGGGCAAGGGGCGGTTGAGTATGCCGTCTAGATCGTCAGCCGCTTGCACGATAGCGCGCATCTCGTCAGGACTGAAAGCTCGTCGTTTCCGCGGGCCTTAGTGAGCGGCAGTTTCTTCCATGAATGCAGGGGGGGCACGGGGGAACAACCCTATGCTCGCCGCCCATGCCGAAACCTGCTTCAAGGGGGCCTGTACGCATTTTGCTATTGGCCAGGCCACCTGATCAATAAACCAGAGCACGCGGACCTTTTCATCATCTCCGGTGAGGCGCAGCCTCATCGTGACTGTGGTGAATAGTTCCTCGCGAGCCCTTAGTCTGCTTTGGCATACACTTCCATCTCACCCAGGCCCCCGTTCTCCGTACCCGCCCTCACCGCGTCTACCGTGAACCGGACCCATTGGATCTTCTTGGCGGGAAAGGTGACTACCGTCCCGGCCTGGCCGTCATTCTGCAATCTGCCCACTGGCATGGAGGAACCATCGCTGAAGGACAACGTCCCGGATGCCACTTGGTCCTTTCTGTTCGCCCGGTCGTAGAGCACAACCTTGTGAACTGTTTTGGTGGCCTGTGCCCAATCCAAGCGAATCCATTCCCCCACGGTGCCTTTGGCAGTCCACTCGCGAAGCCCATCTACCCATCCCTTAATTGCGCACGCGGGATCGCCCGAACTGGCGGTGGCGGCCGCCTCCGGCGCCACGTTTCTCCCCTCGTCGTACGTCACTTCCCTGGAGACGGCGATGTAGTCAATCATGACACCCGCCCCCGCGTCTCCTTCATCCTGGCGTATCTCAAACGTGTTGGAGCCGTGATTGAGGTAGTAAACGTCGCTGCGGTCAGTCCAGTTCTCTCTGGGCTTGCAGTCCTTGTTATTCAAGGACAGCGTCACCCGCCGGGCCTTCCTTCCATTCACGTAGATGCTCAGCGTCCGGCCGTTGGCCAGCGGCGACGTATAGCGGATTCTCACGATGTGCCAGCCCGTGCCGTTGACGTCGTTAAGGGCAAATGTGGCCCTGTCGCCCGTTTTGGCAAAGCCCGTGACGTACTCCGCGCCCGAGCAGGACGGATATTCCGAGCCAACGCGCGTCCCCTGAAGTGCGGCCTTCTCCGCCTCGTAGGTATCAACCGCTCCGCTTGAGAGGTACAGGGGCATGTACTGCAAGCCGTAGTTCCACAGGTCGCCCTTGTACTCGCCACAGAAGACGTACCACATTTTCCTGCCGTCCGGCGCGCTGTACTTGTTGCACAAGAGAAAGTTCCAGCCCGCGCGGCCCCAGACGCCGTACCGGAGGACCGTTTGCCAAGGCCCCCACGGGTGCTTCGAAGTGTAGATGAGGAACCGTGATTTCCCCGTGTCATGCCCTCCCTCGCCCGGCGCAAAATAGGCGGACCATCCGGTCGCGACATAGCGTTGCAGCCCGAAGTTGTACACCACGTTGCTTATGCCGTTGCCTTCGTCCTCCCCAGTCGTCACCGCGTCCCCAGCGCCCAGGAACTGCACAGGCTTCCCGTCCGCCATCGCTTTCGACCAGCTCGAATCCAGCATCCCATCGAATCCTCTGCCCCTGAAGTACTCGATGTCACCCTTATTGAGATCGGCCAGCTTGCTCCTCGGTATTCTCGCCAAGTGTGCGCTTGCGGTCAGGTACACGTATTGTTCTGCATTGTCCGCGTTCGGAGCGACGTTGCCTTTTCCGTATTGAACGAATGTGAGCCAGGACCAGGGCAGACAGGGGAACATCGCCTGCTCTTTGCCGGGCAGCGGCGCGTTGCCCTGCCCCAGGTGATTGATCCATGTCTTCCCGCCGTCGGTTGACTTGATGATGCTGGAATCAATCGGCGGCCAAAGGTTGGCGTCCTTGCTCCAGTTGTGCCTGATCACATAGAGGACGCCGTCTTGCTCGTGAATGGATGATGAGTAGCCGATTCGCCATTCCGGCGTGGCCTCATGATTCGGCATCGTTGAGCCGAGCAGACCCGGATTGAGGTTGACTCCGCGAAATCCGCCGGTTGACGCATTGGGATCCCCTTCGAGGCGGCACAAGCGGTGCCGCGCAAACTCCCCGCCGATATTGTCGAACCCCAGCCCATCGTCCTGAATCAGGTACGCCGTGCCATCGCCCGCCCAGGTGCTGTACCATGTGTCGCCGGATACGATGTCCTTATGGCTGCCCCCCTTCCCGATGGGCTTGGCGCCGTCGCTCATGTCATAAATGTCGCCAAAAGCCGCCGCGGTGATATCGGCCCCGCCCCCCTCCCCAGCCTGAATGGAAGCCGCCGCCAGAGCACAAGCCAGCGCATAACTACGGACAGCCATAGGGTTCCCTCCGTATAGGGAAGTACCCCGACATCCTGCCCCCTGCTGGGGGAAAGTGAGAAGGCGAGAGCGTCTTCGAGGTAGATGGGCGGCAGGTGCAAGATGGTCTTGGGGACGTGTGGAGTCTTGTGCTGCAAGAGTAGCCAGGGGCATTGGTTCTCCTTGCCGGAGTTGGGTCGCAGGTAGTTGAAGAAGCTCTGGTATGTGGCGGCCTTGTGGAGGAACTCAGTGCGGGTGCGGAAGGTCTCGAAGTAGAACTCCAGTTCCCCAAGCAACTTCCGCAGCGGCTTAATCCACACCCGCCCCAGGCAACGCAACGGCGTCAGCAGGGGGGGCAGGATGTCTGGGGTACTTCCCCTTGTTCAGGGCGCATGCGGTTTGACGGGTTCGGCTGGGCGTGCTACATTCCGGAGCGCTGACTGAGAAATGACGACAATGGGACGCAGTCCGGTGGCGCAGCTTGGCCGGTTGCGTGACGAGGATTGGGCCACTAAGGAGGTCGTATGCGGAATCTGCTTCCGTCTGTGCTCTGCGGCGCGCTGTTGCTCGGGCTGACGTCGTGCGGGGATTCGAAGACCACGCAGGGCGGCAAAGCGGGGAAGAAGACGATCGCCGTCATCCCCAAGGGCCTTACCCACGAGTTCTGGAAAGCCATCCACGCGGGCGCGGAAAAGGCCGCTCAGGAGGCCGGCGTACAGATCGAGTGGCAGGGGCCTGTCCGCGAAGACAGCCGCGAGGACCAGGTCAAGATCGTCGAACAGTTCATCACGCAGAGCGTGGACGGCATCGTCCTGGCGCCGCTGGATGACCAGGCCCTTGTCTCCGTGGTGGAAGAGGCCGGCCGCAAGAAGATCCCGGTGGTTATCATTGACTCGGGCCTGAAGAGCCAGAACTACGTCAGCTTCGTCGCCACGGACAACAAGGATGGCGGGCGGAAGGGCGGCGAGTACCTCGCCAAGCTGATCGGCAACAAGGGCAAGGTCGCCATGCTGCGCTACGCGGTCGGTTCGGCCAGCACCATGGCGCGCGAAGAGGGTTTCCTGGAAGCCATGAAGAAGTTCCCGGACATCGAAGTGGTCAGCTCCGACCAGTACGGCGGCGCAACCACGGAGACGGCCTTCAAGGCCAGCGAGAACCTCCTCGCTTCCCTCAAGAAGGAAGGCAAGCTGGCGATCGGCGGCATCTTCTGCCCGAACGAGTCCTCGACGTTCGGCATGCTGCGCGCTCTGACGGACGGCGGCTTGGCGGGCCATGTCAGGTTTGTGGGCTTCGACGCGTCGGACAAGCTCATCGAAGGCCTGAAGAACGATCACCTCCAGGGCCTGATCCTGCAGAACCCCATGCGCATGGGGTACCTGGGCGTCAAGACGATGGTGGACCATCTGAACGGGACGCAGGTTGAGAAGCGCGTGGACACTGGCTCGGTCCTGGTCACCAAGGAGAACATGGACGAAGCCGAGATCAAGGATCTGCTCCATCCGCCGTTGGACAAGTACCTGAAGTGACAATGCAAAATTCAAAATGCAAAATTGGATGGTTTCATCTTTCATTTTGAATTCTTAATTTTGAAGTTTGCATTCTGAAAGGCATATGAGCACTGATGCCGCCCCGCCGCGGCTTGAGATGCGCGGCATTAAGAAGAGCTTCGGCCCGACGGTGGCCCTCGCCGGCGTGGACCTCGTCGTCGCGCCCGGCGAAGTGCACGCGCTTGTCGGCGAAAACGGGGCCGGCAAGAGCACGCTCATGAAAGTGCTCTCGGGCGCGCTCACGGCCGACGCCGGCCAGATGTGGCTGGACGGCAAGCCCTATCTCCCCGCAGGCCCGCTCGATGCCCGCCGCCAGGGCGTGGTGATGATCTACCAGGAGCTCGCGCTGGCCCCGCATCTGTCGGTCGAGGATAACATCCTCCTGGGACAGGAGCCCTGCGCCTGGGGCCTGCTGCGCCGCAGCGAGATGCGCCGCCGCACCCGCGAAGCGCTCGAAAAGCTCGAGCACCCCGAGCTCAACCCCGACACGCCCGTCGGCGACCTGTCGCCCGGCATGCAGCAACTTGTTGAGATCGCCCGCGCGCTCGCCGTGCACTGCCGCATGCTGGTCCTGGACGAACCGACCAGCAGCCTCTCCCGCGACGATATGCAGCACCTCTTCGCGCTCATCGAGCGCCTGCGCGGCCAGGGCCTGGCCATCGTGTACATCTCGCACTTCCTCGAAGAGGTGCAATCCGTGGCCGAGCGCTTCACAGTCCTGCGCGACGGCGCGACCGTGGGCGGCGGGCTGGTGAAGGAGACGAAGATCCCCGAGATCGTCGCGCTGATGGTTGGCCGCAATCTGACAGAGCTCTTCCCTCATTCGCAGCGCACGCCCGGCGACGTGATCCTCGACCTGCGGGAACTGTCCGGCCCCGTCAAGCCCGAGGACGCCACTCTTTCCCTGCGGCGTGGCGAAGTGCTGGGCATCGCCGGGCTGGTCGGCGCGGGGCGCACGGAGCTGCTGCGCACCGTCTTCGGCCTGGACGCCGTGCGCCGCGGCGAGGTCCGGCTTGGGGCGTACGTCGGCCCGGCCTCGCCCGCGCGGCGCTGGGCGCAGGGCATGGGGTTCCTGAGCGAAGACCGCAAGAACGAGGGCCTGGCGCTGGGCCTGAGCGTCGGCGACAACATGACGCTCTCGCAGCTCCGCGGTTTCGGTCCGGCGGGCCTGGTCCTGCCCGGCCGGCAGGCGGCGGCCGTCAGCGCGTGGGTCGAGAAGCTGAGCATCCGCTGCCGCAGCGGGTCGCAGCCGATAAGCGACCTGTCGGGCGGGAACCAGCAGAAGGTCGCGCTGGCGCGCTTGTTGCACCACGGCGTGGACGTGCTGCTGCTGGACGAACCCACGCGGGGCATTGATGTGGGAAGCAAGGCGCAGATCTACAAGCTGATTGACGAGCTGGCGCTGGCCGGCAAAGCGGTGCTGCTGGTCAGCAGCTACCTGCCGGAGCTCCTGGGCATCTGCGACCGCATCGCGGTGATGTGCCGCGGGCGCCTGCTGCCCGCGCGTCCCGTAACGGAACTGGACGAGCACAGCCTGATGCTCGAAGCGACGGGAGGGGAGGCGGCATGAGTTCCGGGATGTGGCCGCGGCTGTGGGCGACGATGGCGGAGAGACGCCGCGCGTGGCTGGAGACGCTCGGCCCGGCCATTGCGCTGCTGCTGATCTACGGCCTGTTCTCGGCGCTCGTCCCGAAGAGCTTCCCCACGCTGAACAACCTCGAGATGATGGCGCGCCAGACGGTGATCGTCGGCATGGCCGGTTTGGGCATGACGCTGATCATGATCATGGGCGGCATTGACCTGTCCGCCGGCTCGATCGTGGCGTTGAGCACGGTCGTCACGGCGTGGATGCTCAACGAGAAGTATGACCCCACGCTTGCCGCCTTGGGCGGCGTGGCCGTCGGCGCGCTCTGCGGCTGGATCAACGGCCTGCTCGTCACCGGCCTGCGGCTCGTGCCCTTCATCGCCACTCTGGGCATGATGCTGGCGGTCCGCGGCGTGGCCAAGGGCGTCGCCAAGGAACAGAAGATTGACGCGCCGGCGAGCTGGCTGCCGGAGCTGACCGCGAGCCTGCGCGAAGACACCTCCTGGATGCTCCTGCCGCCCGGCGTCTGGATGATGCTCGTTCTGGCTCTGGCCGTCGCCGGCCTGTTGCGCTACACGCGCCTGGGGCGGCACATCTTCGCCATCGGGTCCAATGAGCAGACCGCGCGGCTGTGCGGCGTGGCCGTGGAGCGCGTCAAGCTGGCCGTGTACACGCTCGGCGCCGCCTTCATGGGGCTGGCGGGCCTGATGCAGTTCTCGCGCCTGACTGTCGGCGACCCCACGGTCGCGCAGGGCCTGGAACTCGACATCATTGCCGCCGTGGTGATCGGCGGCGGCAGCCTCTCCGGCGGCAAGGGCTCGATCCTCGGCACGCTCGTCGGCGCGCTCATCATGACCGTCGTCAAGTCCGGCTGCGTGCAGATGGGCATCAAGACGTGGGTGCAGGAGATCATCACGGGCTTGATCATCGTCGTCGCCGTCGCCCTGGACCGCTGGCGGGAATCGCGCAAGGCCTAAGCACAGCGCCGCACAAATGCCTGACCATCTCTGAGCCGCGACCGTGAGGGAGCGGTTCCCGGACCGCTTGCTGACGCGCGCGGCTCTGAATGGTCAGAGACTTCCGCGGCGTTGTATTGAGGTCAGAGCACGCGCGAAGATCGTTCAAGAACAGTCACTGCCGGTTCCTCGACCGGCGCGGGGCGTTTCTCGGCCTCGCGCTTGTACGTCCCGTAGCCGATGACGATGGTGGACGCGATCAGGAGCGCGAGGCCGGCAGAGAGCAGCCTGCGCGTGCGGCTGCTGGTCCCCTTCCACTCCTTCAACGCGAGCCCCCACAGCGAGCTGAAGATGATGATGCTGGCCATGTGCAGCGTCCAGCTTGAGAAATGGAACACGCCCATGCGCGACATGCCCATCTGGTAGAAGAAGAACTGCATGTACCAGGTGATGCCGGCCAGCGCGCAGAAGAGGTAGTTGGCCAGCATCGGCACGCGCTCCGGCGCGGCCGCAGCCTCGGCGGATGACGAGTCGCGTACGGTGGCGCTGAGGTACTGGTGCGCCGTCTTGTTCTTGAGGAGCAGGATCGCGCACCAGATGAAGTTCGTGGTGAAGCCGCCGAGGAGGATCACGATCAGCACCGGCAGGCCCGCCCACCAACTGCTCGTCCCTTGCGCCGTGGTGAGGTCCTGGATGGGCTTCCCGGCCACGAAGCCAAAGTTGAGGCACGCGCTCAGAATGCCGGAGAACGTGGCGACCAGGATGCCCTTCTTGAAGCTGAACTCCTGGACGGATGCCTTCTTCTGCTCCTCGGGCATCTCGCGTTCCTTGGACATCCCCGCGAGGCCGGCGATGGCGATGCCGCCCAGGCACACCACCACGCCCGCCAGGGTCACCCAGCCGCCGAACGTCTTCAGGATGACGGACGTGAACGTGCCATCATACAGCGGCGGCACGAGGGTCCCGACGGCGGCGCAGTAGCCCAGGGCCACCGCCACACCCAGCGACATGCCGAGGTAGCGCACGGACAGACCGAAAGTCAGCCCGCCTAGGCCCCACATCGCCCCGAAGAGATAGGTCCAGAACAGAGTGCTCCACGTCGCCTGGCTCAGCACCGTCAGGACGTTCTCTGAAAGGATCGAGGCGAAGAACCACGGCGCGATGATCCAACTGAAGAAGCCGCCGGCCAGCCAGAAGGTCTCCCACGACCACTTCTTCACGGCGCGATATGGGGCGTAGAAGCTGCCCGCCGCCAACCCGCCCAGCCAGTGGAAGAAGACCCCCAGAACCGGATTCGCTTCAGTCATGCCAACCACTCCTTTCGCCGTGCCGCGCCCGGCACCCGGATGGAGGTGCGCCTACTTCCTCCGCGACAGCACCTCGCGCTCGTACGCTTTCACCTCATCCAGCCACGCCGCGCCAACGGGCACATCCTGCGTCAGGCAGTAGTAGTCCCACACCGCGCCGAAGGGCATGGTCTTGAGTTCTTCGAGCAGCGCCAGGCGCGACGTGAAGTCTCCTTCGGCCTCGAGCGCCGCCAGCCTGGCGTGCGGTTCCAGCATCGCGATCAGGAGCGACTTGATCATGCAGCGGGTGCCGACAACCCAGGCGGCAATGCGGTTGATGCTGGCGTCGAAGAAATCCAGGCCGATGTGCACGCGCTTGAGGAACTCGCCGCGCACGATCTCTTCGGCGATGGACCGCAGATCGTCGTTCAGGATCACCACGTGGTCGCTGTCCCAGCGCACGACGCGGCTGACGTGCAGCAGGATCTCGTCCAGATACATCAGCACCGAGGAGATCTTGTCGGCGATGCCTTCGGTGGGATGGAAGTGGCCGGCGTCCAGGCACAGCAACTTGCGCTTCTCGATGGCATAGCCCAGGTAGAACTCATGCGATCCGACCACGTAGCTTTCGGAGCCGAGGCCGAAGAGCTTGCCTTCGATGGAATCCAGGTTGTGCTGCGGGTCAATCCTTGGCGCGAAGACCTCGTCGAGCGACTTCCGCAGGATTTCGCGCGGCGTCTTGCGGTCGGCGGGCACGTCCTTGTAGCCGTCGGGGATCCAGACGTTGGTGACGCACGGCGTGCCGAGCGCCTTGCCGAACGCCGCGCCGATCCTGCGACAGGCGATGGCGTGGCGCACCCAGAACTTGCGGATGCCTTCATCGCGATGCGCGAGCGTGAAGCCGTCCGCCGCCTTGGGGTGTGAGAAGAACGAGGGGTTGAAGTCCACCCCGATCCTGCGGCTCTTAGCCCACGCGATCCAGTTGGAGAACTCGTCGGGGGTGAGCGCGTCGCGGTCCACCTTGGGGCCCTTCGGTTCGGCGTAGAGCGAATGCAGGTTCAGGCGGTGCTTGCCCGGTAACAGGCTCAGCGCCTTCTCCACGTCCGCGCGCAGCTCGTTGGCCGTGCGCGCCTTGCCCGGGTAGTTGCCCGTGGCCTGGATGCCGCCGCCGCTCAGGCCTTCGCCGCTCTCGAACCCTCCGACGTCATCGCCTTGCCAGCAATGGAGAGAGACAGCCACGCGCCTCAGGTCCTTGAGGGCCTTGTCCGTGTTCGCGCCCATGGCCGCGTAGTGCTCACGAGCCAATTGATAAGCCTTCTCAACCGCGCCGGTTTTCGACATGACGTTCTCCCTTCGTCGCAGGTGAAGCTGCTTCTTCGCAGCGACTTCAGCCGCGCCAGGCTCTGTATGGACACCGCCACTGTAATCGCTCGCCGCCGCAGTGTCTACCGCGTCGGCAACCATTGTGTTCAACGGTGGCATGCCAAGTGTCATGCCGCTATGATGAGCAGTAGAGGTCCAGCAATGAGAATACGGTGGACAATCTGGAAGGAGCAGTTTATTGAGAAGCTGCGCTGGAAGCACGGCGTAGGCCCGGCGGAGGTCGAAGAGGTCCTGCGTTCAGGGGCCCACTTCCGCAAGGCGGAGCGTGGTCGCGTTGAAGGCGAGAACGTGTATGCGGCGTACGGGCGCACGGATGCCGGACGGTACTTGGTTGTCTTCTTCATCTTCAAGAAGCCAGATGGCGCCCTGCCCATTTCTGGCAGGGACATGACGCAGGCGGAGAGGAGGTATTTTGGCAAAGCGAAAAAACATTGACCCCATCCCCGCAGAGTTCGTCTCATACGAGAAAGCGGGGGATTTCTGGGGCCGCCACGACACAACGGACTATCCGGAGGCGTTCTCCGAGGTCGAGATCGAGGTGGATCTGAAGGGCAGGAAGTTTGAGATTGACATTGACGCGGACGTGATGGACATGCTGCGGCAGAGGGCCAAAAAGTACCACATTCGCTCTGGGTCTCTTGCCAGCCGTTTGCTGCGCAAAGAGCTTACAGCAGTGTGAGTTGGCACGGAGGGCTGCCAGGAGCAACGTTCGGAGATATGTATGGTGTCGCCAGTCTGACGAAGCCACGCGCCGCCCGCCGCAAGCAGACGCCGATGACGCCTGCTGACATAGGCTCTAATGGTGCTCTCCGTTTTCCGACCGCAGGAGGCTCTCCGCGCCGGTGACCGCGCCAGTCGTCGAGGTGATCTCTGTCAGCAAGTCGTTCGGCGGCGTACATGCGCTGACGGAGGTCGGCATGAGCATCGCCCCGGCGGAAGTGCATGCGCTGTGCGGCGAGAACGGCGCCGGCAAGTCCACACTCATCAAAGTCCTCGCCGGCTCCTACGTGCCCGACCAGGGCCGCGTGCTCGTCTCCGGCAAGCCCCTGCACCTGGGAAGCGTCCGCGCCGCGGAAGCGGCGGGGATCGCCGTCATCCATCAGGAATCCACCGCCTTCCCGCATCTCAGCGCCGAGGACAACATCTTCGTGGGCCGCGAGCCGCGCCGGCTGGGCGGCCTGCTGCTCGACCGCCCGCGGATGCGGGAACGCACGCGCGAACTGCTGGCCAGCCTGGGCGAACGGATTGACCAGCGCGTGCCCGTCGGCGAGCTGCCGGTGGCGCAGCGCCAGATGGTCGGCATCGCGCGCGCGCTGCACAGCCGCTGCCGGCTCCTGATCCTGGACGAGCCCACGGCGTCGCTGTCGTCCCGCGAGACGGAGGTGCTGTTCCGCATCATCCGCCGGTTGCGTTCCGAGGGTGTCAGCCTGCTGTACGTCAGCCATCGCATGGAGGAGATCTTCGATCTGGCCGACCGCGTCACGGTGCTGCGCGACGGCCGCCACGTGGACACGCTGCCGATCGCGGATGTGAACCGCGAGAAGCTCATCCGCTTGATGGTGGGCCGCGAGGTGGCGGCAGTGCCGGCGGAGCGGGGCGCTCCGCCCGCCGCCGGCCCGGCGTTGCTGGAAGTGCGCGACCTGGGCCGCGCGGGGGTGTTCGAGAGCATCTCCTTCAGCGTGCGCGCGGGCGAGATCGTGGGCCTGGCAGGTCTGGTTGGCGCGGGGCGGTCCGAGGTGGCACGCGCAATCTTCGGCGTGGACCGGGCCGACGGCGGCAGCGTGCTCGTGGCCGGGCAGCCTCTGCCGCGCGGCTCGGTGCGGGCGGCGATGAGCCACGGAGTGGCTCTGGTCCCTGAAGACCGGCAGCACCTCGGCCTGGTCCTGCCCATGTCCGTCGCCGACAACCTGACTATGGCTGTGCTCAAATCGCTCACGCGTTTCGGCCTGCGCTCCAGCCGGCGCGAGCGCGCCCTTGCGGAGAAGCTCATGGCCAGCCTGGCCGTGCGCGCCGCCAGCCCTGCCGTGCCGGCGGAGACGCTTTCCGGCGGGAACCAGCAGAAGCTCGTGCTGGGCAAGTGGCTGGCCAGCAGCCCGAAGGTGCTGACCTCGACGAGCCGACGCGCGGGATCGACGTCGGCGCGAAAGCCGAAATCTACGGCCTCATGGGCGAGCTGGCCCGCCAGGGCGTCGGGATCCTCATGATCTCGTCCGAGCTGCCCGAGATCCTCGCCATGAGCGACCGCATCCTGGTCATGCGCGCGGGGAGAATCGTCGGCGAGTTCGCGCGTGCCGAGGCCACCCAGGAGAAGATCCTCGCACTGGCGCTCGCGGAAGCCGCGACCGTGGCTGCCGGGGAGGCGGGCGCATGAACACGACGCCGCCAAACGCCGCTCCTGCGCCCTCGCTGTGGCGGCAGCTCAACCGCCGTGAGTTCTGGGTGCTGGTGCTGCTGACGGCGACCGTGGCCGCGGTCAGCGTGAAGAACGCCAACTTCTGCCAACTCAGCAACATCCGCAACATGCTGGTGAACGCGGCGCCGACGGCGATCGTGGCCTGCGGGGTCACGCTGGTGATCGTCACGGGCGAGATTGACATCTCGGTCGGCTCGCTGATGGGCCTCCTGGCGGCGGTGCTGGGCGCGACCTCCTCGTCGGTGTACCTGGGGTGGCCTGTCGGGGCGACCGTGGCGCTGGTGCTGGCGCTGGGCATGGCCGTGGGGTTCGTCAACGGCCTGCTGGTGACGCTGGGGCGCGTGCCGTCCATCGTCGTGACGCTGGGGATGATGATGGCGCTGCTGGGGGTCACCAAGCTCTTCCTGACCGGATACGACGATTCCATTGACGTGTCGCGGTGCGCGCCCGCGCTGCGCTGGCTCGACAAGGGCACAGTGCTGTCCATCCCGGCCGGCTTATGGATCGCGCTGGCTGTGCTCGCGGCGGTCGCCTTCCTCGTGTACATGATGCCTCTGGGGCGGCGCATCTACGCGGTCGGCAGCAATCCCCGCGCGGCATTTCTGGCCGGCTTGTCGCAACAGCGGATCAAGCTGTTCGTCTTTACGCTCACCGGCTTGCTGGTGGGAGTCGCCACGATTGTGCGCGTGCCGCAACTGGCCAAAGTCGAATCCTCTATCGGGCAGGGGCTGGAGTTGCTGGTCGTGACCTGCGTCGTGGTCGGCGGCACGTCCATCAGCGGCGGCAAGGGCACGGTCTTCGGCTCGCTGCTGGCGGTGCTGCTGCTGTGCAGCATCGGTTCCGTCCTGCTGTTCTTGCGGCTGAGCGAGAACGCGACGTATTGGGAACAGGCGATCCAGGGCGGCTTCATCCTGGCGGCCGTTCTGGCGGACCACCTCGCGCGGCGCCGGCACGGCCAGGGGGAAGGCGCATGACCGCTCTTCCCGGCGACGCTGCCCGCCGCAGTGGGCTGCGAGACTTCCCGTACTGGCACGAGCTGGTGCTCGTGGCGTTGCTGACGGCCCTCATGCTCGGAGCCCGGTGGCAGGCGCCGGACTTCGTGACCTGGGAGACACAGCTCGACCTGTCCACGCACATCTGGGAACTGGCGCTGATGTGCCTGCCGATGACGCTGATCATCATCACCGCGGGGATTGACCTGTCGGTGGGCTCCATCATGGCGTTGTCGGCCGTGATCCTGGGCACCGCGTACCTGCACTGGGACCTCCCGATAGCGCTGGCCGCGGCGCTCGCGCTGCTCACGGGCGCGGCGGCGGGAGCGTTGAACGGGGTGTTCGTGGCCTGGGTCCGCGTGCACCCGCTGATTGTCACGCTGGCGGCGCTGGCGGCGTACTACGGCACGGCTGTGGGCATAAGCCACGGCATGCCGCTGTCCAACTACCCCGAGAGCTTCCGGATGATCGGCGGCGGCAGCGTGTGCGGCCTGCCGATCGCGGGGCTGATCTTTGCCGCCGCGGCGCTGGTCTCGGCGGTGGTGCTGGGCAAGACGGCATTCGGCCTGGCGCTGTATGCCATCGGCCACAACGAGACGGCGGTGCGTTTCTCCGGGATACCGGTGGACCGGATCAAGCTGCTGCTCTACACCTGTTCCGGCCTGGCGGCCAGCCTGGCGGCGTTGTTGTTTGTGGGCCGGAGGAACACGGCCAACACGGACATCGGCGCGGGCATATCGCTGGACGTGATCACGGCCGTCGTGCTGGGCGGGACGAGCATCTTCGGCGGCCGAGGGCGGATCGTGGGCACGCTGCTCGGTATCGTGCTGATCCACGAGACGCGCGAGTTCGTGAGTTGGCATTGGAGCAAGGCCGAGCTAAATTTGGTCGTGATCGGCTCGCTGTTGATCGTCTCGGTGCTGCTGAACTCGCTGCTGTCAGCCAGGCGGCGCGGCGACTGAGACCGATCTCCGGCCGTCAACTCGGCGCTCGGGGATACAGGGAGGCGTACCATGGCGCGCGTGTCGGTTCTGGGTCTGGCTTCGGTGGCGGCGTTCCTGTTCGTGCTCGCGGGCTGTGGCGACGGTTCGCCGGGCGGGGCAGCGAGTTCCGCCAAGGCCACCGGCGATTCGGGGAAGAAGCGGATCACCGTCGCGCTGCTGCCCAAACGGAAAGGCGTGCCGTACTTCACCAGTTGCGCCGAGGGCGCGCAGGAGGCGGCGAAAGAGCTGGGCGACGTGGAGCTGATCTACGACGGCCCCACGGATGGAAGCGCGACGGCCAGCGCCGACATGATAGACCGCTGGGTCCAGAAGAAGGTGGACGTCATCGCCGTCTCTCCGAACAACCCCGACGTGCTGACCGCCGCCATGAAGAAGGCCCGCGACAAGGGGCTGCACGTGATCTCGTGGGACGCGGACGCCACGCCCGAGAGCCGCGAGTTCTTCGTCAACCAGGCGACGGCGCAAAACATCGGCTACGCGCTCGTGGACACCATGGCCAAGGACATTGGCGGCGAAGGCGAAGTGGCCATCATCAGCGCCACCGCCGCCGCCGCCAACCAGAACGAATGGATGAAGCACATGAAGGAGCGGCTCGCCGAGAAGTATCCCAAGATCCAGCTCATTGACACCAAGTATCCCGGCGAAGACCAGAACGAAGCGCTCAAGATGGCGCAGGGCTTCATCAGCGACCGGCCCAACCTGAAGGGCATCTTCGGCATCTCCTCGATGGCCTTCCCCGCCGCCGCCAAGGCGGTCAGGGACGCCGGCAAATCCGGCAAGATCATGGTCACGGGCCTGTCCACGCCCAACGACATGAAGGAGTTCGTCAAGGACGGCACGGTCAAGTCGGTGATCCTGTGGAACACCAGGGACCTCGGCTACCTCACCGTCTATGCCGCGCGCGCGCTGGCCAGAGGCGAGCTCAAGCCCGGCGCCACGGTCTTCAAAGCCGGCCGACTGGGCGAGAAGCAGATCGCGGGCGACAACATCCTCCTCGGCGATATCCTGGTCTTCACAAAAGAGAACATTGACAAGTATGACTTTTGACCGTGACTCAGGATCGCGCGTCTTGACAGCACCGATATGGGGAATAGCTTCAAACGAGTAAAGGGGGCACACATGAACCCGTCCGAGATTCTCAATCTTCTCCGCAAGCGTCCCTTCCAGCCGTTCAGGCTGCACCTCTCCGATGGCTCTCATTACGATGTGAAGCACCCGGAGATGGCGATCGTGAGCCGCACGGCGCTCGCCGTCGGCGTCCCGAGCAGACGCAAAGAGGGCATGGCCGAGCGCGTGGATATCGTCAGCATGCTGCATGTGGTCCGCCTGGAAGTGCTTGAGCCAGCCGTGGCGTAATGTCCGGGCCACCAGCGTTCCATCTCAGGCTTCGAGGCCGATGATAATCAGAGGGACCGCTGGAACGCCCCGGCCTTGCCTGACAACGTTGTAGAACTCGCCCTCGTAATAGGCCACTCCTGAACTCATCTGGCTTTGGAGCGATTTCATGGGCAGAATCTCAATTCCCAGGTCAATATGGTCACCTACATAGAAGGCGAGGTGCTTCACGAAGAGATCGTATGCCACAAAGGCATACTTTCCGAACTGAACTTCCACGGCTACACGATCCTTAACGAAATCCGTTTGGTTGTAGCTGAAAATGGGTTTCTCTCCGGCGCACTCAATCTCTTTCTTCTGCTCGGCGGCTGGCATTGTGAGTGTTTTTCGAATCAGCTTCTCGCTTCGGGTCACCCAGTAACTCACGCGGCTCTCTTCCCATGACTTTTCCCGAAGCAGTCGTTTGAATGTGGCATTCATCTCAATCGGACTGAAGAGCAACTCTCCCTTCATTGTTTTCTCTTTTGAAACTTTGGTCTTGCACTTCTGCGCGTCAACCGCCGAGACGACAGTTTGAATCTCCTTCCACAGGGTTGGCTTATGAACGAGAAGGAATTCCAAACCGTTTAGGTGTGAATACGTTTCCGCGATCCTCATCGTGCTGCTTTTCTCCCATACTTGGCGGGTGCTTCGAAAAGCGCCGTTTGCAAATCGGTCCTTTTCCTATCCCAAGGTGCAACTGTCAGCTTATTGCCCGCCTCAACAGGGTCGTAGACGGGCCTGTTCATGGGGCGAGTCTGTAAACTGCCCTCGATCTCCTGTTGAACCCTCTCTCGGGCTAACTTGACGTACTTTGGCACGGTATCCGCCCCCATACCCCGCCGTCCATGGCGAATCGCAGCGATAATTGTTGTGCCCGTTCCGAGGAATGGATCTAGAACCCAATCCTCCTCGTTCGTCAGCGACAAAACCAATCGCTCGATCAATTCAACGGGGAACTGACACGGATGGTTGGTCTTTTCCACATGATTGCTTTTGACGTTCGGGATCACCCACAAATCGCCCGGGTTCTTCCCCAGGGGGTTGCATGAGTACTGCCCCGCCTTCGGTCCTTTGAAATACTTCTTGCCCGGATACTTTTGGGGCACGCGAACAGGGTCAAGATTGAAGGTGTATTCCTCGCACTTCGTGAACCAAATTATGGTTTCGTAGCGGCCAGAGAATCTCCGGCTGCAGTGTAGACCGTGCTCAAAGTGCCAGATGATTCGATTTCTCATCCTGAGCCCACGTTCTGTGAAGATTGGGTAAAGAACCGTATCCAGTGGTATAATGGCTCCTTGGTCAACGTAATTACCCACCTGCCAGCAGATGCTTCCCCTTGGCGAGAGAGCCCTGATACATTCTCTTATAACTTTGGCTTGCTGTTCAAGGTACGTCTCAAGTTTGAGCCGCCTCTCGTATTCCTTGCCAATATTATATGGCGGCGACGTGACAACGAGTTGCATGCTCCCCGTGGGTATTGTCCTGAGCAAGTCCAGGCAGTCCCCTGGCCAAACCACGGCGCGTGCTTCTGGATCGAAGGATTCGGTTATTCCGTAAGTGTTGCCAAGCATGGGCGCATCGTACCCAGAAGGGGGCTTTCAGTCAATGGGTTGCAGCAGGATACGCCCTCGCCTGGCGAGGGCGTATCCGTGGCGTAATGCGCAGGCCAACACGCGCCCGAACACCTCACATCGCGTTCAGTGCGTCGGCGTCGTTGGACCGTCCCTGGCCGCTGGCGCGCAGGATCATGGCCCGCACCGCGAACTCCCGCGCCCTGGCGGTCAACTCAGGAAGCCTTGGCATTCGCTGGCACCGCGTCACGCTGGTGGCATTCCTGCCACAGCGCGTCGGCGCAGAAGTCCAGTTCCCCGGGCCACTCGATGGACCGGCCCCTGTCGCCAATGGTGACCTGTGCGAAGAACTGCGGATCACGCAGTTTCGCAAAGACGCCGCCTTGCACCGCCACGGGGGCAAAATCCGCAAGGCCGCTCGTGCCATCGCTGAAGGTCAGGCGAACCTTGCAGCCCGGTTCAGGAATAGCCGCGGTGATAACGTGAAACATATTCCCATCCCTTTGCGAGTCACTCCAGCGACGCGATTTGTGTCGGCTCCTCGCCAACGCGACACTGGCCCCAGGCGGTCCGCAACTCCTCTTGATGAAGCGCCGCCCACTCCAAGACCATCGAGCGCACCCGTGGTGGCGCCTCCCCACTTAGAATCTTAACCGGCCAAATGCCCACGCGCAATTCGTACTCTCCGTAAACGGCGTGAAAATGCGGCGGCGCGTGATCGTTGAAGCGCATGCGAATGACGATGCCATAGAAGCGTGACAGCGTTGGCACATTTGCCCCGATAGCCCGCAGCCCAGACTCCGGCCCCCTGAACCCAATGCCTGCTCTGCGCCGCCGAATACCTCACATCGCATTTAGTGCGTCGGCGTCGTTGGAGCGTCCCTGGCCGCTGGCGCGCAGGATCATGGCGCGCACGGCGAACTCCCGCGCCTTGGCGTACTGCTGGTCGCTCTCGAGATGGCCGGCGATGTCGTCCAGAATATCCGGCTCCGTGAAGAAACGCTGCGGGACTTTGTCCAGACACTCGAACGCCCGCTTGTCGTTCCCCGCCTCGCGGTACGTCCGGTAGAGGAGATAGCAGGCCATGTCGCGGGCCTCGTCGGGCCCGCTCTTGACGACCGCGTCCAGGTGCTCGATCGCGTGCTTGTAGTTCCGCGTCTCCATGTACGTGCGGGCAAGGCCGAGCCTGGGATCGGGCAGCGCGGGATCGGCCTGCCGGGCGTGCTCGAAGTACGCCTGGGCCTCCATGTAGAGGCCCTCCATCAGCTTCACCTCGCCCAGGCAGATCAGCGCTTCCGTCGGCGGATCGGTCAAGTCGCGGGCCTTGAGGAACAGCCGCTCCGCCTCGGCGGTGTCTTCGAGCTGCGTCGCAAACAGCCGGCCGAGCGCGATGAAGGCGTAGCCGTCCTTGGGGAAGCGCCTCTCGATGACGCGCGCCAGGGCCCGCGCCTCGTCAACTTTGCCGGCCTGAAGCTTCACGTACACGAGGTTGATCAGCGGAACGCTCAGGTGCGGTTCCCGCCGCGCCGCTTCCTCGAACAACTGCGCCGCCTGGGCCAGACGGCCGGCCGCCGTCGCGACGATGCCGTCCATCAACAGCGCTATCGGCTGCTCGAACGACGCCTGCCGTTCGGCCCATTGCCGGCGCCAGTAGCTGGCCCGCGTGGGACAATGGCGGCTTTTGTCTTCGAGCAGGCGCTTGAGCAGCAGCGCGAGGAACGGGGCCAGTTCGGCGTCGAAGACCCCCCACAGCGCCAGCGCGTCCTCGAGCAGCCGCCGCTTGCTGTCCCGCAGAATCTTCCCCGTCCGGCAGGCGTTCGTCACCTCCGGCAGCCCCGCCGTCGGGAAGCGCAGCACGCCCATCTCCAGGGCCATGAAATAGTGCCCTTCCGTGAAGTAGCGCGGAATGTCCGCACTGGTCATGCGCCACTGCGGCCTCGCGAACAGCGCCAGGAACGACGCCGCGCGCCGTAGTGTGTCCGCCTCGGCCGAGAGGAGGCCGCCTTCCGCCAGGCCGGACAGGAGCCTGGCCGCCTCGGCGTAGCTCTCGCGCTGCAGCAGGCGCATGCCCACCAGCAGCGCTCCGCCGCCGCGCACCAGGATGGGCCGCGTCGCCCGCCACCAGATGCCGAACCGTTCGCGCGGGCCCACCACGTAGGTGCGCCCCGTGATGAACGCCAGCAGGTCCTCGGCCTCGAACGCGAACGGCGCCCCCGCCGGCCCCGGCGCCCCCAGCGATGACACCAGCACGTCCAGCAGGCTGATGTAGTCCTGGGCCAATTCGTCCAGCTCGGCCGACGACGTTTCGGCCAGCTCGCGCAACAGCGGCTCGGCGCGCAGCCGCAAGGTTCTCAATGATGTACAGCGCGCGCTCTTCGTGCTGCTGCTTGATGGTCATGGCGGCGGCGACCAGCCCCTTCAGCTCTCCGCCGGCGCCCGGCAGTGCCGCTCGCAAGCGCGCCTCCATGCGCCAGCGCGCGGCCAGAGCGCGCAGCGGCAGGCACCACAACCACAAGCCGGCCAGGACCAGCCATCCCGCCCAGTAAATGCAGGCGTGCGGCGCGCCGTGCAGCCCATGACAACGCCACCCCAACGCCAGGAGAAGCGCCAAGCCCAGGCTTTGCACGGCAAAACGCCGTGCGCGTGTCATGGCAACCGGAAACACCGATAGACCCCTCCGAGCCTAGATACACCAGCCCACAACGCGCAGCGCAGCCCAAACAACCGCTGCAAGTTCATCTGACCCCATCGCTTCCGCCTTGTCAACGGCCCTCGCCCCTCACCCCTCGCCCCTCAAGGTTTCACGCCCACGCACGAACACGGCACGGTCCCGCAGCCGCAGCAACCGCTGCTGTACTTCTTGAGCGCCTCCTCCATGTCCACTTCGGCCAGGTTGGCCAGTGTCATCAGCCACGCGTACACATCGGCGAATTCGCTGGCCCGCTCCTCCTTCGTGCCTTCGCGCAAAGCCGTGGCCAGTTCCCCCACCTCCTCGACGAACCACATGAACGTGGCCGGCGCCCCGCGCGCGCGGTCCTTCTCCAAGTATGTACGAGCGATCAGCTCCTGAAAGGCACGGATTTCCATCTCTCTCCTCCATCGTCAGTCGCATCGTGTGTCCAGAACTGCACGTTGTGCTGTGGAGTGCGGCAGCCGTTCAGTCGTTCCATCCTCCGCGCACCCCCGGCCCGCGCTTTGGCATCCGGCATCTGGTATCCGGTATGTTGGCTGTCTGTCCGGAAACGCACGTTGTGCATACCTCTATATCACCGCCCTCCACTCACCCCTAATATAAGACGTACCACCATTCCTCCTACTGCATGGAAAATAGGACTATTCTTGGCACAACCATCGCCGCGGATTACCGGCTGTCCTCGACCCCACCCGCCCCTTGCTCCTGCAATTGCCTATGCAGTTCGGACACCGTGATCGTCTCCGTCACCGTCCTGTTCACCCGGACAATGTTCACCACGGCGCCCATGTGCGGGTAGCGGTCGTACATCAGGATCCACTTGGCCGGACTCGAGGTCGCCAATCCCGGCACCAGCACGTAGTCGGCCTTTGAGTCAACCTCGTCCTCCGCCAGCGGCCGCGAGCCGCGCGACGGGCACGTCAAGACCCGACCGTCCATAATGTAGTGGCGGAACATCTCCGACCACTTGCTCGGGTATCGCCCCTCATTCGCCGGCACATCCGCATACATGAAACACGCGCAGGCAATGGCGCTGAGATTCCTGGCGCACTGGTCCCGCCGAGCCCACTCCCGAGCGCCGGACAGCACCCATGCGACCAACACCACGCACAGCGCGGCCAGAACCGCCAGTGCCACCTTGCGCCCGCGTGGTCTCCCGCCGTTCTTTTCCATCTGGTAACCGTTCAGTCATCCCGTCGCCCGCGCGCTCTACCGCCGCGCGTTGGCATCTGGCATCTGGCATCCGGTATCTGGTATCCGGCATCTGGCATCCGGTATCCGGCATCCGGCATCCGGTATCCGGTATCCGGCATCCTCCCCCAGCACCTTCAATGCCACGCCCCGTTATAATTTCCAGCTCCCTTTCCCCTTGACCATGCTACCGGCCTCACAGTAGAGTCACTCGTAGAAGAGACGATCTCAGGTGTCTCGTAAGGCGGGACTCGTATGCCGCTGTGGGTTTATACCATCTGCGCCATTCTGGGAGGCACCCTTTTCCTGTGCCAACTCCTGATGTCGCTGCTGGGTGTCGGCGGCGACCATGATGCGGGGGGCGGCGATCACGACATCGGCGGTGACCACGATGTCGCACACGACGTGGGCCACGACGCGAGCCACGACGCAGGCCACGACCAGGGACACGGCCTCGGCCTGCATGGCCTGCTCAACTTCCGCGCCCTCGTCGTCGGTGTCACGCTCTTCGGGCTGACGGGGCGCGCCGTGGCAAGCAGCTCGTTGACCACCGTCGCCGTGCTGGCGGTCGCCGCCGGCGCCGGCCTGCTGGGCCTGTTCCTGATGGCCCTCCTGATGCGGGGCCTTACCAAGCTCGAAGCCGAAGGCACGGCGCATATCGAACAGGCTCTCGGCGAACAGGCGGTCGTCTACCTCACCATCCCCGCGCGCAACAGTGGCGCGGGCAAGATCACCGTGAAGGTGCAGAACCGTTTCATGGAGTACCACGCCGTCACCGACCACGAAGCCATCCCCACCGGCACCGCCGTCGAAGTCGTGGACCTGGTGGACGGCGAAACGCTGAGAGTCGCGCCCGTGGCGGCGGCCGGCGCCGCCGTGCCGAAGAAAACCGGCGATCCTGTGAAAGCTGACGAAACGAGAGCCACTCCAAAGAAGGAGACGAGAACCGCGTGCTGGTGAAATACGGCAAGGTCGGCGGCGGCGAATCGGCACGCTGCATCCACGGCGGCGCCACCTTCGTCATGCCGGTGCTGCAGGACTATGCCTTCCTCAGCCTCGAACCGCTCCAGATCGAAATCCCCCTCAAGGGCGCGCTCTCCGCCGAGAACATCCGCGTCAACGTGCCCAGCGTCTTCACCGTCGCCATCGGCACCGACCCGGCCGTCATGCAGAACGCCGCCATCCGCATCCTCGGCCTCGACTACCGCGCCATTCAGCAGCAGGCGCAGGAAATTATCTTCGGCCAAATGCGCCAGGTCATCGCCTCCATGCGTATCGAAGAAATCAACCGCGACCGCGAGAAGTTCCTCCAGCACATCCAGAACTCCCTCGAACCGGAACTCCAGAAGGTCGGCCTCGTCCTCATCAACGTCAACATCACCGACATCACCGACGAATCCGGTTACATCGAAGCCATCGGCCAGAAGTCCGCGGCGCAGGCCATCCAGCAGGCCCGCGGCGACGTCGCCGACCAGGAAAAGCTCGGCGAAACCCACGTCGCGGAGGCCAACCGCGACAAGGCCGTCCAGGTCGCCAACGCCGAAAAGATCAAGCAGATCGGCACGCGCGAAGCGCAGCGCGAACAGGCCGTCCGCATCGCCGAATTGGACAAGGAACAGAAGATCGGCGAACAGACCGCCGCCTACCAGCGCGACGCCCAGATCAAGGACGCCGAACGCGCCATGCGTATCGCGCTGGCCGAAGCCAACGCCAAGGCCGTCGCCGGCGAAAACACCGCCCAGGCGGCCGTCGTCGCTTCGCAGGCCGAACTGGCCATCAAACAGGCTGAAGCCTACCGCCTCTCCGAAACCAAGAAGCGCGAAGCCGAGGCCGCCGTGCAGGAAGCGCAGAACAAGGCCATGGCCAAAGCCGCTCTCGCCCAAGCCGAGCGCGTCGAAGCCGAACGCCGCGCCGCCCTCGAAGCGCCCGCCAAGGCCGAGAAAGCCAAGACCATCGTGGAAGCCGAAGCTGAGGCCGAGAGACGCCGCTTGCAGGCCATCGGCGAAGCCTCCGCCATCTACGCCAAGCTCGAAGCCGAAGCCAAGGGCAACTACGAAATCCTGGCCAAGAAAGGCGACGGCCTCAAACGCATCATCGAAGCCTGCGGCGGCTCCCAGCAGGCCTTCCAGATGCTCATGCTCGAACACCTGGATCACATCGCCGAAACGGCCGCGAGCGCGATCGCGAACATCAAGTTCGACAAGGTCGTGGTCTGGGAAGGCGGCGGCAAGGAAGGCGCCACCGGCACGTCCAACTTCCTGCAGAGCATGGCCAGAACGCTGCCGCCCATGATGCAGGTCATGAAGGATGTCGGCGGCGTGCAGCTTCCCGACTTCATGGGCAAGATGGTCGCCGAAGGGAAACAGGCCGCCGATGCCCAAGCCGCCGGGGCTGTGCCGCCAGCCTCCCCGCCGGCAACGCCCGACAAGAAGAAGTAGGGCAAGCTTTCCAGCTTGCCTGTCCTCGTGCCGCGGGCAGCCTTGCCATTGGGCGCCCGTGCTTTTGGGGTACGGCGACTTGTCGCCCCTTGGAGCGCCATGATGATGAACTCTCGCTCGTTTCTGGCGGTTGCCCTTCTTGTGGCGCTGGCGCCCGCCACTGTCCGGCCCGAAGAGGCCCGCCCGCAGGACAAGCCGGACGCCAAGCCGCCGCCCGCGGGGCCGCGTCATCCTGTCGGTCCCGACGTGCCCTTGACCGAGGACGAGAAATCACGCCTTGAGAAACGTGTCACCGTGGCTGGCCCTACGGCCGCGGCCGTTCAAGCAGCGTGCGAGCGCGCCGCCAAGGAGGGACTCCGCGTCGTCGTTCTGCCTGCCGGGCAGTACGTGTTCGACTCGGAGGTGCTCGTGCCCGCCGGCCTGACTGTCCTGGGCGAAGGCGCCGGGACCGTCTGCAAGGCCGGCAGCAAGACTGCCCACCTGTTCCGCGCCGGAGGCGACGGAGTGCGCTTCACGCGGCTGAGACTGGAGGGCGCCGGCGCAACCACGAGCACTGACAACGACACCTACGGCATCACGGTGGAACGCAAGCAGGATGTGCGGATTGACCATTGCGAGCTTACGGGCTTCAGCTACGCGACGAATTTCGCCGACGAAGCCACTGCCCAACTGGACCGCTGTTCCGTGCACCACAACCTGCGCGATGGCCTCGGCTACGGCGTCGCCCTCTACTCTGGCGCTTACGTCCTGATCGCTGACAATGAGTTCGCGCAGAACCGCCACTCCCTGGCCTCCAACGGCGCGCTCGATTGGAGCAGCCCCAAGACGCTCGGCAAGTACGTCCATAAGCCCGGCGTGCGCAAGACCCACTGGGAGTTCGTGCACAACCGCGTGGATAGCAACGACCTGTCAGCCTATGAACTCTGCGCCGTGGACACCCATCCCGGCATGGACGGCACCTTCGTCATCGAGCGCAACCTCTTTGAGAACCTCCGCCATGGCGTGGGCATCAGGGACGGCTCGGGCCTCATCGCAGCCAATGTGTTCCGCAGTTTCCGCGGCAAGTCCTTCCGCCCCTTCGTTGCGATCTCCGTTGCGTACGACACGCACAACAACATCCCCGTCGAAGGCTGCATGCCGCACGACATCAAGGTGGAGAACAACACCTTCTCCACGGAGGGGCCGCCGTATCGGAAATGCGAGGTCGGCAAGGCGGAGAATATCACGCTCGATGGCGAACTGCTCCCCGCGACGAAGGCCGAACGTCCGCCGCCGCCGCCCATGCCGCTCCTCAGCCCCATGGATGCCGAGGGCAAGCTGCGCATCGGGACGCGGCCCCGATAGCGCCGGTGAGGTGCTGGACCTCCCAGCGGTCTCCTTCCGACTGCCGTAGTGGGATTCCCGGAGCACCCCATGCCCCATAACGTCGAAGTGAAGATCAAACTCCCCGACTTGGCGGCCGTTCTCTCCGCCGTCCGAGCGCTGGGCGCCGAAGACCGCGGCGTCCTCCAGCAGGTGGATACGTACTTCCAGGCGCCGAAGGGCGCGCGCCTGAAACTCCGTGAGCAGGAACCGGGCGGCGCGCAGCTCGTCGCCTACGAACGCCCGGACATCAATGGCCTGCGCACCTGCAACTACAGGCTTTTCAGCGTCGCCGATCCCGTCGGACTGAAGGAGACGCTTGCGCTCGGCCTGGGCGTGCTCCGCCGCGTGGTCAAGGCCCGCCGCCTCTTCATGCTGGGCCGCACGCGCATTCATCTCGACCAGGTCGAAGGCCTCGGCGACTTCCTCGAACTCGAGGTCGTGTTGCGCGACGGCGAACCGCCCGCTCACGGCGAGGTGGAAGCACGCGACATTCTGCAGCGCCTCGGCCTCGCCGACGCTCCGAGGATCGCCGGCTCCTATCTCGATCAGTAGCCCCTCCACCAGCGCGCTATGCGCCGCGTGCCAATAGCCAGTAGCCAATAGCCGGCCGGTCTTCCCTGTTCATCCTTCATCATTCATCCTTCATCCTTCTTTCCTTTGTCTCTTCGTCTGTTTGTGTTTATACCTTCCCGTATGAAAACGCAGGCGGGGACCGTGTACCTGGCAGGCGCCGGCCCGGGCGCTCCGGGCTTGCTCACCGTGCGCGCGCTCGAACTCCTGCGCGCCTGTGACTGCCTCGTCTACGATGCCCTCGTCGCGCCGCCGATTCTGGCGCTCGCCAACCCGCGCGCGGAGAAGATCAACGTCGGCAAACGCGGCAGCCAGCACACGCTTGAACAGCCCGAGATCAACCGCCTCCTGGCCGAGAAAGCCAAGGCGGGCAAGACCGTCCTCCGCTTGAAGGGCGGCGACCCGTACCTCTTCGGCCGCGGCGCGGAGGAAGCGCTGTACCTCGTCGAGCAGGGCGTCAACGTCGAGGTCGTCCCGGGCGTCACCGCGGGCATTGCCGCCGCGGCGTACGCGGGCATTCCCGTGACGCACCGCGACTGCGCCAGCGCCGTCGCGTTCGTGACGGGACACGAGGACCCCACCAAGCCCGAGAGCGCGCTCGACTGGGCCGCGCTGGCCAGGATCGGCACGCTCTGTTTCTACATGGGCGTGAAGAACCTG
>JAPLOD010000043.1 GCA_026692735.1 Planctomycetota bacterium | reverse complement strand
GGACAATGGCGGCGGCGTCGTGGTCCGGCGTGGGGCCGTTCTCGGGCCGCTTGGCGCGCAAGACCGTGGCGACGCGTTTGGCGAGCAGGAGTTCGGCGAGCGCCTGATTGCAGGGGATCTGGGCCAGCGCCAGGAGGAGTTCCTCAGGGGTCTGGAAACGCTCAGCGGGGTTCTTGGCGAGCATCTTCAGGCACACAGCTTCCAGCTCCGGTGGGACCTCCTTGCGGAACTCCGCCGGCGGCTGCGGGTCCTCATACGCGTGCTTGTAGATCAGCGCGGCGACGCTATCGGCCTCGAAGGGGGGATGGTCGCAGAGGCACTCATACAGCACGCAGCCCAGCGAGTAGATATCGGAACGGATATCCACGTCTCTGCCGGCGCCCTGCTCGGGGCACATGTAGGCCGGAGTGCCGATGACGAGGCCGGTCTGGGTTGCGAACTCATCGGCGGCGATACCCTTGGCCAGGCCGAAATCCATGACTTTGATCAGGCCGCTCTTCGCAACCATGATATTCGCCGGCTTGATGTCGCGGTGCACGATGCCGTGTTCCTTGGCGATGCTGAGCGCTTTCGCCACGGAACGGACGATCTCCATGGCTTCCTCAATAGTCAGGTATTCGGGGTGGCAGCGGGCCAGCCGCTGCAGGTCAACCCCCTCAACGTACTCCATGGCGAAGAAGGGGATTCCTTCATACTCGCCAACGGTATATATCTGGATGATGTTGGGATGAACCAGACGGGCCGCCGATTGTGCTTCGCGGTAGAAGCGTGCCAGGAAGTCCTTCTTGTCTCTGGCGTGCGCGAGGACCTTGAGCGCCACCCAGCGATCCAGCGCTACCTGGCGAGCGCGGTAGACCTTGCCCATGCCACCTTCGCCCAGCAGCGACTCGATGACGAATTCACTAAGACCGGGAAGGTCCGAACCCATGCGATTTTCCCGCGCCACGACAAGGCAGCCAGCGGCTGGACAAGCAGGAAGCCCAAGTTAGCAGAGACTGGCACCTGCGCTAGCCAAAGCCTGGCTGCTACGCGACTTTCCTAGCAAAACTGCGGCCAGATGTCATAACAAGGCAGGATGCAATGGCTGCGGACAGGCTGCCCTCGGGAGGCCCTTACTACTTCGCCAGCTTCCGGCGCAGGAGCTCATAGCATTGCTCAGCTTTGAAGAGCGTTTCCTCCGTGAAAAGGAGTTGGTGTGTCTGCTGCGCTTGTATGGTGATGCAGCGGGTAACGGGGTCCTGGTCCCCGCTGACGGTGACACTTATCATGTGCGCGCATTCCACAACGGCAACACAGGCGGGATCTTTCGCCAGGTCGTCGAGCGCAAGGCTGGACAGCCGCGCCAGTTCCTTCTTGACCGCCGCCTGCTCGTCTTTCCGCGCCTCTTCGGATCTAAGCCGGCGGAAAAAGGTGGTGGCACGCCCCAAGGTACTGCCCATCTCGGTGGCGGTTATGCCGCTGTCGGGATCAACGTACCCGGCCCGCGCCAGTATCAGGCGCTCGCTGGTGAGCGCGCCGTAGGCGAAGCAGGTGACCGAGCCGCGGTAGAAACAGTGGAAGGCGACGCCGGTGCCCGGGGCCAAGATGGAGGTCTTCCGCTCCTGGCCCGGTGAGGTCATCAGGGAGCTGGCGCGTTCCTCGGCGCGTGAGATCTCGAAGCCGGAGAAGGCAGCGCCCAGCCGGGCAAGTTCGGCGAAGCGGTTGTAGAGGACGATGGCGCGCCGCTTGTCGCGGCCCTTGTACTCGGGGTGGTCGTAGATGCGGGCCAGCTCGCGATAGCCGGCGGCGTCGTTGGGGTTCTGCTTGATATTGCCATCCAGGAGCGAGATAGCCCTGTCGAAGCGGCCGGCGCCGGCCCAGGCGACGGCCTGTTCCACCAGCAGCTCCAGACCCTTGTGCCGTCTCTTCGCCACCAGCTCGTATCCGTGGGCGACGGCGCAGCCCACACGCTTGTTCCAGTTAGGGCAGAGCAGGCAGTCTCCGAGGCCGCTCGACGCTTCACCGGGCACGGCCTTAAGGATGCTCGCCAGTCCCTCGGCGAAGGTGCAGCGCCGCAGCTCCGCCCTGTACGACCAGCGCCCGTCGGAAAGTTTTCTGAAGCTCTCGCGTAGCGCCGCCGCAGCAACGCCGGCGCTCGTGCCCGGGAGCGGCGTGAGCAGGCGCGGCTCGTTGATCGGGGCGATGTGCGAGCCCGGCTCCTGTGCCGGCCGTTGCCCCGTTGCATCAGGCGTCTTGGCGCGCGCCACCGGCCCCGCAGGTGGCGTGATCAGCGTCGGCATCCCCATGGCCGCTGGCGGGGGCGTGATGAGCGTCGGCATCCCCATGGCCGCCGGCGGGGGCGTGACGAGCGTCGGCATCCCGGCAAGCGGCGGCATTGCAGCGCCGCCGGGCACAGGGGACCGGGGTGTTACAGGAGAGGGCCTGGCGACGGCTGCGGCCTCCTGAAACCTCTTGGCCTTCAGGATGTCAGTGACGCGCTTGGCGAGGCGCTCCTCCGCCAAACTTGCATTGCAGGGGATCTGCGCCAACACGACGAGCGCTTCCTGGGGGTCCTGGGGGCGGTCGGCCGGACTCTTGGCGAGCATCTTCAGGCAGAGCGCCTCAAGCGCGGGCGGCACGCCGTCTCGGAACTTGCTCGGCGGCTCCGGGGCCTCGTACGTGTGTTTGTAGACCAGCGCAGCGACATCGTTGGCCTGGAAGGGCGGCCGGTCGCAAAGGCAGTGGTACAGCACGCAGCCAAGGGAGTAGATGTCCGACCGCGTGTCCACGGATCTGCCCGTGCCCTGTTCAGGCGACATGTAGGCGGGCGTGCCCACGACCTGGCCAACCTGCGTCGCGAAGTGGTCCACGCTCATGCCCTTGGCCAGGCCGAAGTCCATGACTTTGACGAGCCCGGTCTTGGTGACCATGATGTTGCCGGGCTTGATGTCGCGGTGCACGATGCCTTGTTCCTTGGCAAGTGCGAGCGCCTTCAGGACGCAGCGCGTCGCCTCCACGGCTTCGTCCACGGTGAAGAGTTCCGGGGACGATCGCGACAGCGTCTCGAGATCCGCCCCTTCGACATATTCCATCGCGAAGAAGGGGACGCCTTCATGCTCGCCGACCGTGTAAATCTGGATGATGTTCGGATGAGTCAGCCGCGCGGCGGAACGCGCTTCGCGGTAGAAGCGCTCCACGAAGTCGCGGTTCCCCTGGGCTTGGTTCAGAACCTTCAGCGCCACCCAGCGGTCGAGTGCCACCTGGCGCGCGCGGTAGACTTTGCCCATGCCGCCTTCGCCAAGAAGCGATTCAATGACGAACTCGCCGAAACGGGTGGCTTCGGGGCTCATGGAGCCGCCTCAAACGAAAACGACGCACCATACTGCTGGACGGTGCCGTTCACGGGAACTTGTAATCACAAGCGGCTATTCTATACCACTTTCACATATTCGTCGAGGATTGCTTTGAAATGATCCACCAGGTCCGCTTCGAACTGGGTACCGCGGCACCGGTCCAGTTCGACCCGCACATCCGCCATCGCCATGGGGTCCTTGTACGTGCGGCGGGTGACCATGGTGTCATAGGCGTCCGCCAGGGCGATGATGCGCCCCCACAGCGGCGTCTGCTCGCCCTTCAAGCCGTCCGGGTAGCCGCTGCCGTCCCAGCGCTCGTGATGGTGCGCGATGGCAGGCAAGAGGTCCGAAAGGAGTTCGAGGGAGGAGAGCAGGTCGCGCGCGATCGTCGGATGTTTGCGCATAACGGCGAACTCTTCGTCGGTGAGCGCGCCTGCCTTGTTGAGAATCGCCTCGGGAACGCCGATCTTCCCGAAGTCGTGGAACACCGCCGCCAAGCCGAGCCGGTCCAGGTCTTCCTCACACAGCCCTTTGCGGCGGCCGATCATGCGCGACCACTTCGCCACGGCATGACTGTGGAAACGGGTATAGGGGTCTTTCGATTCGAGGATTCTGACCATCACCGTGAGGATGTTGACGAAGAGGCGCTGCGTGCGCAGATCGTTCTCGAGGATCATGGTGTTGATGCGATGCGCGGTCAGCGCCGTTTCGACTTTGAGTTCGAGAGCTTCCTCACCGAACTCGCCCACTGCCAGGTAATCCTGAATGCCGAGGGCGCGCACGCGCTCCTGCGCCTTGTCGTCTTGCAGCTCGGTCGTCGCCAGAACCGGGCCGGAGAAGACGCCCCGTAACTGGCGCAGATTCTCCCAGGACATCTCGCTCTGAGGCTGAACGCCGAAGACGATCAGGTCCACATGCCGGTTGGGAGACTGGTTGAAGTGCTCCTGCAGCGCGTCGGGCTGTGCGGGATACGTAGCGACCTGGCCGAAGCCGGCGCGACGCAACGCGACCTCGTGAAACTCGCGCCAACTAAGCACATCGTGCAGGACGACGAGTTCACTGCTGGCGCGATCTACCTCGTCGTAGCTTTGAGCCACAGGCCGGTACCCCTTCACCAGACCAGCGCCAACCCTGGGAGATGGCGAAAAAACGCCACAGACTCACTTGTGCAAACACTAAGCCAGTCTGCGCCCATCGTTTTTTTCGCTTACGCCCCAAGTAAAGCTCTACCATCCTTTCATCACTTATGCAAATTGCATCTTGGGTTGCGTTAGGGCACATTGTGCACTGCTGCACAATGGTGAATCGCTGACGCAAGATGGTATACCAAACATAGTCCAGAATGATATAATGCTGGCGGAGCCTACTTCGGCTCAAGCAGCAGAACCGCTGCACCGAATAGTATAAGAACCTGCAAGCACAAAGCCGCTGGCGGCCACCACGGCACACATTCGTCGGGCTCACCCCACCACTGGCGCAGCAGCTTTATCATCGCCCAGACGTGCAGCAGGCCGAAGATCAGGCCCAGCGTAGCACTGCCGTACACGCCCTCGCGCAGTTCCGGCCACGGGAAACCCTCCGCGCGCAGCAGCGCCAGCAGCCCCGCCGGCACCATGGATACGCCGACGATGCGCAGCGCGTCGTGCCGCCAGTTCTCCTTGCCCATGATGGCGTACACGGCCGCTGTGCCGACGAGCCCGCCCGGAAGAAGCGCGATCAGTCCCAGGACGAGCCACTTGATGCCGACGCCTCGTTTCCGTTTCGGGGCCTTGACCGCCTTGCGCGGCTTGGGCCATGAAAAGTGTCCCGCCAGAAAACGGTTGGCCGCCGCCGCACAGCCGAGCACTGTCACGCCCAGCAATGTGCCGAGCGCGAGCTGCTCGCCGATGTACAGCTCAGGGATCCGCTCCCACGGCAGGCGCCACAGCCGGTCAACCCATTCGATGCGACGCAGCCATTCTGGAAGAGCGACAAGGAACACAGACATGCGGACATTCTACACGCTTCGGCAGCTTCCGTCGCTGCCTTGACGGGGGGGGGAGCGCCGTGTGCCGGTCCGAAGACCCACGAGCCGGGCGTTGTGAGCGGGCCGGCACTCGATATAGTGATGGCCATGGCGCCACACAAGCGCACGGGACTGCACGTGACCTCGCTGTACTTCCGTGCGCTGCTGCACGAGTTCCGCTGGACGCTTGCCGCCTTGCTGGCGCTGGTTGTCCTGGGCTCGACGCTCTACGCAGTGACGCCGCAGGACGGCGCGCGTCCGTCGGTGGGAAGCGCTGTGTATTGCACATGGATGGCGCTCTTCGCGCAGCCTATCGTCAACTCGCCCGAAGCCTGGTACCTGAAACTGGTGAACGGCGTCGGCATTGCGGGCGATTACACGGATCCTCGAAAGGACGACCCGGACAGCGTGATGTGGCGCGACTGGGGTGGACAAGCGAACGTCCTTACGAATGCCGAATGCGAGAAGTTCGAAAAGCACAAGGTCAGGTAGCCTGAGAGCTTCTTGCGGGTGTGGAGGCGCAAAATGTTTAGGAAGTGTGCAGTGCCAGTTCAATGCTTACTGCTCGTTCCCGCTCTGTCCGCTCTTGCGGCGCAGGAAAGCGACGGGCAACTTTTGTCCGTTGAGGAGACCGTCAAGCTCGCCAAGACCATCCTCCTCGCCCCGGCAAACACTGCGTACCTCAGCCGCGTCAGAAAGGCAAACCCAGCCGCGAGGACAGATCTGTACAGCATCGTTGCTGACAAGCGCCAGAAGGAATACTGGTCGCAGATTGTCGGTTTCTTCGCGCATATCGGCCAATCCGACGACGTACCGAGGCTGGTGGACTTCGTTAACCAACGCTCAGGTCTGCTCGACGCCGGAGAAGCAAGTGCAGTCCAGTGCGCCTTCGTCGCGCTCGGCGGCATGGCGGCACGGGGCGTGGAAGACGCCCGTGCACAGTTAGACACGATGATGTCCCCTGCCTATTGGCGCGGTAAGCAGTTGCGCCTGAGCCCCGTCCGTCCGGGCCAGCTTACCCCTGAGTACGAACTGGTGTCCGCTGTTATAGCCGGGCGCGTGGCCGCGCTGGAAAAGGACTTTCCGGTCAAAGCGGCAGCCGTGCTCCAGGAGATCGAGGGCGACGAACAGAGAGCCTTGATGCGCAGGGCGATTGAATCGTCGGTACAAGCTCACCGCGAGGCGGTGCAGATGATCCGGGACCGCGGCGGACAAGCCCCCCTGGAAACTCCGAGCACTCCGCGCAGAGCTCCGCCCCCGCCTCCGCGCGCTGTGCCGCGGCAACCAGCGGAAATCGCGGGCGCCGAGCCGCGAAACACAGATTTGCGAACAGCACCCAAGACGCTCGACAGACTTAGCGTGATCATCGCCGACGCCCTTAAGACGTACGAACGGGCGAGCGCCGCGCTCCTGACGGACGACTATGCTACCGGCGCTCAAACGTTTGCCGACAACGGCAAGCCCATGGTTGCGAACCGGGAGGACGAAGCGGCTGCCCTGGTGAAGGACAAGCTCAAGGCAATGGCACCAAGCATGACGATCACCAAGGACCTGGTGCGTGAGATAAGAGAGAAAGCGCTTGCCATGGGCCCTGCAGAGGTTGAAATCGGGGCTACCACCACAGCGCGCGAAACAGCGCGGGCTGCGGGAACCTACGCGGGCGTGGACATTGACAACGTCACGATTGTCAGAGTCCCTCTTGATGGATCGGCGGAGCTGGCGCGCAAATACATGCCCAACCATCCGCGCACCCACATCACCTTAAGCCGCAAAGGCGAACTCGTTATCTACATGCTGAAGAAGGACGACCGCTGGTACTGGAACCCCTTCGGCTGGTAGGGCACGAGCATCCTGCCCATGTCCACGGCCTCTGGGCCGGAATTCGCGTGCATCGCGCCGCGCTCCATGATATTCTGTGTCCGTTCTTGCGGTCGAGGTGGCGAGAGAGCGTATGCACAGCGGTGTGCGTCTTGCGGCAATGGTGCTGGTCCTGGCGGTGTCGAGCACCGCGGGCCGCGTGTTTGCCGCGACCGAGAACGACGGCGACGGCATCGCCACGGCTCTGCGTGCCGAAGAGGAACTTACCAAGGCCATCCAGAAGGCTTCGGCGGCGTTCGTCTTCGTCGGCGGCGGCTCGGGCGTCGTTGTCAGCGCGGACGGCTACATTCTGACCAACCACCACGTGGCCGGCGACCGCAAGCAGTGGACCGTCCGCATCGGCAACACCGGCAAGCTGATGGTCTGCGACCTCGTCGGCACCGACCCGGTCGGCGACCTGACGCTGCTGAGGGCCCGCGAGGCGCACGACCTGGCGTATGTCGAGTTTGGCGACATGGCCAAGGTCCGCGTGGGGCAGCAGGTGATGGCGGTCGGCGATCCCTTCAAGCTTGCCGACCTGGACGGCCCGCCATCGGTCAGCCTCGGCACCGTCAGCGCGCTGCACCGCTTCCAGGGCAACTACTGCGACGCGATCCAGACCGATTCAGCCATCAACCCGGGCAATTCCGGCGGCCCGCTCCTGACGCTCGACGGCACGCTCATCGGCATCACCGGGCAGATCATGTCGCGCTTCGGGGCCAAAGCGAACACGGGCATCGGCTACGCGATTCCGGTGGACCAGATCGCGCGCTTCTACCCGCTGCTCAAGGAAGCCGGCGGCAAGGTCGTGTACCACGGCACGCTGCCGGACGGCCTGACGTTCTCCAACCGCGTGGACGAAACGCAGGCGGCCAACGTCGAGAAAGTGGACCGCGACAGCGACGCGGAGAAGGCCGGCTTTGCGCCGGGCGACCGCTTCCTGAGCGTTGACGGCAAACCGGTCTACAATTACGCGCGCCTCATCGGCATCGTGCGCAGTTACCCCGAGAACGCCACGCTCGACATTGTGGTGGAACGCAACCTTCCTGCGCCGCCGCGCGGCCGAGGCGCTCCCCCGCCGCCGCCCAAGCAGAACGTGCCTCTGAAGGTCAAGCTGCCCCGCCTGCAACTGCCCCAGCCTGCGGCGGCACCGAAAGCAAAGTAGACCTGAGGCTTGAGGTCGCGAAGCCGTCATCCTGTCTTTGTAGTTTCGCCGCGCGCCTGTTCCAGCAGTTCCGCAACACTAAGTATCGTCGCCCACCGCGTCAGGTAAGCCTGGTCGAGAGTAGCGCCGGCCGTGCGCAGAACGCCGACTGCGTCCTGCAGTTGCCGCTGCGCCACCTTGCCGCCGTCTGCATACCACACCAGCTTGTGCAGGATGATGTCCTCCGGGCTGCTGACCCAGACGAGCGGCCCACCGGCATCGGGGAACGGACGCTGCATGCGCCGGGAGAACTCCGTCCGCGCAAAGGGCGTGTCCTGCACGGCGAACACATCAACCTTCAGCATGGTCGGCAGATGGATGATGTTGAACGAACGCCTCGCCCGCACCGCGTCCGCAATCGCATCGGCGTTCTTGTAGAATTCGTCGCCGAGCAGTTCGGCGAACCTGCGCGCCGTGTCCGGCGTGAGATCGGCCACAATGTCCGCGTCGAGCGTGGACCGCGGCACGCCGTGCAGCGAACTCGCCAGCGAACCGCCGATCTCATACGCCACGCCCAGCTTCTCCAGAAGCGCGGCGATGCGCAGCGTGACTTCGGTGATCTCCCGCGAACTCATGGCGCCAGTCTCTCGTTCTGCGGCCCGCGCACCTTCTGGCGGTAGGCGATGAAGTCCCTGGCCAGTTGTTCCCCGTAGATCGAGCTCAGAAAACGCAGATCGCGCTGATCCTGGGTCTCATGCGGGTACAGCCGGTCGAACGCCGAGCGCGCCGCATTCCAGGCCAGCGCGCTAAGCTGGCAGGCGAGTTCCAGGCGCCGCGCCGGGCCGGCCTGCCGCAGCAGCTCGATCTGCATCTCGTCGGCCCAAGGCTCTGTGTCCGGTGAACGCGCCATCACTTCCCCCGCTCCCGCAACTGCTCCTCAATCTGCTTCTTCGCCGGCAGCACAGCCTTCCGCTTGTCCGTGAAGACGCGGCTGCGCCCGCGCGTGGCAGCGGCCATCGCCGCCGCGCCGCTGCGCGCCTTCAGCGCTTCAACCGGCAGCCTCTTCCGCTTGGCCTTCTTCATGGCGCAGTCTTCGGCACGAATGCCGCCTCGCCATCCGCGCCCACATTCAACTGGCCGGCGATCACGCGCTTGTCGTTCTCGCCGACGTCCGGCATCAGCCGTTCATCGGCTTGCCCGATACGCTCGGGCAGCCACAACCCCACGTGCACGCCGAACGACCCGCCGCGGGCTTTCTCCGGCACGTCGAACGCGCACGGCAGTTGAACCACGCCGGGCTTGCCGAGCTCCGCTTGCGGCGCGTCGGGCGGCGGATTCCCCTGGAACGCGATCTTCCCCTTGCTCTCGAAGTGACAGAACGGGGCGACACCTGCGGGCAAAGGCCGATGGACCGTCCAGGTCAGCGGCAACAGCCATTTCCCGCCGCGCTTTTCGAGCACCCCGGCTCTGACCGCGTAGTCGCCGGTCACCTGCACCGTCCCGATCTTGTAGCGCCGCTGGCCGTCGTCGCCTTCGAGCGGCAACGCGATGCGCGGCGTCCCCGTGCGCGTCCCGACCGACACGTAGACGCTGCAGGCGCCGCCTGTGAGCTGGAACGGCAGAGCGAAGGTCTTCTCCTGCGCGCGCGCTTCGGCCTTATCGGGCGCCCCGACCGGCAGCGAGCGCATATCGAATCCCTCGTCCACGAACACGCCCGCGATCCCGCCCTTGGCGTCCTTGAACGTCACCGCCGGATAACCGCCCGGCAGGCACGGCGCCACGCCCGCGTTGCGCCACTTGGCGTTGAACTGCCACGTTCCGCCTACGGGGATCTGTGCCGGCCATGACGCCTCGAGCAACTGCAGCCGGTAGCCGAGGCGCAGGTTCATGCGGTCAATGAGCGGCCTGCATTCCTTGAGAAACTCGCGCGGCCACCAGTGGATCGAAGCGTAGCTGGCGTGGTACTCCTCGACCGCCCGGAGATACAGGCTGCCGTCCTGCCAGCAACCGCGGTCGCGGGAGCCGCCGTAGTGTTCGCTTTCCAGGATGACAGGCACCTTGGGCCAGAAGGCCGGCGCCATCTTGGCGTTGAAGTACGCGTTCTTGCCGGCCTGCACCAGGATGCTGTCGTCGCGCAGCGTGAGGCCCTTTTCGCACGCATAGTCAATAATGCTCTGCCCGCGGTCGTGCGAAGCGAAATCGTCGTTGGCTGCCAGGAGCGTCTTCTTGAAGTGCTTGCAGTGCAGGTCAATGTGCTTGCGCAGCGTGGCGACGGAATACGGCAACCTGGTGCTGGAGTACGTGTGCCCCTCGCCCCAGACGCCGAACGATCCGACGTCAACGAACGCGACCGCCGGGTTGCCGTCGTAGCGGGCGGCCGCCGCGGCGAGGAAACGGTCGAGCTTTTCGAGGAAGATGGGATCGTCGTAGTCCGGTTCCCAGAAGGGCCCGTCCGGCTTCACGCCGTCGCCGGGCTTGAAGTTGTGGCCCTTGGCGCCGGCTTTCTGCACCCATTCGGGCGTGGCCCAGCGCATCCACGATTCGCTGCAGGAGAACCGGAACGCGATCTGCTTGCCCTTGGCGATCCAGCGCTCGCCCGGCGTATCCACCACCGCCCAGTTGAACCGTCCTTCTTCCGGCTCGATGTACGACCACGGGATACGGAGGTAGACGACGGTCAGGCCGGGATAATCGTCCACCGTGTCGGAAGGCTCGAGCCGCGACCCGTAGTTCGCCGGCACGTTGTCGTAATAGTGGAACACCCAGCCCATGCCGGGGTTCTCCAGGGCCGCGCCGTTGTCCTTTGGGGTGACCGTGGCCTTCATGGCCGTTTCCCACGCTGGATCCTTGTCGGCCGCCGCATGCGAACACGTCGCCATGAGAGCCGCCGCCGCGATCACCACCGCCATGGCCTTCATGTCATACCCACCCGAACATCCGGCGACTGCCTCGATAACATCTTCAGGTGACAAGACAAGTCTCGAACCACCGGCAGCCATTTGTGGCGCGTCCGGCGCGCACGCCCAGCAGCGCCTGCCCCGCAATAGTGCCTGTTCGCCAGTCGAATTCCGCGCCGGAAATGGTACGATGTTGGGCAGCATGGGCGAGATACTGGACATCGGGTGCGGGAAAGCCAAGACGCCTGGCGCCGTCGGCATTGACGTGCGATCCTGGCCGGGCGTGGATATCGTCCACGATCTGAACTGCCTGCCGTGGCCGCTTGCAGCCGACCGGTTCGATACGGTCGTCTGCTCGCACGTCCTGGAACACCTGACGAACGTGGCCGCGGTGATGGACGAGATCCATCGGGTCAGCAAGCGTGGCGCACGCGTGATGATAATCACGCCGCATTTCTCGAGCCTGAATTCGTGGGAAGACCCCACCCACGCCCACCACTTTGCCCGCCGGAGCTTCAGCTTCTTCGACACGCAGAGCGAGCACTGTTGCACGCAGCGGCGAATGAAGCTAATCTGGGCGGAACTGTCGTTCGGCGGCGGGCTGTGGGACCTCATCGGCAGGCTCCAGTACCGCTGTTTCCCGAATCTCTGGGAGAAGCATCTGTCCTTCATCTGGCGCGCACGCAACCTGACGGTAGAACTTGAGGTGGTGAAGGAAGCGGCGCCGGACCAGGGATAAGCAACGGCGGGGCGGTGCCCGCAGAGCATGCCTTGGAGGCAACAACTGGCAACAGGTGATAGGCGATGGCAGGCAATGCGTAGCGCGTTTCACAGATTGCGGGAGAGGGGGTCGCTAACGCAATTTGCCAAATCACGTGGCACGCCGTATATTGCACATTGTAGGGTGGGTGCTTACGCAGGGCTCAGGGCGATGGCGGGATGATGAGGCACGAAGGATGAGCAGCAGTGCGCCCGACCCGGCGCGATGGGCTTGTCCTTCATCCTTCATTGCACATCTCGGTTGAGGGCGGCAACATGTCAGACGCGCGGCGTTTCATCGGTGAGATCCTGATGGACATGGGGTGTGTCACCAAGGAGAACATCGAGGCCGCGCTTGAAAAGCAGATGAACGGCGAGAAGGCCAAGATCGGCGAGATCTTCATGGCCGACGGGCTCTGCACCGCCAATGACATCACCAGCGCCTTGGCCGAGCAGTTCAACATGGAAATGGTGGACCTGGCCGGACTGGAGATTCCCAAGTCGGTCATTGACATGGTGCCCCATGAGCTGTGCCGGGAAAACCATATCATGCCCATTGACATGTTCGACGGCGTTCTCACGGTCGCCATTGCCGACCCCCTGGACCTGCAATCACTCGACAACATCCGCTTCGTGATCAACAACCAGGTTGAGCCGGTGCTCGCCACCCGCGAGGCCATTGATGCCGCGATCGAGAAGTACTACGGCACCGGCGACCAGTTGAAGAGCCAGATCGCCGACCTCAGCCAGACTGAGCTGAGCAAGATGGGCATTGACGTCATTGACACGGAGAAGATCAGAGAGGAGGCCGAGCGACTCGGCGCTGATTCGGACGACGCGCCGGTCATCAAGCTCGTGACGCTCATCATCACCCAGGCCGTGCAGAGCCGCGCGAGCGACATTCACATCGAGCCGATGGTGGACCGCCTGCGGGTGCGCTACCGCATTGACGGCAACTGCTACGAAATGGACTGCCCGCCCAAGCGCCTGCAGGGCTCGATCATCGCGCGCGTCAAGATCATGGCCACGCTGGATATGGCCGAGAAACGGCGGCCGCAGGACGGCAAGATCCAGCTCAAGCTTCTGGGCCGCAATCTCGACCTTCGTGTCTCGACGCTGCCCGCCTCGCACGGCGAGTCGGTGGTGATGCGTATCCTGGACAAGGCCTCCATCAGCTTCGGCCTCGACCAGCTCGGTTTCCACCACGACGACATCAAGATTTTCCGCAATCTGATCAAGAAACCGAACGGCGTCATCCTGATCACTGGGCCGACAGGGTCCGGCAAGACCACCACTCTGTACTCGGCCCTGAACGAGCTCAACAAGCCGGACCGCAAGATCATCACGGTCGAGAACCCGGTCGAATATACCTTGTCGGGGGTCAACCAGTGCCAGGTCAACGTGGCGGCCGGCATGACCTTCCAGCGCGCGCTGCGCGCCATGCTGCGCCAGGCGCCCAACATCATCCTGGTCGGCGAGATCCGCGACGGCGAAACGGCGCACATCGCCATCGAGGCCGCGCTGACCGGGCACTTGGTCTTCGCTACGTTGCACACCAACGACGCCCCCAGCGCCGTCACCCGTTTGATTGACATGGGCATCGCGCCCTTCCTGGTCGCCAGCTCCGTGCAGGCTGTTCAGGCCCAGCGCCTCATCCGCACGCTGTGTCCGGACTGCAAGGCGCCAGAACCGCCCGACCCGGGCAAGCTCAAGGCCGTGGGCTTGCGCGAGGAGCAGTTTGCCGGCAAGACGCTGTACCGCGCCGCAGGCTGCACGACTTGCCGGAACACCGGGTTCAAGGGACGCAAGGGCATTTACGAGATCATGATCATGAACAACCGTCTGCGCGAAATGGCGTTCCAGAAAGCCACGACGGACGGGTTGCGGGAGCAGGCGCGGCGGGATGGCATGAACACGTTGTTGGATGACGGCCTGCGCAAAGTACTGGATGGCTGGACCACACTGGACGAAGTGTTGGGCGAGGCCAAGCAGTACTCGTAGCACCGGCGGGATGGTGGTGCAGGCCTCCGGCCGGCGCGCAGCCGGGACGGGTGCACCCCAGAAACCCGGTGCGGGCCATGCGCACGTTGTGCATGCCGGGAGCAGATAGCCCACAGGACCAGGAGCGAGCAGCAGATACATGAGCGACCAGGGAGCAGCAACAGCAACACTGGGAGGCGGCCTCGTGCCGGGCGTGGGCGGGGTGCCGCGCGCGGGCTCGTCGGGGGGCGCCAAGGCGGACATCGCGCGCCTGCTGGAGGCGGTCGTCAAGTACGATGCCTCCGACCTGCATCTGGCCGTCGGCAAGCCACCGACGGTGCGGATCAGGGGCGAACTGCACAACCTGGGCACAACGCTGCTGACGCCCGACGACACCGTGTCGCTCATGAAATCAATCACGTCGGAACGCCACCAGCAGCAGTTGGGCGAACAGGGCGGCGCCGACTTCGGTTTCGCCTTTGGCGATGTAGCCCGTTTCCGCGTGTCGGTCTTCAAGCAGAAGGGCGTGGTGGGCGTCGTGCTGCGGCTGATCCCGAACAGGCTGAAGAGCTTCGAAGAGATCGGGCTGCCGCCGGTCATCAAGGACGTGTGCCTGCGCCCGCGAGGGCTGGTGCTGGTCACGGGCCCCACGGGGTCGGGCAAGACGACGACGCTGGCCACGATGATTGACTTCATCAACACGGAACGGGCCGACCACATCATCACGATCGAGGACCCGATCGAGTACTACCACCATCACAAGAAGTGCAATGTGACCCAGCGCGAGCTGGGCATAGACGTGCCGAGCTTTCCCGAGGCGCTCAAGCGCGCGTTGCGCCAGGACCCCGACGTGGTCCTCGTGGGCGAAATGCGCGACCTGGAGACGATCTCGACCGCGATCACCGCGGCGGAAACAGGGCACTTGGTGTTTGCCACGCTGCACACGACCGGCGCTGCGGAGACCATCAACCGCATCGTGGACGCGTTCCCGACCAACCAGCAGGCGCAGATCCGCACGCAGCTGGCCGCGACGCTAGTAGCCGTCATCTCGCAGACGCTGATCCCCACGGCCGACGGCAAGGGCCGCGTGGCGGCCTTCGAGCTGATGTTTGCGAACGATCCCATTAAGGCGCTGATGCGCAAGGGTGAAACCTACAAGATCAACTCGCACATCCAGACGGCCGGCAAGGAAGGCATGATCCTGTTGGACGACTTCCTCTTCAACCTGTGGACGCGGCAGCGGATCACCTACAACGACATGATGCGCCGCAGCCAGGAGCCGGAGATGCTGGAACAGAAGGTGCGCGAGTACACAGAGATGCTCAAGCGGCAGAAACGGTAAGGGGCACGACATGGCAGTGGACCCGTCAGGGAAACCGGTGATGGCGGAAGCAGCGCGAGCCGGCGATGCGGAAGGCAACTTCGAGGACCGCCGCCCGCTCGGGCAGATCCTGATCGAGATGGGCTCGCTGGACGACACGAAGCTCCAGGAAGCCCTCAAGACCCAGCACGAGAAAGGCGGCGCGCTCGGTCAGGTCTTGATCGAGGGCGGCTTCATCACGCCGGAGGACCTGCTGCAGGCTCTGGCCACGCAGCACGGCATGGACATCGTTGACCTCTCCCAGATCGAGGTCCCCGAAGACGTCATCAAGATGGTCTCGGTCTCCATGGCGCAGGTCTACCGCATCGTGCCCATCAGCTTTGAGAACAACGTGCTGACCGTGGCCATGGCGGACCCCCAGAACGTCAACGCTCTGGACGACCTCCGTTTCATGCTCAACTGCCCCGTCTCGGGCGCCGTGGCGACCGAGCAGCAGATCACCGAAGCGATCACCAAGTACTACGGCGGCCAGAAGGAGAGCATCAAGGACATCCTCGACAGCATGACCGGCGAGGAGATGGAGGTCCTGACGGCGCAGAGCCAGGCGGAGACGATTGACCCGCGCGACATCGAGAAAATGGTCAATGCGGCGCCGGTCGTGCGCTTCCTCAACCTCGTGCTGCTCACCGCCATCCGCGACCAGGCCTCGGACATCCACTTCGAGCCGTTCGAGCATGAGTTCAAGATCCGCTACCGCATTGACGGGACCCTGCTCGAAATCCCGCCGCCGCCGCGCGCGCTGGCCATGGCCATCTGCAGCCGCATCAAGGTCATGGCGAACATGGACATCGCGGAGCGGCGCGTGCCGCAGGACAACCGCATCGAGCTCAACGTCGGCGGCAACCCCATTGACTTGCGCGTCTCCACGCTGCCGACGGTCTTCGGCGAGTCGGTCGTGATGCGCGTCCTTGACCGCAGCGTCGTCGCCCTCGACCTCGAACGCCTCGGCATGCGCGACGAGGAACTGCAGTTCTTCCGCGAGGCGGTGGCCCAGCCCAACGGCATCTGTCTGGTCACAGGCCCCACCGGCTCCGGCAAGACCACCACGCTCTACGCCGCGCTCAACGAAGCCAACACGCCGGACGTGAAGATCATCACCACCGAGGATCCCGTCGAGTACGACCTGGACGGCATCATCCAGTGCCCGATCCGGGCGGACATCGGCGTCACCTACGCCGCGTGCCTGCGCTCCATCCTGCGCCAGGACCCGGACAAGATCCTCGTCGGCGAGATCCGCGACCTGGAGACGGCCGAGATCGCGGTTGAGGCGTCGCTCACGGGCCACTTGGTGTTGAGCACGCTGCACACGAACGATGCGCCCTCCACCATCACGCGCTTGCTGGATATGGGCGTGGAGCCGTTCCTCGTGGCGGCCACGCTGTACGCCGTGGTGGCGCAGCGTCTCGTGCGCGTCATCTGCCTCAAGTGCAAGGACGTGTATGTGCCGTCGGAAGAGGCGCTGTTGGAGGTCGAATTGCGCCCGGAGGACGTCGAGGGCAAGCAGTTCTTCTTCGGCCGCCGCTGCGACCACTGCAACAAGACGGGCTACCGCGGCCGCAACGCCATCTACGAGATCATGAAGATTGACAGCAAGATGCGCGAGCTGATCATGGCCTCGAAGTCCACGGAGGTCGTCCGGGCCGAGGCGCAGGCGTCCGGCATGCGCACCCTGCGCGAGTCGGGTATCCTCAAGATCTTCGACGGCATCACCACCATCGAGGAAATCGTGCGCGAAACGCTGGCATTCGACTAACCACCGCACCGCCATTCCTGGCGAGGCCGCAGCGGCTTACGCTTTTGCCCATTGCGTTTTCGGGACCGCCCGCTATGCCCAAAGGACTGCTTACGGAGGTCGCCATGCCGGGCGCGTTCACAATTGTGAAACAGAAGGTCGTGCTGCGAAGCCGCGTCTTCGAGGTGCTCCACGAGAACTGGCGCGGACCAGACGGCCGGGCTTTCGAACGCGACACCCTGATCCATCCGGGCGCGGTGGCCATCCTGCCGTTCGACTCCCAAGGCCGCTTGCTGCTGCTGCGCCAGTTCCGCCCCGCGGCCAGAGCCTGGCTTCTCGAAATCCCCGCGGGCACGCTCGAAAAGGGCGAACCGCCGCTCGCCTGCGCCAAACGCGAACTCATCGAAGAGACCGGCTTTGCCGCGCGGCGCTGGCGCAAACTGGGCGCGATCCGCAACGCGCCGGGCTATTCCTCCGAGGTGATCCACCTCTACAAGGCCTGGGGTCTTACGCCGGCCTCAGGCGTTCAGGACGCGGACGAGCATATCAAGCTGGCCGTGATGAGCAGGCCTGCGGTGCGGCGGGCCGTGCGCCGCGGCCGGCTCTGCGATGCCAAGACGCTCTGCGCCCTGCTGTATGTTGGGGTGATGTGAGCGGCTTTTGCCATCAAGACTGCCCCCCCGAATGCCGATTCTCTTTAGGTAGTCTTTAAGGCGCTATTGCTGTGGTGCGGCCGTCTCGGCTGCGCGCAGGCCGGAGGCCTGCACCACAAGCTGGGGGGCAAAGCCAATCATGACGCGTGTCGTCTGTCCGTTGTGTCGAACCGGTTTCGAGGCCAACATCACGCGCGACAACTTCGCGCTGAACTGCGTGGCCTGCGGCGTGGCATTCAGCGCCGCCAGTTTCCTGTCCAAGGAAGACTTCGCCAAGAAGGGGGGCGGGGCTCTTAACTCTACCGATGACGGTACTAAGAGTCCCGTCCAACGCCCGGCCGGACAACCCGCGCAGAAGTCCGAGCAGGCGCCGTCGGCCCCTCCTACAACGCGCACCGGCAGACTGCCTTTCATGGCCGCGCCTGTGCCCGCGCCAAGGTCTCAGCCGCCGGCCGCGCAGAACGCAGGCCGATCCGGCAAACCGGCCGCCAACGCGCCGGAGCGAAAACCGCTCGATGACCTGCGCGACAGGCTCAAGGAGATCCGCGCCAAGCTCCAGGAGAAGATGGCGCAGCATGAGGGCAGCTCTCCTGCCCCCGCTCCTGGTACGCAAGAGGCCGAGGGACAACCTGCGGCGCCGGGGAAGGCCGCGCAGAAGAGCGCCGGCGAGCCGGTCGCGGCTCACGCGGCGCCCGCGGCCCAACCAGCCAGGTCTGCGGGTGCCCCGGAGGATGGCCCTAAGGGACAGGATCAGCGCGCGTCGCCCTGCCCACAGGCAGAGGCGGCCAAGGACGCATCCAAGTCAGCCGCTGCCAAGCCCAAGAAGAACGCCCGTCCGCCGTTGCTGGAGGGCAGCTTCGGGCCCTACGAGATTGAGGGCGAGATTGCGCGCGGCGGCGTGGGCGCTGTCTTCCGTGCTCGCGAACGCACGACCGGACGCCTTGTGGCGTTGAAGGTGCTCCTGGACGGCGCGGAATCCGGCGAAGCGGACCGCGAGCGCTTCAGGCACGAATGTGAGACCGCCAAGGCGCTTTCCCTGCCGGGCATGGTGCAGGTGTACATGGTCGGCGAGTGCGACGGGCGGCCGTACATGGCAATGGAACTGGTCAACGGCCGGTCCCTGGACAAGATCATCCCCGAGAAGACTCTGTCAGTCAACGATTGCCTGGTGTTGATGAAGTCCGTGGCCGAGACCATTGGGGCGCTGCATGAAGCCGGGTACGTACACCGGGACCTCAAGCCTGGCAACATCCTGATTGACGCATTCGGCTGCCCCAAGGTCGCCGACTTCGGCCTGATCAAATCCCTGGACGAGATTACGCGTCTCACCGCGTCCGGACTGGTCTGCGGCACGCCGGCGTACATGGCTCCCGAGCAGGCGCGCGGTGACGGCAAGGCCGTGGATCCGCGTTCGGACGTATGGGCGCTGGGTGCGGTGCTGTACGAAATGCTTACCGGGCAGCCGCCGTTCCAGGCGGAGAACGCGCTGCGCCTGATGTTGCGCATAACGAAGGACCAGCCCAAGCCGCCGCGCCTGCTGAACCTGAAGGTGCCGCAGGACGTGCATTGCATGGTCATGAAGTGCCTGGAGAAGAACGCGGCCAATCGCTATCCGCATGCGCGCGCACTGGCCGAGGACATCTCGCGCTTCCTGAACGGGGAGCCGCTGTCCGCCCAGACCCAGCCCAAGATGCAGCGGCTCATCGCCAGAGCGGGCCAGCACCGGCGCACGCTCGTGGCCGCCGCCTGCGGCCTTGCCGCGGTCGTGGTCGTGGCTGTGCTGGCGCACATTGTCTTCGCGCCGCGGGAAGCCGCCCCGCTCGTAGAGCGCGGGTATGCGGTGCTGGGCGACCGCACGCTTCCGGAAGCGGCGCGCCTAAGCACGGCGGAGAAGTGTTTCCGTGAGGCCATGGTCCGGGATGCGAAGTACGGGCGGGCGTACCTGGGGCTGGGCCTGTGCCTGGCATGCCAGGGCATTGACCGCCAGGCCCACCGGCGCGTGGACGAGCGCAAAGTGTCGGAGGCGATGGCCGCCACCAACCAGGCGGCCGCGCTGGACCCGCAACTGCGGGCCGAATGCCATGCCCAGGTGGCGCGCCTCAATATGTGGCTCAAACAACACGTGGATGAGGCCCACGAACTGGAGCAGGCCGTCGAGTATTCGTCGGGCAACCTGAAGTACCGCGAGGCCCTTGGCATGGCCTACTGGAACGCCGGCGCGCAGACCGGCTCAAGCGATTACTACAAGCGCGCCGTGCGCGAATTCCAGCACATCATCCGCGACGATCCCTCGTTCCCCAAGGTACGCGAGTACATCAGAACGCTCCAGGAACGTGAGCTGGTTCAGGCCGGCGGGCAGGGCGGCATCACCCTGAACGCCCGCCCCGCCCATCCGTAGGCCGCGTCACGCCGGCCTTTCCTGACGAATCCGGTCTGATAACGGCCGCCTTGACCTCGTCATAGCTCCGAGGCCGGAGTGGCTTGTTCCCGCGGCGCAGGTGCGTGCCCGCGCCGTCCGGTTTTGTGCTTTGTGGCGGCGCTCGCGTACGGTAGATTACGCGGAGCGTTCTGCAACAGGAAGAGTCGGCAGCGGATGATCCTCACCCTCGAATCGTCAGCGTATTCGTTTACCCTCGAGGCATGCGCCCAGCCTGTTGTGATTGGGAGGGAAAGCGAGTGCCGGGTCTCCATTCCCGAAACCGCCATCTCGCGCAAGCATGCCGAATTGTGCTGCGAGAACGGGGAGTGGTACGTGCAGGACCTGAGCAGCCGAGGCGGCACGGCGGTCAACGGCAAGACCATCGCCGGCAAAACGCATCTCACCAACGGCGACATTCTGAAGCTCGCCACTATGAACTTCGTCGTCACCCTGGCTGAGAGCAACACGCGCGAGGCGATCGGCGCGCGCCTGGCCGGCGGGCAGCTCCGGCATCTCAAAGGCACCATTGCCGCAGCGGCCAGCAAGCCGGCCAAGAGCACCGAGACGGCAAAGAAGCCGGCTGACTCCCGGGCCGCGGAAGGCGACAAGAAGGCGGGCTCCGCCGAGGGCGCGCCGGCATACGCGAAGGAAGCCGAGGCGTCCGCGACTGCTGCTGCATCTGCTCCCAGCGCGAAGTCGAGGTTCGCGGGGCTAAGGAAGCGCGCACGGCGGGGAGAGAAGACGCCACCGTGGGTGCGGCGCGCAGTCTTCATCCTCGCCCTCATCATCCTGGGCTGCGCAGGCTACATAGGCTGGGACGTCTGGGAGAAGCAGTTGCGGTTCACAGGTGCGACAGAGGTAGTCGCGTCTCGGCCTGGCGGCGCGGGCAAGCTTCCGCCGGCCGGAGCCGTCCCGGCACTGCCGGCCAAGGATAAGATCAAGGAAGTCAAGGCGGTCGTTCCCACCACCCCCGGCACAGCTTCGCCCACGCCGGAGGAAGCAAAGAAATAGGCCCGTCCCACGGACAAGGCCGGGTTGGATCCGGACGGCCGTGAAGAGGGGCCGCTGACGCTGATCCAGCCGTGGCAGTTGCCAAGTCCGTCGTTCACCACGCTGCAGCGCTGGGATCCTCAGCCAACCGTTCGACGGCACGGGCTCCGACACTGTAAAGCCTTGCGCTGCGTGGGGGTTATTGCCTTCCTGCGGGAACAGCCTGCAAATCGCGTATTGCATAACGGTCCGTCTGCGTTAGGTACAATCCGGTAGTTGGCCGAGGGGGTAATTCGTGACCGAAGTGAGACCCCATGCCGGTGCGCGCGGCGTGCTGCTGTTGTGCCAAAGCGAGGAGACACTGGGTGCGCTGTCGGCCATCCTTGAACGGGCTGGCGAGACAGTCATCCCGCATACGGGCCTCAGCAACGCGTGGGAGAGGATCAAGGAAGGCGTGGTCGGCTGCGTGGTTCTGGACGCCGAGGCGCCGGCTACCGAGGCCTTGGCGTTCTTCCTGGTCACTCGTTCGTCGGCCCAAACCCGCGATATTCCCTTTCTGTTCCTGGTTGGGGGCGACATCCCCGTGCCGCAGCTTGACCGTATCGGGCCTGAAGTGGCGCCGGACGCGTGGCTGGAATTGCCATGTTCGGCCGACCAGTTCCTGAAGCAGATCCGCGCGCTGCTGGTGTACAAGCCCCCTCCTTTGCCGACGCCCCCGGCGCCGCGGCCCGAGACGAACGCGGAGTATGCCGGCAGACCTCCATCGTCGCCGGGAGTCGTAACAGCGACCTCGCCCGCATCCCAGAGCGCGACGGCGGAGGCCGAAACGATCGTCTCGCCCGAGGAACTGCTGAACGCGCAGGGCAGCGTTTTCGCCGGCAGACTCGGCGTGCTGGACGTGACCAAGATCGTGAGCATGGTTGAACCGTTACGCCTGACCGGCGTGCTGAAGCTCAGCGACGGCAAGCGGTATGGGCAGGTGCACTTCATTGAAGGCGCGGTGCGGCACGCCGCGCTGCACGAGATCGAGGGCCCGGACGCGCTCTTCTTGTTGTTTCATCTCAAGACCGGGGCGTTCCGTTTCGAAGTGGGCGCGCCAACGGAACGGCGCACGATCGAGGGCAATACCATGGCGCTGCTGCTGGAAGGGCTGCGGCAGATGGACGAAGCCAAGGCCCTGATCAAGAGTTTCCAGCAGCGCCGCACCGGCGGCTCGGGAGCGGCAGCGGCGGTCGCCACCGGCTGACCGGCTGAAGTTAATCTCCTTTCGTCTTGACGGTGGCCCGGCGTCTCTCTATAAACGCTGGAGGAAAGGCCTTCGGGGAGCACCTGGCATCGTCCGGGTATCCACGGGCCCGGATGGCGGAAGCCCCGTCTTCGCGGGGCTTTCTTTGCTAATGGGCGCTGGTCCTTTATGCTTTTCTCGGCAATGGCGGGTGCGGACGAGGGGCGCTGACGCGCGGATTCCGAACTCACAACCAAGGATGAAGACCGGGTGGCTACAGCAGATGCAGATGTCGGGCATGACGACGCGCCAATCGCCGTTGAGACGAAGCTCACGGATGCCGGGACATGGGCGCGGTCCCTGAACGTGACCGTGCCGGTCGAGGCCGTCAACAAGGAATTCGACGTTGCCATCGGTGAGCTGGCGGGGGCGCTGCACCTGCGCGGCTTCCGTCCGGGCCACGTGCCGCGGGCGGTGGTCGAGAAGCGCTTCGGCGACGATATCCGCAAACAGGTCACCGCCAGTCTGCTCCGGCGCGCGCTGCACTCCGCCATCCTCAAGGAGAAGCTCGACATCGTCGGCGAGCCGGTCGTGGACGCCGAGAAGCTCCTGGCCCAGAGAGCGCAGCCGTTCTCCTTCAGCGTGGACGTCGAGGTGAAGCCGGCGTTCGAGCTGAGCTCGTACAAAGGGCTGATCGTCGAGCAGGAGGAGGTCGAGGTCCTGCCGGAGGAGATGGACGAGGCGGTCAACAACCTGCGTGAGCGCTTTGCGGCCCCGGCTGACGCGGCGCCCGACCATCCCATGGGCGAGAGAGACATGGCGGAGGGCGCGCTGCGGTTTATCGTTGACGGCAAGGAGGTCCACAAGGAAGACGGCCGCCTGCTCCTGATGGATGGGCATGTCATGGGGGCGTACGCGCACCTGGACGCCAAGTTCATCGAGGGCGCGAAGGTTGGCGAGAAGCGCACCATCGAAGAGACCTTGGGCGATAGCTTCCCCGTGGAGGCACACCGCGGCAAGAAGGCGACGATCGAGTCTGAGGTCGCGAAGATCCGCGTCCACGCTCTCCCGCCGGTTGACGACGCCCTCGCGCAGCGGCTCGGCCTGAAGACGCTGGAGGAGCTGAAGGAGAAAGTGCGCGCCTCGCTGCTGGAGAAGCTTGGCGAGGAGATCCGCCGCAAGACCCAATACGAGCTGCTCGACCGGGCCGTCGCGACCAGTCCCTTCGAGCTGCCCAAGCGCCTCCAGGCGACGATGTCGAACCGCAGCGCGGAGTCCACCTTGAGCTACCTCGCGCGCTTGGGCCTTGATCCCAAGGCCCTGGGAGCGGGGATAGAGCAGTTCACGGCCGATGCCAGGGAGCGGGCCATCATTGAGATCCGCCGCTTCTTCGTCCTGGACGCTATCTGCGCGAAGGAAGGCATCGCGGTCACAGAGGAAGACATTGACGAGGAGATCGTGAGACGGGCGCGGTCCCAAAGCATGCGCGCGTCCGAGCTGTATGACAAGATGGTGGAGGACGGGAGTCTGCCGCGGCTCGAAGCCGACCTGAAGATACGCAAGGCCCTGGAGTTCCTGGTCGAGCAAGCCGACGTGCGGATCGTCCCCCGCAAGCCCCGGCCCAAGACGCACGACCACGACCACGGCGCGGCGGCGCCGGCGGAAGCGGCGGAGCACGGGCACGAGCACGGAGCCGGGGAAGGTCACGAGCAGGGGCACGAACATGCCGACGCGCAGGGCGCGGCTGAGACAGCCATAGAACAGGCCGCTGCCGCGCCACAGGCGGGCGCGCCGGCCCCTGAGCATGAGCACGGCGCGGACGGCGGCCATGAGCACGGACAGTGACGGCTGACGAGTGCCAGGAGTCAGGAGTCAAGAGCCAGTTCGCGAGGAGCGATCCACTATGTCTCTCATCCCCATGGTCATTGAGCGGACGGGGCGCGGTGAGCGCGCCTACGACATCTACAGCCGGTTGTTGAAGGACCGGATCATCTTCGTCGGCGCCCCCATTGACGACTACATAGCCGCGCTGGTGGTGGCCCAGATGCTTTTCCTGCAGCTTGAAAACAAGGAGGCCGATATAGAGCTGTACATCATGTCGCCGGGCGGTTCCGTGAACGCCGGGCTGGCGATCTACGACACCATGCAGCACGTCACCAACGACGTGGCGACGTATTGCATCGGGCAGGCGGCCAGCATGGCCGCGTTCCTTCTGGCCGCGGGCGGCAAGGGCAAGCGGTTTGCCTTGCCGAACGCGCGGATCATGATCCATCAGCCCTGGGGCGGCGCTCAGGGCACCGCCACGGACATCGCTATCCAGGCGGAGGAGATCATCCGGCTCAAGCGCGTACTGAACCAGCTTTACGCCAAGCACACGGGGCAGACCGAAGAACGCATTGCCAAGGACAGCGACCGCGACTTCTTCATGTCCGCGGAACAAGCCAAGGACTACGGACTGGTAGACGAGATCCTGAAGTAGCGCATCACGCGGAGAGGCAACAGCCATGGCTCGGCGCGCGAACGGCCCCGGTTACCCGCCCGGCAGCAGGGCGGTTGAGCTGTGCAGCTTCTGCAACCGGAGTGCCGAGCAGGTCGAACGGCTCATCGCCGGCCCCCCCGATATCTACATCTGCAACGAATGCGTCGAACTGTGCAATTCCATCATGCAGCGTGAGGCCCCGCAGCGCGGCCGTAATCCGCTCCGGCTGAAGCGTGTCCCCGCGCCGCATGAGCTGAAGGCGGACCTGGACGCCTATGTCATCGGCCAGGAGCGCAGCAAGAGGGTCCTCTCCGTCGCCGTGCATAACCACTACCAGCGCGTCATGAGCCGGGAACGGGCGAAGGCCGACGATGTGGAATTGGAGAAGAGCAACGTCCTGCTCATCGGGCCCACCGGCGTCGGCAAGACGCTGATGGCGAGGACGCTCGCCAAGACGCTGCACGTCCCGTTCGCCATCGGCGACGCCACCACGCTCACCGAAGCCGGCTATGTCGGCGAGGACGTGGAGAATATCCTGCTGCGGCTGCTGCAGGCCGCCGATCACGACCTGGACGCCGCGGAGCGGGGCATCATCTACATTGACGAGATTGACAAGATCGGCCGCAAGAGCGAGAACCCGTCCATCACCCGCGACGTCTCCGGCGAGGGCGTGCAGCAGGCGCTGCTGAAGATCCTGGAAGGGACCATCGCCAATATCCCGCCGCAAGGAGGACGCAAGCACCCGGAGCAGAAGTATATCCAGATGGACACCAGCAACATCCTGTTTGTCGCCGGGGGCACGTTCGAGGGCATCGAGGAGCACATCGCCAGCCGCATCGGCAAGAAGCGCATGGGCTTCGGCGGCGAAGGCAAGGACGAGGGCTTCCTGCGCGACCGCGCCAAGCTGCTCAAGCATGTGGACACTGACGACATCCTCAAGTTCGGCATGATACCCGAGCTGATCGGCCGGTTCCCGATCCTCAGCGCTCTGGAGCCGCTCGACGAGGCGGCGTACATCAGCATCCTGACGGAGCCTCGGAACGCGCTCACGAAACAGTACAAGAAGCTTATGGAGCTCGAAGGCGTCAAGCTGCACTTCGACGTGAGCGCGCTGAAAGCCATCGCCAAGAAGGCTAACGCCAAGGGCACGGGCGCGCGCGGCCTGCGGAGCGTGATGGAGGAAGTCATGCTCGAGGTGATGTACGAAGTGCCTACGCGCAAGGATATCACCGAAGTCATGATCACCGGCGAGATGGTTGAGAAGGGCCTCAGGGCGTTCGAAGCCAAACCGCCAGCCCCCCGCGAAGCTCTCCCGCCGCGGCCCGATCAGGCCGAGCAGCGCGAAAGCGCGTAGCGCCGTGCCCCCCAACGCAGGCTACAGGCTGCAGACCGAGCCAATAGCCAAGAGCCAAAACCGCGGCATTGTCCAATCCCCCGGACGCTGTCCAAGGCTCAGGACGCAGCCTCCATGGGTGCGTGCAGAACCCATGATGCTCTAAGTACCGGCACTTCAGTTGGTTGCAAGGTTCTCTGATATGCCGCGGGTAACGGCAAGCAACGTGCAATAGCCTCCCTTAGAACGGGGGGCACAAGACTCATGTCCAGACTCCACGCTTTCATCGCTCTGTCGCTGGCGGTGCTCGTTAACTGCGGCAGCCTCGAGAACAAGACGAGTGCCGCGACGAGGCTGACCAACGATCTCGCTGAACTGCTCGGCATGGCCGGCCTTGTGGTCGAAGCGACCGTGCAGGCGACGTCCGTTCAGACCGACACGAGGAACGGCATCCCGCTCACTCTGGCCGTGTTGAAGGTTCACAGAGTCTACAAGGGCGACGTGGCGCCCGAATCCGAGATCACGGTGGAGAGCTTCGGCGGCTTCAACGGCACGCAGACCGTCATCGCCTGCGGCCAGCCGCAGTTCAACGCCGGCGACCGCTCCCTGCTGCTCTTGGCGAAATCCTCGGCGAATCCCATGAACTGGCGCGTGCTCGGCGGCGACATCGGCCAGATCATCCTGTCCGAGGACAAGGACGGTCAGACGGTGGCCCGGCGAGCAATCGGCTAGTTCGAGTACCACGTCCGCGACAACACCAGTCTCACCGGCTACCGGCGCGTTGACGCCATGGCGCTGGGCGCCGCACGGATGCGGGAACTCGTGGACGTGATCCTGAAGACGGGCCGCCCGGTGCTTTGTACCGCCGGCGTCTCGCCGGCCCGTGCCGCTGGCGGCTCCGCCCACCAGTGCGTCGCGCCGCTGATCGGTTCGTCGTCTGCACACCAGCATCAGCAGTCGCAGATCGAGGGGCCTTCAGTGGCTCTCAGGCTGCTGTTCGTGCTGACTGTGACGACGCTCGCCTGGGCGGTGTCACGCAGGCTGCAGCGCATGACGAGTCCGCAGCTCGCCCGCCGCAAACCGTGATCAGCTCTTCATGGTTGCTGACTGTTCTTCAAACCGACGTTCTTGCCTTCGCCGCGCGCCTTCCAGTACGAGTCCTTTACCTGCTCGTAGATGCCGTACAGCCCTCGGGCATCGCGGTCGCGGTCCACGCCGATCCAGGCGTCCGGCGGTGGCGGCAAGGGCGCAGAGAGAAACGCCGCGCCTTCCTCGCGGATGACCTTGGTCACCTCGCGGTCCGTGCCGTCGGGGTTGATGATCCCGTAATCGCTCTTCTCGTTGACGCGCAAACCGCCCGGATACCACCAGAAGAACGCGCCATCGGCGCCGGAGGAGCGCATCATGCGGTAGAAATCGCGGTAGTATTGCGCGGCGAAGCGGAGTTGGTCCGGGTTCGGCGCCATGCGGTTCATGTCCCAGACGCTGGTGCCCATCTCCGCCCACACCACGGGCAGCTTCGGGTTGCACATTCGCGCGTACGCCGCGGTGAACTCGCCGGGCTTGACCTGCTCCCAATCGCCGATGCGGCCGTAGGCTTCGGGCTCCCAGATATCCACGGCGTCGGCCAGGCCGCGGAAGTCATAGGGCAGCATTCCTTCGGTGTTGAACGTCGGATCGCCGGCGAACTGCATGCGGAAGCTGACGAGATGGTTCGGGTCAACGCTGCGTATCAGGCGCCGCGCCTCGGCGTACTTCTCGCGCAGCAGGTCGTCGAGGAATGCGCGGTAGTCCGCGGCGATCTTCCGCCACGGCCCGTCCTGCGTCAGTTGCTTCATGGGCGGGACGGTGAGCACGCCCTTATCGTCTCGCGGCGCGGGCACGCCCCACGCTTTGATGGCGTCTTCGATGGCCCCGTACTTCTTCTCCACCCACGTTATCCACTCCTTCGTGTACGTCTTCTTCTGATAGGCGTGGTCGTAGTGGCTCGGCTCCCACGCCAGATCGTAGGCGAAGACGGTGTCGTTCTTCGCGAGGTCGTAGTGCTCGATGATCTCCTTCATCTCGTTCCAGCGGAAGTCCATCGGCGTGCCGGGACGCAGGCTGAGATTCACTTTCAGGCCGAGCACCTCGCACCGGCGCAGCAGGTCGAGCAGGTTCTCGGACTTCAGGGAACGGTGGTAGATGAACACCGCTATGGCGTTCAGGTTCATGGCCTTGATGCGCTGCAGATCGCGCTCGACGATCTCCGGATCGTACGGCGCCCTGTCAATCCAGTACTCGAAGTACTCTCCGTCCAGGACGCCGATGCCCGAAGAGGGCATGTAGTTGACGCCGTGCGCGCGCCACGGCTTGCCCTTGAGCCAGAAATGGCCGTCGCGAATAGTGACGAACTCGGGTTCTGCTGACGGACGAAAGACATACACTGCATGGGCAACTCGGTCCCGGACCAACGGCTTGTTCTCGATGCTCTCTGCCAACTCTATGGTAAGCCAGTAAGTCCCGCGCTTTGGCCGCTCCTCGGCCGTCCAGGCTGCCTCTACATGCACCACTTTGCCGACTTCTGGCGCCAGTTCCCAGGTCGTGCTCGACCGCGCCGACCCCTTCGTGCCACCGGGACCAGGAACGTTCCAACCCCAAGTCGCCAGAATCCGTACTCGCTCCAGAGTCTTACGAGTGGCAAGCAGCGATGCTCCGTACCTTACAGCGCAGTCTTCCCGCACAGTGTAGCAGTCGCTACCGCCCTCCAAGAGAAACGCGCCGCGCCGCATCGCCACAGCAACATCCGTGATAAGCTGGCGCGCGGCCGGCCGCCTGTAGAATGCCACGTCCGCGGGAGCGAACGCGCCGATGGCGCTGCCGCGGTATGGGCCTTGGACATTCACGATAAGCGCGGCGAGTGCGCCGCGGTAACCTTCAGGGCTGCCGCCCGCGCGAGCTTCAAGGAGCGGCTGCCAGCGCCACGCGCGGCCCTTGCTGAAGCCGCTGCCCGGCCGTGGATTCAGGGCGAGGAAATCCTGGGGCGCGTCCAGCGCGCAGGGGGTGACCAGCGCCTGTCCCATCGCAGTCGCCACGCTCGTCACGTCCCTCGCTCTTTCGGATCGGGTGATCGTGTAGAACTGATACCCCGGCGACAGCCCGTCTATGTGCGGCACGGCCGCCGTGGACGGTGCGGCGTCGCCGAATGGATTGCGCGCCGTGCCGAGATCGGCGAACCAATACTCGTGCTGGCCCGTGCCGATGTGCGTGTGTGTCAACGCCACGCCGACGGTCAAGCGCGCCGCGTTCTCAGCCCTCAGGCGGTCGCCCGCTCCGCCGCGCCCCGCCGGCGGCGCCCAGGCATGGAAGGCTTCGGGCGGCAGCGCGTACCACTGCCATTCGGTGCCGAGCGCCACCGTGGCTATCCAGCGCGAGCCGTCCTTCTCGGCCCACTCCAGAGCAAGCTGATGCGTGCGCGGCGTGCCTTTGGCTCGAAAACACGTCAAGCTGCGGCCTTCGGTGAAAGGTTGGGCCACATTCCTTCCATAGGTCTCCCAACTCGTCATATTCGGGATAGCGACATGGAGAACCTTCCCCGGTGCGTCCGCCTCGATCGTGTAGACGCCCGGCGCTTCGGCCTTGTCGCTGGCTCGTGTCCAGTTCTTCAATTCCTCGCCGGCGAAGTTGACGACCACGCGGTCGGCGCGCTGCTTGGCCAGTTCGCGTTCGTACTCAGCCGCCGTCACCCAGCGCCCGCCGGCCTGGAACGCCGGCTCGCCCCACGCGGGCAAGCCCAGGGCGATCAGGTTCCCGCCGGCTTTGAGGAATTCCTGTATGGGCTTGATGGTCTGCAGCGGAAGAGTACGCGCGTGAGGAAGCACCAGCATATCGAACTGCTCGCGCGTGAGCTTGGCCGCGTCGCTGACCACGGCCACGTCCACCGGCACAATGTCGTAGCCGGCATCCTTGAGCGCCTGGGCCAGATCGCCCGCGAGCGCCGCGTCGTGGCCGGGCAGATCGCCCTGAAGCAGCGCCGCGCGCACACGCGCGGCCGCGGCCTCTTCCGTCCGCGCTGGAGCGGCTGCGAGGAAGGCGCCGAGCGCGGCCATCATCACCGTGAGACGCAGCATTGCCATGCGAGCCCCTCCGTCAGTTTAGCTGGCGCCAGCGACATCAGCGGGTGTATTATACCACCTGCGTTGTGGAACGGCAGGGCCGAGGGTTCGGGGTGTAGGATCGGGGCGTATGACGCAAGCGCAGAACCCACCTCCCAACTCCCAAGTCCCAAATCCCAACTCCCAGATCGCCAATCCGCCAATCCCCAATCCGCAATCCGCAATCCGCAATCGTCGCGTGTGGCTGCTCCTGCTGCTCGCGTTGCTGCCGACCATCGGCGCGCTCGATACGCCCTTCCTGCTCGATTACGACGACTGGTGGGTCGTCTCGGACAACCCCGTGATCCAGAAAGGCTGGGCCGGGCTGTCTGACCTCGCGGCCCACCCGCTGGCGCATGATCCCATGCAACTGGCCTACCGCGTGGTCTACTTCTCGACGGCCATAGACCAGGCGCTCGTGGGCGACTGGGCCGGCGGCCATCGCTTGCTCAACGCGCTGTGGCATGGGTTGAGCGCGCTCCTGCTCTTCCGCGTGGGGTGCATCTTCCTGCGTAGCGGCCCACTGGCTGCGGCCAGTGGCACAAGCGACGCTGCCGGCGAGACGCCGGCGGTACGGGCCGGCGGCGCCTCCCTGGCGTTTGTTGCGGCGCTGCTGTTCACGGTACATCCGATCACGGTTGAGAGCGTGGCCTGGGTCATCCAGCGGCACAACCTGCTGGCCCAGTTCTTCTGCCTGGCGGCGCTGGTGGTGTATCTCGGGCGCGCGGAGCAGGCGGCCGGGACTTCCTGGAGGCGCGTGGCGCTGGCCGTGCCGCTCATGCTCCTGGCGCAACTGAGCAAGAGTTCTGCCGTCGGCTTCTGGTTCGTCTTTGCCGCGGTCGAGGCACTGTGGTTCCAAGACCGCTGGTGGAGGCGTGCTCTGCGCGCCGGCCTGATCGCTGTGCCCTGGCTTGTCGGTGTGGGCATCGCCCTGGCCTCCCAACTGGACTACCTTGTCCCCCCCTTGGGCGGGGACCCGATTCTGCAGCGCGTGGCGGCGACGCTGCACCTCCACGGCCGCGCGTGGGCGCTGGCCCTGTGGCCGTTCCATCTGAGCGCGTTCTACCACGTCTCGCCGACAGTGACGTTCGATGGCTGGGCCGCGGCAGGGCTGCTCATCCCGGCGGGCATGGTCCTCCTGTACCACGTCCTGGGCCTCGGCTGGCGGCGCGGCCTGCTGCTGGTGATCTGGGTTGCGGCGAACCTCGGCCCCAACATGAACCCCTTCTGCACCCGCGGCATTGTCCTTCAAGATCGCTACCTCTACCTTGCGCTTCCGGGGATCGTGATGCTGGCCGTTCAGCTTGTGGGCGCGGCCACGGCACGTTGGACAATTTGGCAAATTGTCCTACAAAGGATGCCGTGGCACTCCGCGAGGCTGCGCCTGCGCGACACGCGTCTCGTGCCCGCAGCCGCGGCCTTAGGCGCCGCATTCGTGCTTGGCGGGGCCGCCGTTGTCCGCTCGTTTGACTGGCGCAGCGAACCGCGGCTCTTCCGGGACGCGACAGTCAAGCAGCCGCACAGCGCCTTCGGGCACGTCTATCTTGCGCAGGGCCTGTGCTTCCACGCCACCAAGGCCCCCGGCACGCCGCCCGCGGGCATGTCGGCGGCCGGGTGGCAGGCGCGGGCGGACTTCCTGCGGGCGGAGTACGCGCGCGTTGTGGGCGCGCCTGGGGCGACGCCGGCGGAGCTTCAGCGCGCCATGCTGGAACGCGCGCTGCAGGAGCACGCGGAGGCACTCACCTGCAGCGATTACGACCGGCTCATCTTCCCGCTGCATCACCTTGCCGAGTACGCCAGGACCCTGCTGCTCTTCAAGCGCACCCAAGAGGCATCGCAGCTCTACCACAGAATCTGGGAAGGCCGGCCCGAGCGGCCAATGGAGAAGGGAACGAAACTTGAGGCTGTCCGCTTCCTCGCCGTCGAAGCCCTCCAGGCCAAGCGCTTCGACGAAGGTTTGCACTACATCGAGGAGGGCCTGAAACTGCAGCCCGGCCACCCGGAGTTGCTCGCCAACAAGCTTCTGGCCCTCGAGGATGCCGGCCGCCTGGAGGAGGCGCGCACCGAAGCCCGGCGTCTCCTCGGAAACCCCGCGACAGCCGAACCGGCGCGCCAGGCGTTGAAGCGGCTCGACGCGCTGAACCCCAAACGCTAAGCCCTACTTCTTGTCGTCCACGACCTTGAAGTCGGCGTCAATGACCTCGCTCTCCTGCGGCGCGCCGCCCTTCTTGGCGCCAGGGGCGCGCGCGTCCGGCGCTTCAGGGCCATTGCCGGTCTTTGACGGGCCTGACGCTTCCGCGGTGGCGCGGTACACTTCCTCGGAGATCTTGTGCGTGACGGACTCGAGGTTGCTGACGGCGCGGTCGAGCTTGCTCTTGGTGTCGCCGCCCTCCTTAAGTACTTCGCGGACTTCCTTGATTGCGGTCTCGGCCTTGTCGCGCAAACCCGCGGGGATTTTGGACTCCTGCTCCTTGAGGAACTTCTCGGTCTGATAGCACATCTGGTCGGCCTTGTTGCGCGCCTCGACCAGTTCGGCCTTCTTCTTGTCCTCCGCCTCGTGCGCGCCCGCTTCGCGCACCATCCGCTCAACATCCGTCTTGTCGAGCCCGGACGAGGCCTTGATCTCGATCTTCTGTTCCTTGTTCGTGGCCTTGTCGCGAGCGGAGACGTTCAGGATGCCGTTGGCGTCAATGTCGAAGGTTACTTCGATCTGTGGCACGCCGCGCGGAGCCGGGGGAATGCCCGTCAACTGGAAGCGCCCCAGCGTGCGGTTGTCGCCGGCCATCTTCCGTTCGCCCTGCAGCACATGGATGTCCACCGCCGGCTGGCTGTCGGCCGCCGTGGAGAAGATCTCGGCCTTCCGCGTCGGGATCGTGGTGTTGCGCGGGATCAGCACCGTCATCACGCTGCCCAGCGTCTCCACGCCGAGCGACAGCGGCGTCACGTCCAGCAGGACGATGTCCTGCACGTCGCCGGAGAGCACCGCGGCCTGAATGGCCGCGCCCACGGCGACGACCTCGTCCGGGTTGACGCCCTTGTGCGGCTCCTTGCCCTGGAAGATTTCCTTGCAGATCTCCTGGGTGCGCGGCATGCGCGTGGCGCCGCCGACCAGCACGACTTCGTCAATGTCCGTGGGCTTGACGCCGGCGTCCTTGAGGCAGTTCAGCACCGGCTGCCGCATGCGTTCGAAGAGCGGGTCGCACAGGCTCTCGAACTTGGCCCGCGTGATAGTCTGCTGCAAGTGCTTCGGACCGCTCTTGTCCGCCGTGATGTACGGCAGGTTGATCGTCGTCTGCGGCATGGTGGACAGGTCGCACTTGGCCTTCTCGCAGGCTTCGGTCAGCCGCTGCAGCGCCATCGGGTCCTTGCGCAGGTCAATGCCGGACGTCTTGCGGAATTCGTCCGCGACGTAATCCACGAGCACGCGGTCCCAGTCGTCGCCGCCCAGGTGAGTGTCGCCGTTCGTGGCCAGCACCTCGAACACGCCCTCGCCCACATCCAGGATCGAGATGTCGAACGTGCCCCCGCCCAGGTCGAAGACCGCGATCTTCTCGTTCTTCTTCTTGTCGAGACCGTACGCCAGCGCCGCCGCCGTCGGTTCATTGATGATGCGCTTGACGTCCAGGCCGGCGATCTTGCCGGCTTCCTTGGTGGCCTGCCGCTGCGACTCGTTGAAGTACGCGGGCACGGTGATGACGGCTTCTGTCACCGTCTGGCCGAGATACGCCTCAGCGCTCTTCTTCAGGTCCTGCAGCACCATGGCGGAAATCTCGGGCGGATAGTTGCGCTTGCCGTCAATATCAACCTGCACGAGTTCCTCCGGCCCGCCCACGATCTTGTACGGCACCAGCTTCTCCTCGCTGGCGACCTCGGAGTGCCGCCGCCCCATGAAGCGCTTGATGCTGTAGACGGTGCGCGATGGGTTCGTCACGGCCTGGCTCTTGGCCGCGCGACCGACCAGGCGGCCGTCGTCGGTGAAAGCCACTACCGATGGCGTCAGCCGCGACCCCTCGGCATTGACGATAACCTTCGTCTCCTTGCCCTCGTGGATCGCCACAACGCTGTTTGTGGTTCCGAGGTCAATTCCAATTATTTTGCCCACAGGTCTTCTCCTTGCTCAACCGCACCCGCCCCCAAAGGCACGGCGCCCATAGCGCAAATTAGCAAACTATACGCCAGCGCCAGATAGTTGACACCAGGATGTAAGCCATTACCCGCACGGCACTTGAGGGGCAGTGGTCCAGTCGTGTCTTCGGCACCACCCCATCAGTTCGACTCCCTTTTCGGCGCGCTGGCGGGTCATACTGACAGGGGAACGCCACGCCCTCCGCGCCCCGCCGCGCCCGCATCCCTGTCCGGAACTGCACATTGTGCAGCAGTCAGGGCCTGATTTGCACGGCGGTGGGCGGCGAATTGCAGTGGCGGCGGCGCAGCGTCCCTTGTTGAACTCCCCGCCGTCGTAGCGCCGCCAGCCCGCACGCAACAAGCGCGTCATGGCGGAGCGAAGGCGACGAGTCCGCTGGCGTGCACCCCGCGGTTTCTGCGATGGAACAGCGCGGGAGGAAAAGCGAGGTCGCGCGCGGCTCTTCGGGTCCGCTAGCTCTCACCGCTCGCCGCCAGCCTTCTTCGAGCTCTCAGGCGCGGGCTTCTGGATGCCTTGGGCAATCGAATAACCAATCGCGCAGGCCGCCAGGGCGAAGAGCACCGCGGCCACGATGGCTATGATAATGAGCCGCCGCCTCTCGCGGGCCGCCTCCGGATCGCCAAGCAGCTTCGCGTCGGGATCCTCGCTGGTCAAGCTGCGCCCGCTCGCTCCCATATAGGGCGGCAGGTTCTGCCCGCTCTGCGTGATGCTGACGATCTTCGTGTTGACGCGCTCTTCGAAGTCCTCCCCCGGCGTGACCCACCCCAGGGCCTGCTGCACCATTTCCACCGAACGCGTGGCGGAGTTGAGCCTGTGCTGGAGCGCCGGATCGCGGGCGACACGCTCCTCAAACCGAGCCTTCTCGGCGGGCGGCATGCGGCCGTCGAGGTACTCGTCAACCAGCACGTCCAGGTCTTCGTTCTGTTCTGCAGGCTCACCCATAGCGCCCTGCCCTCACTGTGCCGCGATCTGCCAGATCGCGTTACCTGTCCGGCTCCACGAACCTGGCCAGCTTCTCGCGCAGCAGCCTGTGCGCGCGGCTCAAGCGGCTGGTCACCGTGCCGAGGGACACATTCAGAGTTTCGGCGATCTCCTCGCAGCTCAAGCCGTTGACGTGGCGCAGCACGAGCGTCACGCGGTATTCCTCGCCCAGGCTGTTGATCGCCCTCAGAATGCGTTCCCGCATTTCCTCGTGCGCCATCTGTTCCATGGCGCCCTGATCCTTCGTGTTCTCCAGGATGATCTCGCCCTGGCTGTCCTTCACGCTGTGGACTTCCAGCGGCACCGTGCGGGACTTGTTGCGCAGGTAGTCAATGCAGACGTTATGCGCGATGGACAGCAGCCAGCCGGAGAACGCCGACGGGTTCTTCAGGTTCGCCAGCGACTGGAACCCCCGCACGAATGTCTCCTGCGCCAGGTCTTCGGACGTTTCGCGCTGAGCCACCCGGCTGTAGCAATAGGTCGTGACCAGGCTCTTGTAGCGGCGCACCAGCTCGCTGTAGCGCTCGTGCGCGCCGCGCAGCACCGCGGCGACAAGGTCGCTGTCGGAGCGGAGCATGCTGGTGCGGGTCGTCATCTCGCCGGCCACGTGCGAAAGCCTCAGTTCCCGGGATGAGGATTGTAGCGGGTGTGTGACGGGTGCAACAGCTTTGTCGCGACGAAAGCCCGCCGCCGTTCGGGTAACCGTTTAGCCTCTCCCCCGTGAGGGAGAGGGTGGCGCGCTGAAAAGCGCGCCGGGAGAGGGGGCACCCGGGGCGCGCCGATCCAGGACTGAGCGGTTACGCCCTTTGCCCGTCCCGCCTTGACATCCGCTGGGAATCCCGTAAAAGGCTGGCGTGCGAGCAGGAAGTGCCGTGCCTGCTCACAATTGAAGAAGAGTTGTCACCCACTCCCCGATAGCTCAACGGTAGAGCATGTGACTGTTAATCACAGGGTTCCTGGTTCGAATCCAGGTCGGGGAGCCATTAAAAATACGGGGCACTACGGTGCCCCGAGGGTTTACGGAGAGCTCTGGGAGCGAGAGCGACCGGGGCTTTCTCATAAGGCGCGAGCGGCAAAGGGTTAGGCGAGCGGAGGTCCGACGGGTGAAATTCTCCGGTTCGAGTCCGAGAGTTTGGGGCGCGAAGGCAACCATCATGGTTGCGACCGCACCCCAAAGAACCGCGCCCGAACTCTCGAATTCTCTGGTTTACAAGCCTCTCCGGGTTAACGACCGCGTCACGACCGCAGCCCGAAAGCAACCGTTTCGAACTACCGACACCATGCGAACGAATCCTACCGTCGCAAACGGAGACAAGGCATCGGAGATTTCCTGAATTGGATATTCCACGGATCTTCAACATCACCGAAAGTGCTCACCGCATCCATAACCCGTTCACACCCGAAAAGCTCGCCACTCTCGGCGCGGCGCTGCGCCTGGAACCGGGGACCCGCGTGCTCGACCTCGGCAGCGGTTCGGGCGAGATGCTGTGCACCTGGGCACGCGATTTCGGAATCATCGGCACCGGCATCGACATGAGCCAGTTGTTCACTGAGCAAGCGAATCTCCGCGCTGAAAAACTCGGTGTCGCCGATCAAGTCAAGTTCATCCATGGCGATGCTGCCGGCTTCGTCTCTGACGAGAAGGTCGGTGTGGCAGCCTGTGTCGGGGCCACTTGGATCGGCGGGGGAGTCGTCGGCACCATCGAGCTTCTGGCGCAGAGCCTCCGCCCCGGAGGGATCATCCTCATCGGCGAGCCCTACTGGCGGCAGTTACCGCCGACGGAAGATGTTGCCAGGGGGTGTCTTGCCGGCTCAATCTCCGAC
>JAPLOD010000042.1 GCA_026692735.1 Planctomycetota bacterium | reverse complement strand
CTACCGCGGCTGCCAGGGCTGCGACGCTTGCCAGACCACGGGTGCGTGTGTGCTCAAGGACGATCTCACCGCCGTTCACCAACAACTTCGCGAGTCCAGCCTTTGGGTTTTGGCCGCGCCGATCTACTACGACGGCGTGTGTGGCCAGATGAAGCTGTTCTTCGACCGGCTGAGGCCCTTCAGCGTCAGGAAGCTCTCTGGCCGGCGCGCGGGCCTGGTCCTCATCACCTACGAGGACAAGGAGCGCGAGGACTACGCGAAACACGCGCGCGTCCTGGCCGGCTATCTGGGGTGGTTCGGCGACTTCCAGCCTGCCGAGACCTTCTGCGCCGCGGACCTGGGTGGGCCCACGGCGGTGCAGGCGCGAGCTGGCTTGCTGGGCCAGGCATCCGAAGCTGGCAGGCGGCTCGCGAGCAGCCTCGGTGAGGACGCTTAGTAAAGCGCCGCGATGTCCGGCGAGATGGCCTCCCCAGCCTCGAACTCCGGATGCGGTGCCATTGTGAGAAAACCTATGGCGGCGTCCAGCGTCACAAGGACCGGACGCGCACCGGCCACGCCGCGATGCTATGGGAACAGGCTTGTGAGCAGAAAGGCGTTGCTTAGAATGCGCAAAGATCGAGCTGCAGGAAATGATGTGAAGGTGCACGGGCAAGCTCAGAAGCGACCGTCATTGCGATTGCACGGCGCACAACCGGGGGGAACATGAAGATCACCACAACTGTGGCCAGCGTGGCCCTTCCCGATTTCGGAAGCGAAAGGGAATGTCCGCCGCTCCCACCAGCAGTGCTGTGTGCCCGCATGGAACGGGTCCAGGCCTGCATGCGACAACGCCGGCTGGAGGCCCTGGCCGTCTATGCCGACCGCGAACACTGCGCCAACCTCGCGTACCTGACAGGCTTCGATCCGCGCTTCGAGGAAGCAGTGTTGTTGATGAGCGCGGACGGCCGGCGCAAGCTGCTCGTCGGCAACGAATGCCAGGGCTACCTGCCCGACGTGCGGGCGCTGGGTTTGGAAGTCGAATTGTTCCAGGAGTTCAGCCTGCTTGGCCAGCCCCGCGGCAGCTCGAGGCCGTTGAAAAAGATTCTGCGCGCCTTCGGCATTGGCCGCGGCACGCGCGTGGGCGCCGTCGGCTGGAAATACTTCGATGGCAGCCTGCTTCCAACTCGCGCACTCGACGTGCCCGCGTACCTGGCGGATGTGCTGCGCGAACTCAGCGACGCTCCGCAGCGGGTCGTCAACGCCGCGGGCATTTTTATGAACCCGCGGGACGGTCTGCGGGTGACGAACGAACCCGAACAGATAGCACAGTTCGAGTATGCTGCCGGCGTGAGCTCCGCCGGTGTTCTGGCCCTCTTGCGCCACCTGCGTGAAGGGGTCCGGGAGGATGCTCTCGAGAAATATCTGGACAGCCGTGGCCTGCAGCTCAGTTGCCATCGCATGGTCAGCTTCGGTGAGAAGGCCAAACGCGGACTGGCGAGCCCGTCGGCGAACCGTGCGCGGTTGGGCGGGGCCTTCACGACCGCGTTGGGCGTCGTCGGCTCGCTCACATGCCGCGCCGGCGTCGTGGCGCGAAGCGCCGCGGACTTGCCACAGGAAACACGCGAGTTCTACCCTCGTCTTGCCGCCAACTACTTCGACGTTGTCGCCACTTGGTACGAACACCTGAGAGTCGGTGCGCAGGCTGGGGATATCTTCCACGCCGTGGCGCGAGCGCGCAGGCGCGCGCTCTACGACTTCGCTGTCAACCCCGGGCACTACATTCACCTCGACGAATGGGTCCACTCGCCTTTTGCCGCGGACAGCACCATCGCCCTGGGTTCGGGCATGGCGCTCCAGATGGATATCATCCCGGTCTCGAAGGGGCCCTTCTGCTGCTGTAACGCCGAGGACGGCGTGGTGCTCGCGGACGAGCCATTGCGGGCCACGCTCGAGCGTGCTTATCCGGCACTGTGGCGCCGCGTCCTCGCTCGGCGCGCCTTCATGCGGGACGCGCTCGGCGTCCGGCTCGACGACAGCGTCCTGCCGCTGAGCAATATCCCCGGCTGGCTGCCGCCGTATGCGCTCGAGCTCGGCCGCGTGTTCGTGAGAAGGAGAGCGTAAGGAGGCCGCATGGCGACTGGTTTGACGTGCTCTCAGAAGCAATTCGTGGACCGCTTTTGTTTCGAAGATCCACAGTGTGAGAAGCTTGCGCAGTTCCGGAAAGCGTACGGGCTCGATTCGCTGGCCAGCAGCGGCAGCGAGATGGACAAACTGCTGCGTCTCGCGGAGTGGGCCTATGCACAGTTCTACATGTTCGGACGGCCGACACTCCAGACCGAGAACGCCCTGGAGGTCCTCAAGGCCAGCGCGGCAGGCCATACGTTCTACTGTGCGCACTATGCGATTGTATACTGCGCGGCCGCGACGGCACTGGGCTGGGTCGCGCGGCCGATCAGCGTCCGCCGCGCGGAGGAGAGCTATCGCCTCAGCAACCACAACATTGTGGAGGTCTGGTCGAAGGAGCAGAGGCGGTGGATCTGCTTCGAGCCCACCTATGGCGGCTGCGTGGCCATCGCAGGCCAGCCGGTCAGCGCGTACGAGGCCGCGCGGCAATGGTTCACGCACCAAGGCGAAGGCCTCCAGGTGATCCTGGGGCCGCGCCGCCAGGTTATCACAAAGAAGGACTTCCCCTATCTTCTGCGGAAGTATCCTGAGTACGGCTGGACCAAGATAGACGAGCGTAGTTTCACCTGCTACGCCTGCCTGGCCTGGGTGCCGACCAACCGCCTCCTGGAACAGCACCCCGGCAGAAGCATCGAAAATTGGGACCACTGGAAGGATATCTACGTCTACTTTGGCGCGGAACGAGGTTGGAAGGAAGAGCCCTGCGACCTGCCGCCGTACTATCCGGTGAAGTGACTTGGAGACATGAGAACCTCACTTGGTCGTGAGACAGTGGTGTAGATACCCTTGGCCGCCTGTATTGGAGGGAGTGACTCATGCCGCGGCACCGCGCCGAACATGCAGGACTCATCGTTCTAACGTTTTGTGCCGTCTTCGTGGCTGCGCACCCATTCCTTGCCGCGGAGGAGCCAACTGCCGCGCGACCCAAAAGCAAGGCCTTGTACGTTGCCTCCAACGGCAACGATGCCTGGTCCGGCACGCTTCCAAAACCCAATGACGGCAACAATGACGGACCCTTGGCCACGCTAGAGGGCGCGCGCAGTGCCATCCGCAAACTGCGCCAGAATGGCGCTCTGGCCGAAGAAGGCGTCACGGTCGAGATAGGAGCGGGAACGTATGAGCTGGCCCATCCCTTTGAACTGGCCAAAGAGGATTCCGGTACTGCCACCGCCCCCGTCCGTTATCAGGCCAGGAAGGGCGACGAAGTGCGGATTTGCGGCGGCCGGGTGATCACTGGTTTTGCTCCGGTGACCGACCCTGCTGTAGTGGCGCGCATTGACGCAGGCGCGCGCGATCATGTCTTGCAGGCCGACCTGCGGGCACACGGCGTGACGGACTTGGGTGAGATGAAAGCCGGGCACACCTGGGGGTCCTCAGACGCCGGGCTGGAAGTGTTCTTCCAGGACCAGCCCATGACGCTGGCCCGTTGGCCCAACACCGGCTTCGCCAAGATTGTGGACGTGGTAGGCGGCGCACCGCACCGCATTCATGGCGTTCCGGGCGACAAATTGGGCATCTTCGTCTACGAAGGCGATCGGCCCAAACGCTGGGTGAATGAAAAGAACATTGTTCTCGACGGCTACTGGTTCTGGGACTGGGCCAATCAGCGGCAGGTAATCGAGTCCATTGATACCGAGAAACGAATCATCACGCTGGCGCTGCCCTTGCATTCGTATGGTTACCGCAAGAACCAATGGTACTACGCTCTGAACCTGCTGCCGGAACTGGATCTGCCCGGGGAATGGTATCTGGACCATGAGAAAGGCATTCTGTATTTCTGGCCGCCCGCGCCGCTCGCGGAATGCAAAGTCATGGTTTCAGTGTTGCCTGTGTTGGTGAACATGAAGGACGTTTCGCACGTCACTCTGGCCGGCATGATCCTCGAAGGGTCGCGCGGCAATGCGCTGAACATCTCGCAAGGGACCGGCAACCAGGTTGAAGGTTGTACGATCCGCAATGACGGCGGCTGGGCGGTCATCATCAACGGCGGGACCAAACACACTGTCCGCGGCTGCGACATCTACGCCACCGGCGACGGCGGCATTTCCCTTGCCGGCGGCGACCGCAAGACACTGACCCCGGCCGAGCATCTGGCCGACAACAATCACATTCACCACTACAGCCGCGTCAACCGGATTTACAAGCCTGCCATCATGATCAACGGCGTGGGCATTCGAGCGTCCCACAACTTGATCCACAACGCGCCCCACATGGCCATGGGCTTCGGCGGAAACGACCATGTGATCGAGTACAACGAGATCCACAGCGTCTGTTACGAGTCCAACGACGCCGGCGCGATTTACACCGGCCGCGACTGGACCTTCAGGGGCAATGCGTTGCGCTACAATTACCTGCACCATCTTTGCGGCTTCCAGGGCCGCGGCTGCAATGGCATCTACCTGGACGACCAGATGAGTTCGGCCACGCTCTACGGCAACCTGTTCTACAAGACCAGCCGGCCCGCGTTCATTGGGGGCGGCCGGGACTGCACGATTGAGAACAACATTTTTGTGGACTGCAATCCAGCTCTGCATATTGACGCGCGCGGCTTGGGCTGGGCACAAAGCGGTCGCGACGGCCTGGTGAGGAGTTTGAAGAGTCTGCCTTATCAGAGCGAACCGTGGGCATCGCGTTACCCGAAGCTCGCCAACATTCTGGATGAAGACCCCATGGCCCCCAGGAATAACCAGGTGCTGCGAAACATCTGCTGGGGTGGCAAATGGGACACCAGCATCGAAGGCAAGGCCAAACCCGGCGTGATCATGCAGGACAACCTGGTGCAGGTGGATCCGCTCTTTGAGGACGCGGCTCACGAGAAGTTTCAACTGCGGGACGATTCGCCCGCTTACAAACTGGGGTTCAAACGCCTGCCCCTCGAGAAAATAGGTCTGTACGAGGATCCCCGGCGGGCTTCCTGGCCGGTCCAGCACACTGTGCGGCCAATGGAGGGGGCGCCCGCGCCTGCCGCGGCCCCGGCAAAAAGCAGCAAGAGCGCCCGGCCGGTATTCAAAGTCCAGCGTGCGGAAGGCGGCGCCATCCCTGCTACCGACTGGACGGGCAAGCCTGGGGAGGGTCCCAGCAGCCAACAGGGCAATGTGCTGGTGATGATGAAGGACCCCCTGAATAATCTCATTGTGCCGCGCAGCCAGGCGTTGTTGGCTTCCGATGCCCAGTGCCTCTACATCCGCATTCTGAACGAAGTCGAAGCCCAGCCACCGCTGAGCAAGGGCAACACGTGGGGTCAAGACGACGCGGTGGAGGTAGCGCTCCGCAATCCCGCCGCCGGGAAAGACGCCCCGATCATTGTCCTGCGCGGTTACACAAACAGCCATTGTGAAAGCAGCGAGGAAGCAGGAGCGCCCGCCGCACTGGCCAAGCAGGCCGGCCAAGGCGTTGTCTACACGGCGAAGATCGTGGACAACAAGCACTGGACCGCGGAATGGAAGATACCTTGGGCGGGGCTCGGCATTGATCCTGCCAAGCACACGAAGCTCGAGTTCAACCTGACCGCTCGCAAGACCGCTGGCGACCAGTGGCTGATGTGGCAAGGCACCGAAGGCCGGTCATGGGAAGTCGAGAAGGCCGGTTTCATCGAGCTGGCGCAGTAAGGAGCATGACATGGTCACACGAGAAGGTTTCCTGGCGGCATTGGCCCTGCTGCTGTGGGCCGGCACGACCGTGCTGCACAGCGCGGAGAAGACCGCCCCGGACGGCATGGTGCTGGTGCCGGAAGGCAAGTTCGCCATGGGCAGTTCCGGCAAAGCGCTCGATGAAGACGCCGCGGAGAAACCCATTCACGAAGTGACGTTGCCGGCCTTCTATATTGATAAATGTGAAGTCACGAACGCGCAATATGCCGCTTTCCTTAACGCGGTGAAACTGACGAAGGACGAAGCAGGGCATGAGTACGTCGCCACTAACGAGCATCTGCGTTTGGAGCAAGCCAATGGCGAATGGCGGCCGAAGGCGGGCAAAGCCAGCTTCCCGATGGTTAACGTGTCTTGGTATGGCGCGAATGCTTACGCCAAGTGGGCGGGCAAGCGGCTGCCGACTGAAGCGGAATGGGAAAAAGCAGCGCGGGGCACTGATTCCCGGAAGTACCCGTGGGGCAATGAGTGGAATGACAAGAAGGCCCGCCACGGTTCTGAGAGCCAGGCCGCGGTAGGCAGTTTCCCGCAAGGCGCTTCGCCCTACGGGTGTCTGGACATGTCCGGCAATGCCTGGGAGTGGACCAGTAGTGTCTTCAAGCCCTATCCTTACGTCCCGACGGACGGCCGGGAAGATCCGCAGTCCACGGAACGCCGCGTGGCGCGCGGCGGGAGTTTCAGCGGCGAGCCAGAGATCAGTCATGCGACCTACCGTTTCCGGCCGCTGCCGGATTTCACGCATCCCTTTCTGGGCTTCCGTTGCGCAAAGGCAGCGGAGTAGACCGACCATGGAGGCTATCTCCCCCATGAAGCACGCCACCGTTATGTGCCTCGTGATTGCATGTGCGCTGGCTGCGATGCCAACCAGCAGCGCCGCAGTTGCCGTCAGCGTTGAGCGGGGCGACCTGGTCGTCACGAGTGCCGCGGGCCGAGCAGCCGGCACTGCCGCCGCGGAAGCGGAAACCGCCGGCTATCGGCTGCGGCTCGCGCGCGGCGAGTTCCGGCTGCGACTGGAATTGCGCGACAAGGGCGGTCGTTGGCAGTCGGTTACGCAGGAGCACACCGAGGCGGAGTTCGCTGTGGTGGACGCCGACGGCGTGCACTCCACCGCCGGCTGCCTGGCTGAGGAGCGCCACGAGATCGCTGGTGACAAGGCGGTCATCGGCGTGACGACGCTGCTCTCCGCGACGCGGCCCGCCGCAGCCAAGCTGCATCTCCTATGCACGGATGAGGGAATCCTGATCCACTTCGCGCTGCCAGCAGACGGCGCCGGCGAGAAAGCCATCTGCTGGCCGCTCCCCCGGCTCGCGCTGCCGGAGGCGCTCTTTGATGCCTACTCGTTCTGGCGGGAGCCCAACGATCTGCGCACGGGACGCATTGCCGCCCTGGGGCCGCAGGACGCGTACGCGGGCGTCTCGCCGTGGGGACAGCAGGGCGACACTGCGAAGCGGCTCAGCGCCAGCCGCCCGGCGCTGCTGGCGCGCGGCGAACGTGCCGGAGTGGCTCTCGGCGTGGTGTTGATGCGCTACGGTACAGACTGGGCGGGGGCTGCGTCATTCCTGCAGCGGCACACGCCATCGCACCTCTACTTCTACCCGGGCCTGGCGCCGCGCTCCGCCGCGGCTAAGGGCCTCTGGGCGTGGCTGGCGCCGTTCCCGCCGAACGACGATGCCGCGGCGGCCAAGGTTGAGCGCCTTCTGGCGCTGGGCGAGACGCTCATCCGCGACTTCCGTCCGATCGCGCCCGAGCCGAATGCGGAGTGGACGCGGCCCGTGCCCGACTTCCCGGCTGAGCTTCGCCGCGCCAAGCCCGTCGAGGACATCCGCGACGCCGTCGTCTACACGATGAACGAGAGCATCGAGTCCGACGACGGCCTCGCTCTCGCGCGCAAGGCCGGCTCCGACGTGCTCGTCCGCGCCTGGTTCAAGTGGCACAACGCGCCGGACTATACGAAGCTCGAGCGTCTCGTTCCGCCGGCGCACGCTCTCGACGCGCTCTTTGGCGGCGGCATCACATGCAGCGCCCTCTATGACGGCGAAAACAGCCTCACCGAGGCGCAGGTGCTCGACATGGCCACGCGCGGCCCCGACGGCAAGCTGGTGGACGCGTGGGGCGAGCGGGGCGTGCGTCACGGCAGTCTCTCCAGCCCCGCGTACCGGCAGTATCTCCTCTCGTGGTGCCAGCGGCAGATTGACGCCGGCGCGGACTACCTGTTCATGGACGAGCACACGGCGGTTCTGCAGCCCAACGAAGGCTTCGACGACCACTCGATTCGCGACTTCCGTGAGTTCCTCGCCACGCGTTACATCGCCGGGAGAAACTGGGCCAAGGACGACCAACGCTGGCGCGACACGCTGGGGATTGACCTGGCGGACCGCACCGTCTGCCCCGATGGCACGCTGCAGAGCTTCGACTACCGCGCCTGCCTGGCCAAGCACGGCCTCACGTCCAGTCCTCACAGTGGGAAGAACCCGCTCGCCGCCGATTGGCACGCCTTCCGTCAGGACCGCGACGACCGCGCCTGGAAGTGGCTCACGGATGCGATCCGCGCCCACGGCCGGACCAAGAACCGTCGGGTGTTCATCAGCGCCAACGGCCTCGCCCGTTACGTTGACCTGCAGGTGCTGGGCGTCTGGGATGCGTGGCGCGTCAAGGACGGCGCGGTTGACCTCGCAGAGAGCCAGATTCAGGAATGGGCCGCCACGGTGCGGGCCGGGTGGGGGCTGGCCGGCAGCCATGTTCCCGTGGTCCTCTTTCACGATTGGGGCTTCGGCGGGTTCCCCTGGACGGAGGTGTCGCCCGCGGACCGCCGGCTGTGGATGCGCGTCCGCGGGGCTGAGATCTATGCGGCCGGCGGTTTCTTCGCCTTCCCGGTGCACGGGCCGTTCGGCAACGATGCCTCCCGCGATGGCACGCTCAGCGAGGTGGCTCATCAGGCAGCGTTCTACCAGCGCAACAAGGCGCTGTACCAGAATGCCCGCCTTGTGGGCTTCGAGCCGCTCACGACGCGCGATCCGCTCCTCAGCCTGGCCCTGTGGCGCCGCGACGACCCGCCCGCCCTTCTCCTCCACGCCATCAACCGTCAGGTGACGGACGGGAAGCCGACGCGCCGGCAGAGCATTGCGGTGCAACTGCCGACTGCGCAATCGCCCAGGGCCGTCCGCATCGTCTCACCCGATTGGGAGGGCGAGCGTCCAGGCCGCGTCGTGAGCGAGGGCCGGACCGTCACGGCGAGCATTCCGGAACTGGATGCGTATGCTGTCGCCATTCTCGACTACGACGCCGTCCCCGCGCTGGCGATGACGGCGCCGCGGATTGTGCCGGCCAAGCGCTGGGAGCGGCCCGAGATAAGCGAGTTCGTCGTCGAGAAGGGCGGCGCGGTGCGCGACGCCTGGGCGCTCAACGGTTTCCTGCAAGGGCGGCTGCACGCCGAGCTCTGCAACCCGCCGACCTTCGTGGTGAACCTCCCGCAGGGCGGCGCCTTGCAGGTTCATGTGCGCGCCGTCGCCACCCAAGGCGCGCGGCTCGAAGGCCTGGTGGACGATCAGCTCGCCAAGACCGTCGAGCTTCCCGACCGCGACGGCAAGAACGACGGCGCCGCCCGCGAATACGATCAGACCTGTGCGTTCCCCATCCCGGCGGGCAAGCACCGCGTAACGATCCGGAACACCGGCGGCGACTGGCTGACCGTGGACTGGTACGCCTTTGACGGAGACGTTGGCGACCCGTAACGCCGCCGACGCCGTACAACTGACCGACGATTCCTGGGCTATCTCTCCGGCAGGATGGTGGCCTGCTCATGGTCTTGAGGACATGGTAGGGGAAGCGTCCCGGCGCGAGATCGTAGCCGTAGCCTCGCTCCTCGTGCAGACTCAGGCTCTTCGCGACGTGGTAGTTCCGCGCGGCCTTGCAGTACTCGTACATCGGCTTCGCCGACTCCCGGAATCCGCTCCGCCGCGCCGATGCGCAACGACTTGCGTGGCTCCGACTCCTCAGCCGGCCTCGAAATCGCTCGATTATTCTTTGAACTGCGGAAGATCGGCTAGTCTTCAAACAAGTGCGTTGAAAGCACAAGAAAACTCGAAATGCCGAGTCTTCATAGGCGTCTGAATGGTATCTCAAGCCGTTCAGCAGCCGACGAGGAGGGCATTTCGAGTGAAAGCGGAAGATCGCCGGAATCTG
>JAPLOD010000041.1 GCA_026692735.1 Planctomycetota bacterium | reverse complement strand
TTCAATTCTCGTCTTCTTTCATAGGTGAAATGCCGATTCTTAACCTCAAGGAGGTTGAGAATCATGAGCGCACATGCTTCAGCGGCGGCAGTTCCGTCCTTGTACGAACTCTTCATGGGCTTGGCCGATCCGCGAGATCCGCGGGGCACGCGGCACTCCTTGGCGGCCATGCTGACGTTGGCGGCCACGGCCATGCTGGCCGGCGCCAAGTCATTGACTGACATCGCGCAGTTCGGCCGCCGGCGGCGGAAGCTGTGTCGAGCGATGGGCTTCACGCACAAGAAACCGCCTTGCATCAGCACGTTTCACTACCTCTTCAAAGAGCTCGATGCCGCAGTAGTCGAGAGGACCTTGCAGGAATGGCTGCAGGCGCACCATCCTGAGGTGGCGCAGCAAAACCCGACGCTGCATATCGACGGCAAGGCCTTGCGCGGGTCGCGGCGTGGAGACATTCCCGGCATCCATCTGCTGGCCGCGTACTCGAATACGCTGGGCACGGCAGTGCTTGAACTCCCTGTGGATACCAAGACCAACGAGCACAAAGCCGCGCTGAAACTGCTCAAGCTGATTCCGTTGCGGGGCGTCCTTGTCACGGGCGACGCCGCCTTCACTCAGAAGGATTTCTCGCAAGCGGTCACCGCAGGCGGCGGGGACTACTTTCTGACTGTGAAGGATAACCAACCGGGTTTGAAACAAGCGCTGCTCGACGCATTTGATGCGCCTGTTTCCCCCTCGGGACACAGTGGCGCGGCAGGCAGATCAGCAGACGGCCACGACGCAGGATAAGGGCCATGGCCGCTTGGAAACGCGAACCATCGAAACTCTGACCCAGGTTCCACCGTGGCTCAATTGGCCCGGCGCCAAACAAGTCTGCCGTCTCACGCGCACGCGGACGCTTAATGGCCAACCCTCCATCCAAATCGTACTCGCGATTACCAGTTTGACCCGCCTGCGCGCCAACGCGCAACAACTCCTCGCACTGGCGCGTGAACACTGGTCGGTTGAAAACCGGCTGCATTACGTTCGCGACGTGAGCATGGGCGAAGACGCTTGCCGGGTGCGCTCCGGTCATGCCCCGCAGAACCTCGCCGCTTTGCGCAATCTGACGCTTGGGCTGATACGGCGGCGCACCCGGCACAAATATATCCCTGACGCTCTGCGACGCTTCATAGCGGACCCCTTCGCCGCTTTGGCGTTCATCTGCCCTATGAACAAGGGCGAGAATTGAAAAGCCCTGGCCCGCCCCGCCAGTTCTTCCCTCCGGCGAGCGACTTTTGAAAAGCCCTGCCGTGGCACCCGCCGCTCGGGTGCCTCGATTTGACCTTGGCGGAACGCCGTGGTTTACTACTTGCGTCGGAGCCGCCGGCGTTGCCGGTGCGGCCGACTCGGAAAAGGACTTGGGCCAGTCCGGGCTATCCCGCGCATGAAAATGTGTTATACACTGCCGCTCTTGCTGGTCATGTCTTGCGGTTGCGCGCAGCAGGCGACGGCGCCGGTGCAGCACCAGGCTGCGGCCGTGCCGGAGGGCGAAGAGGTCCGGGTTCGTCTCCTCGACGAGAACGGGCGCTTACCAGGGGTGACCGTTATGAGAAAGGTGGTCAAGACAGACGCGGAATGGCGCAAGCTCTTGACGGAAGAGCAGTACAAGATCGCGCGCGGGAAGGGCACGGAGCCCGCCTTCTGCGGCGCGTTGTACGATCACAAGAAGCCGGGAATCTACTCCTGCGTGTGCTGCGGCCTGCCGCTGTTCTCAGCGCAGGCCAAGTTCGATTCGGGCACCGGGTGGCCGAGCTTCTTCGCGCCGATCGCCGAGGAGAACGTCCTGACGAAGGAGGATCTCAGCGGCGGGATGCGGAGAACCGAGATACTCTGCGCGCGCTGCGACGCCCACCTGGGCCATGTCTTCGAGGACGGCCCCAAGCCGACCGGCCTGCGGTACTGTTTGAACTCCGCCTCGCTGGTCTTTGCCCCCGACGACAAGGCCGCCGGCGCCGGAAAGCGGCAGAAAGCCGCGTTCGCGGCGGGATGCTTCTGGGGGGTGGAAGCCACATTCCAGCGAGTCAAAGGTGTGACGAGCACGACGGTGGGTTACACCGGTGGGTCGTTCAAGAACCCCACGTACGAGGACGTCTGCACCGACAAGACCGGCCACGCGGAAGCGGTCGAGGTCGAGTTTGACCCGGCCGTCGTATCGTTTGAGGATCTCCTGAAGGCGTTCTGGGAAAGCCACGACCCGACAACCGAGAACCGCCAGGGGCCGGATGTCGGCACGCAATACAGGTCCGCGGTGTTTTGCCACACTCCGGAACAGCAGAACGCGGCGCTTGCCTACAAGAAGAAACTGGAGAAGAGCGGCAAGCTCAAGCGGCCGATTGTGACGGAGATTGTCCCCGCGGCCGAGTTCTACCGGGCGGAGGAATACCACCAGCGTTACCTGGAGAAGCGCGGGCTGTCCACGTGCAAGGTCAAGTGACGGGTGACGCCAGCAGTCCGCTGCACGCATTCAGATTTCCATCAATTGACACTTGCGGCCGTGCTACTACAATCCCATCTTTACTTTAGATGCACGGAGAAGGGCTGTGGGGGACGTGGCTTCCGGCGAGGCTGGCGGCGATCCGGATTTGGATGTGCCGGTTGAGGTTTTCATCGCGCGGCTGGAGCCATACGAACGGGTGCTGCTGGATCTGAAAGACCAACTGTACGAAGGGTCGTGGGAACGCATTGTGGGGGACCTGAGGGCGCGAGTGGATCATAAGCCGTACATCTACAAGCTGTCGCAGACCATAGCCCGCGACCTGGCGGCGATCGAGCGGATGAGAGCGTACGAACTGCGGCAGCAGGTTGACCTATCGGCGTTGGTGCGAAAACAGGCTTAAGGGGCTGTGGACAGGAAGCGGAAGTCCGGGTAGTATAGCCCGCGATCTTCCGAACAAGCCCGCGATACCTGGAGGATGGGATACGCATGAGCGGTCGAGCAACGAAGCTGAGGCTGACGGTTCTGGCCACGGTCCTGGCAATTGTCTGGGGCGCCGCCTGCGGTGCCGCGGACAAGGCAGAGAAACCGAAGGTGAAGGACGAGCCCAAGACGCCGGCTGAGGCGTTCACGCCGACCAAGGAATACCTGGAGAAGGAGCAGCAGGCCCGCAACTTCGCCGCGGAGATCGAGAAGGAGGTCGAGGCCCGCGCGGTGCCGATGCCGCCGGAGATGGCCCTGGACGTCGACTGGTACTCGCCCTTCGTTGACAAGAGCAAGCTGGGGCAACTGACCAAAGGCTGGGTCTACGACGATCTGGTGCTGCTGGAGACGGACAAGCAAATGCTGGTCTGCGTGCGCCGCGCGGACGGCGTGGAACGGTGGGTTTGCGAACTGTCCGGCGCGATCCGCTATGCGCCCTGCATATCACGAAATAACGTGGTGGTGAACGTCAACAACTACCTCGTTGCCATCCACCGGGAAGCGGGGTACATGCGCTGGCGTCTGCTGCCGAACTTTGTCATGAGCTGCGCGCCACTGGTGATTGACCCGGCGACATATCCGAAGGAATACACCAAGGATTGGAGGAACCTCGAGACGGTCTACACCGGCGGCTGGGACGGCCGTTTCTACTGCATGACCGTCCGGGGGCGCATGGGGTACTTCGTCAAGCACCAGCTCCAGGCCGACAATTTCTCGGCGCCGGAGTTCGACCTGTTCTACACGTGGCACAAGACCCACACAAAGCGGGGCGTGATCACCCACAACATCGTCTTGAAGGACAACTTCCTGTACTACACGGCCGATGACCACAACGTGTACGCCGTCTCACGCGAGGGCGTGGAACGCGAGCCCTATTACATGTTGGGCGCTGCGTGCACCAGCACCACGGTCACGGCCAGCGCGGTGGCCAACGTCACCAACAGCGTGTTGAGCAGCGTCTATGTGGGCGGGCGCGACGATTACCTCTACGGCCTCGACCGCCTGACGCTCAAAAAGAAGTGGGCCTATCCCGCCGGCTGCACCGCGACAGGCGCCATCTTCGCCGATGAGTCGCTTACTCCCTACGTGTACGCGCCCTTCACCGACGGCACTGTGCGCGCGCTGCTGGTCCGCCCGGCGCGCGCGTCGAAAGGCCAGCCCGAAACGCCGGAATCGTTCACGCACGCTTGGGACGTACAGGGCGCGGCCGGCATTGTCACTGCCGGGCCGGAAGTCGCGTACCTGGGCATCAAGCGGGAAGGGAACATGGACGCGTACAAGGGCGTCATGGCCGTTGACAAGGCCACTGGCAAGGTGCTCTGGAAAACAGACAACGAGTTCTTCCGGCAGTTCCTTGGCTTCAACAGTGCGTGGAATACCCCCGGGCTCGGCGCCCGCGTGTACGCGATCACCAGCGATAACCGCCTCGTCAGTCTGAAGGAGAAGATCCGCGAGACGGGGCTGAAGATCGTCCAAGCGCCGGTGGAGCCTGAGGCGCCGAAGATGACCATCAAGGGGAAGGGCGGCGCGAAGGCCGCCACAAGGAAGCGCCCAAGGCCGAGGAAAAGAAGGAAGCGCCCAAGGCCGAGGAGAAGAAGGAAGCGCCCAAGGCCGAGGAAAAGAAGGAAGCGCCCAAGGCCGAGGAGAAGAAGTAAGCCCGCCGGTCATTCACGCACGCTTCTGTGAGGGTCATCAGCAGACGAGGTGGCCCTCTGTCGCGTCTCGCTCAGCCGCCTACTCTTTGACGGATGTCGCCGTTTCGCATAGTCTAAGCTGAACCATGGCGGCGCAGGCGCCCGGCCTGTGCCTCACAGGAAGGAGTCTCAACCCACATGCCTGAGTATCCCGCCCGGCGCGGACCCGTGATGCTGGTTGTCATGGACGGATGGGGCGTGCGCGCCGAGCCGACCCACAACGCCATCAAGCTGGCCAAAACCCCCGTCTACGACGCGTTGAGCACGCAGTACCCTTACACGACGCTGGGCGCGTGCGGCACTGATGTCGGCCTGCCCAAGGGTACGATGGGCAACAGCGAGGTGGGACACCTGAACCTCGGCGCCGGGCGCATCGTCTGGCAGGACCTGATGGAGATTGTCCAGGCCGTCGCCGACGGCTCGTTCTACGAGAACTCTGTGATCCTGGAGGCCATCAAGCACGTCAAGGAGCACGGTACGCGCCTGCATCTGTTCGGGCTCATCTCCTCGGCCTGGGTCCATTCCGTGGACGAAGTGTACTTCGCGCTGGTGCGCCTGTGCGCCAAACAGGAACTGCGGCGGGACCGCGTCGCCTTCCACGTGCTCACCGATGGCCGCGACACCGCGCCTAAGTCCGCGGAGCAGTGGGTGGGGGAGCTGCAGCGCAAGCTGGACCTGTACGACACCGGCGTCATCGCCACCGTGGGCGGCCGCTACTTCGCCATGGACCGCGACAAGCGCTGGGAGCGGGTGGAAAAAGGGTGGAAAGCGATCGTGGACAGCATTGGGGAGTTCACCGCCCCCGACGCGCTGACGGCCATCCAGAACGCGTATGCGCGCGGCGAGCCGGACGAGTTCATCAAGCCAACGGTGATCGTGAACGCGGCCGGCAAACCCCTGGCGCCCATCCAGGATGGCGACGCCGTGCTCTCCTTCAACCACCGCAGCGACCGTCCGCGCGAGCTGTGCCACGCCCTGCTTGACGAGGACTTCACCGGCTTCACGCGCCAGCGCAAGCCGCTGGTGTACCTGGTCACGCTGACGGACTACCGCGCGGGTTTCGACACCCCCGTCGCCTTCCCGAGCACGGCCGTGACGAACACCCTGGGCGAAGCCGTGTCCCGCAGGGGCCTCAAGCAGCTCCGCATCGCGGAGACCGAGAAGTACCCCCACGTGACCTTCTTCTTCTCCGGCGGGCGGGAGCAGCCGTTTGACGGCGAGGACCGCATCATGGTGCCGTCGCCCAAGGTGCCGACCTACGACCTGCAACCGGAGATGAGCGCGCCGGAGGTTGCGCGCAAGGCGGCCGAGGCGATCCGCTCGAAGAAGTACGACTTCCTGGCGCTCAATTTTGCCAACTGCGATATGGTGGGCCACACGGGCGTCGAGAAGGCGGCGATTGCGGCCGTCGAGACGGTGGACAGGTGCGTGGGTGAGGTCGTCGCGGCGATCAAGGACGTCAACGGTGAGGTCATCGTGACCGCCGACCACGGCAACGCGGAGATCATGTGGGACGACGCGAACAACTGCCCCCACACCGCCCACTCGCTGAACCCCGTCCCGTGTGTCCTCGTCAGCGAACGCTTCCAGAAGACGAAGCTGCGCCGTGGCCGCCTTGCGGACATGGCGCCCACGCTCGCGTTCCTGCTGGGCATCGAGAAGACGGCCGAGATGAAGGGCGAGAACCTGCTGGCCGTGTAAGACAGCCCGGGGGCCACGCACGGGCATCTTCCCGTCTGGCCCCGGCGCTTCTCCTCTCAAACACGTTGCGTCGCAGCGGCACTGCCTGCCAGGCGTCGGGCTGGTTGTGGAGGCATGTCCCCCGGAAAAAAGGCCCGCAAAGGGGGTTGGCGGGAAATGCTGCACCATGTATGATACGATACGCATGGTCGGGACGTCCGAGGGCCGGTTCAGAGGCCATTTCAGTAGGCCGCGCGTGCCGTTCTTCCCCGCAGGAGAAGGGTGGAGGCAACAGCAGTGTGCTGGAAGGTCGCCATGAGGGCCGACGAAGAATACCGTGGCACTACCGCGTCGCACGACTAAAGGGCCAATGCGGCCCGGCGCACCAGTTCCTGGGCCTGGCGCAGGTCAGGGACCGGGGGCGCATCGCGTGCCCATGCGCACACCGCAGCCTCCCCCGCCCCCTCCCCCGCCCCCGCCTCCACCTCCGGCGCCCGAGGAAGCCGACGACGAAGATCTGGACATCGAGCAGGCTCAGGCCGCTCCCGCTCCCCGTCGGGCCACGCCGCCGGCACGCGGGCGCACGCCAAGCGGCAGCGGCGCCAAGCGGCAGGCCGTGCTGCAAGCCGGCCCGCCACCGGAGGCCGAGGAAGAAGAGGAAGGGGCGCGAGAGCCCGAACGGAGGGCCCGCGGCGGCGAGCAAATCGGCGTGCTGGCACGCCGCGGCATGTCGCTGACGTCCAAGGTCCTGATCCTGGCGTTGCTGGTCAGTCTGCCGATCACGCTGCTGTTCGGCATGGTGGCCCTGCATTCCCTGTCCACGCAGCTCGTGGACGAGATCAAGCGTTCGGGCTACGAGCAGGCGCTGACCCTGCGCGGCTACGGCCAGTTCGTCGTTGCGCGTTTCAAGGATCTGCCGCCGCAGCAGTTCGACGACGTTCTGGAAAAGTATCACAAGGGCCTGACGGGCGATCCGAACAAGCCCGCCGATCCCGCGTACAAGCGCGACATGGACTTCGTGGAGCAGATGCTCAAAGGCGACAGGCGCATCAAGGACGTTGCGATCTTCGCGTCGCCCGTGCCCGTGGACACGCCGAACCGCGTCGTGGTCCGCGGCGATCCCCAGGCGCCCAGCATCACTGCGCCGCCGCCCGTCGGCCTGTCGGTGAGTGTGGCCAAGCAAGATTCGGACGTGCTGGTCTACCGGGGCGACTACGGTGGGGAACCGTGCCTCTATTTCCGGGTTCCGCTGCAGAAAGCTGCCACGGGTGAGAAGGGCGTGTACTCCACGGCCATGCTGATCCTGGCCTCCGGCGAGATTGACGCTCAGGTCAACAGCCTGCGCAACCAGCTCATCCTCTTTGGCATTCTGCTGGTCGGCGCCGGCGTGGGCCTGGCTCTGGGGCTGGCCTCGAGGATCACCCGCCCGATCAACGCGCTGGTGGAGGACATCAACATCGTCGCCAAAGGCGACCTGGGCTACGAGAGCGACGTGCCCAACCAGACGAGCGACGAGATCGGCCTGCTCGCCATGGCCTTCAACCGCATGACCCGCTCCCTGCGCGACGCTCAGGAGAGAGAACGCGACCGCGAGCGGATGGAAAGCGAGCTCAACTCCGCCAAGGCCGTCCACGCGCGGCTGCTGCCCGAGAAGATGCCGCAAATGGCAGGCATTGACATCTGCACCGCGTACAACTCCGCCAAAGAGGTCGGCGGCGACTACTACGACTTCATCCCCGTCGGCGACCTGGAGCACCTGGCGCTGTGCGTGGCGGACGTGTCGGGCAAAGGCATCCCGGGCAGCATGGTCATGGGCACGACGCGGACCATCCTGCGCATGATGGCCGTCAACAACCGCTCGGCCATGGACGTGCTGTCGAAGACGAACTTCCACGTGGCGCGGGACATCAAGCGCGGCATGTTCGTGACCTGCATGTACACGATCCTGAACGTGCGCACCAAGGAGATGACGGTCGCGTCGGCGGGCCACAACCCCATGCTGGTCTGGCGCGCGGCCAGCAAGACGATCGAGAAGGTCCGGCCGAACGGGATCGCGCTGGGCTTCGACAAGGGGCCGGTCTTCAACCGCACCATCCGGGAGCAGAAGGTGCAGTTGTACCAGGGCGACCGCGTGGTGCTGTACACGGACGGCGTGGTCGAATCCATGAGCGAAGCTCGGGAGGAGTGGGGCGACGAGGCGCTGGACACGTTCACCCTGAAGCATTCCGAGCAGTCGTCCAAGGAATACGTGCGTTTGCTGATGAAGGCCTTGGAGGAACACCAAGGGGGTGCGGAACAGCACGACGACATAACGATCGTGACGTTCAGGATCGCCTGACGGTAGGCCTGCACGTTGCGCGTACAGGCGCGGGGCGTTGTGCACCCAGGAGCTCGAATTCTCGGAACCATGGCTAGAACTGCGCAGCAAGTACTGACCGTTCCTTCTGATACCAAGTACCTCGCCAAGGTACGCAAGGTGGTGATGGAGGTGTTGGCTGACGGCTCGTTCCCCCCGACCAAGGCCAACCTGATCGCGTTGGCCGTGGACGAGGCCGTGGCGAACATCATCGAACATGCCTATGGACGCCGCCCCGGCGACCCAGCCCCGAACGGCGATGAGATCGTCCTGGTGCTGAACCTGAGACCGGACCGCTTTGAGGTGACGATCCGGGACAAAGGAACGGGGTTCGATCCCCGCGGGGCGCCCGGGGTGGACCTGCGGGAACACGTCCAAGAGGGACGCAAGGGCGGTCTGGGCATTTTCCTGATCAAGCGCATCATGGATGAGGTCCAGTACGAGTCCACGCAGGGCAGCCAAAACGAGTTGCGGCTGATAAAATATGTTGACGAGGCGGCCGGGGCGAATAAAAGCAGGACATCCCCGTCGAACGACGGCCGGGAGAACCGGCCCGCGTCGTAGCATTCGGGCTTTTGTGGGTCTGGGGCGGCGTGCTATACTCGCCGCTTGGTTTGGTGACGGGCGGGTGGCAACAGGCGGACATCAAGATGGTGACGGACGAGTTCAAGATTGAGAAGGAGGTCCTGGCCGACAAGGGCGTGGTGCTTATGCGTCTGGCCGGCTATCTTGATGCACATACCTTCGAGCAACTGGAAGAGGCCATCGCCGACTTGTTCAAGCAGGGCCACTACAAGCTGGTGGTGGACCTGGCGCAGGTGGAGTACATCTCGTCGGCCGGCGCGGGCGTCTTCATCGGCACTCTCTCGGAAGCCCAGGAACACAACGGCAATATCGTGCTCATGAACCCTACGGCCAACGTGCGCGAGGTCTTCGACCTCCTCGGCCTGACCCAGATTTTCCAGGTTGTGGACGACCAGCCCGCGGCGCTGGCAGTCTTCTGATTTTGGGTTTTAGATTTTCGATTTTGGATTATACGTTGCCCACGGTATGTCACAGGCGCCTGTGCGGACACGCGGCCCATGCCTGATCCCGAGCACTCTTCCGGTTCTGCTCCCGCCGCCTCAATCCAAAATCCAGAATCTGAAATCCAAAATCCCAGCATCCACGTTCTCCCCGAAGCTGTCGCATCGCGGATCGCGGCCGGCGAGGTTGTCGAACGCCCGGCCAGCGTGGTCAAGGAACTGGTCGAGAACGCCCTCGATGCCGGCGCGCGCACCATCCACGTCGAGTTGGCCGGCGGCGGGCGCGAACTGGTGCGCGTTACTGACGACGGCTGCGGGATGAGCCGCGAGGACCTCGCGCTCGCGATTCTGCCGCACGCCACCTCCAAACTCGCCGCCGTCGAGGACCTCGAAAGCCTCACCACGCTCGGCTTCCGCGGCGAAGCCCTGCCCTCCATCGCCGCGGTCTCGCGCTTCACGCTCACGTCCTGCCTGCGCCTCGCCGGCGGCGAAAAGCGCGCGGATGCTTCGGCCTGGCGGATCGAGATCAGCGGCGGCGAACCGGCTCACCCCCAGGCACGCCCCGCGGCCGGAGCGTACGGCACCACCGTGGAAGTCCGCGACCTGTTCCTCAACGTGCCCGCTCGCGCCAAGTTCCTCAAAGGGCCGGGCACTGAAGCCGCCGCCTGCACGGACGCGCTTCTGCGCCTGGCTCTGACCCGTCCCGAGGTGTCCTTCACCCTGCGTCAGGGGCGGCACGAGATCTTCTCCGTGGCGGCCTGTGCCAGTGCCGCCGCCGCGCCGCTGGAGCGCTTCCTATCCCGCGCGCGCGCCGTGCTGGGCCGTTCGGCCAGCGAGGGACTCCTGGAACTGGGCGTCGCCGGCCCCGGCGATTCCTCCTCCAGCCCTATGGGCGCTCAGGTTCTGCCTGACACCTACCGCGGCTATCGTCTCTACGGGCTGCTGTCGCCACCGGCTATCAGCCGCCCCAGCCGGGCCAGCATCTACCTCGCCGTCAACGGGCGTCCCGTCAGAGACCGGACGCTCACCAGCGCCCTCCTGGAAAGCTATCGCCATCTGCTGCCGCCGCGGCGGTATCCGATCGCGGTGTTGTTCCTGGACATGCCGGGCGCAGACGTGGACATCAACGTCCATCCCACCAAGGCCGAAGTGCGCTTCCGCCTGCCGGGCCTCGTCTACGCGCTCCTGCACCACGCCGTCCGCACCGCCTGCGCAACCGCCGGCGGCGCTGCGCTGGACCCGCGGAGCGGCGAGCCCGCGGCGAATGCGCCCGCCGCTGAGCGCACGGCGTCGGCGCCACAGGATTCCAGGCCGCGGCAGAGCCAGCAGACCTTCGACCTGTGGCCCAAGGCGTCGAGCCCGCAGGCACACGCAGCCGCCGCTGAGTTTGCGGGAACTGCACCCGCGTCCCGGCCTTCACCCCCCGCCGCTCGATACGCGCCGCTGGAGCCGCAGCCCTCTGCCGGCAGCCGTGTCGCCGACGAAGCTGCCGTGTTTGCCGCGCCGCCGCCTCAACCCCCGCCGCTCAGCGCGCAACCCAGGCCCGTCGCTTCTCGAGGCCCGAGTCACGCGACCCAGGCCTCGCCCTTCCGCATACTGGGCCAGGCCGGCGGTTCTTACATCATCCTCGAGGATGACACCGGCATAAAGCTGCTCGACCAGCACGCGTTGCACGAGCGGATTTTGTTCGAGCACCTGCTGGCGCGCGCCGAAGGCCGTGCCCGCGGCGACTCCCAGGGATTGCTCATCGCCGAGACGCTGGAGCTGACCCCGTCGCAGGCCGCCGTCTTCAGCGCGGACACTGCCGCCGCCGAGATGCTGACGCAGCTTGGCTTCGATGTCGAACCGTTCGGACCGCGCGCCGTCGTGGTGCGCGCCGTTCCCGCGGTGCTCAAGTCCGCCGCGGCCGCCGGACTGGTACCCGATGTCCTGGACGCGCTCGCAGATGGCGGCGGTCCCGCCGGCGCGGGCAGCCCCGCCTCCCGTGCGCATTACCGCGAGAAGGCCGTCTACGTTGTGGCCTGCAAGGGCGCCATCAAGGCTGGCGAGCGGCTGACCATGGAGCAGATGAACGCGCTGGTCACCGAGTACCACCGGTTCGCGGGCAGCAGCTTCACGTGTCCTCATGGCCGGCCCGCCGCGCTGGAGATCTCCTGGGAGGAACTCGAGCGCGCCGTCGGCAGGAAGTAGCCAGTAGCCAGGTATTCCCAGCTATCCTTCATCCTTTCCCGTGCGCCACTGCACGCCGGCGCCCCGCGCGTGGCGCAGCGCGGAATCAAGGGTCATGAGACCATAAAGAACGCCCGCCAGGGGCAGCGTATAGGCGTAGCGGCGCGGCAGGTCGAAAAAAGAAGCCGCTGGGCCGTAGACGCAGCGCATGAGGGCCAGCGTCAGCAGTCCTTTGAGCGTGGCCCACAGCGCAGTGAGAACCACCGCGGGGGAGCCGGCCGCAAGCAGCCCCGCCAATCCTCCTAGAAGGCTCAACACAGGCACCACGAAGAGCAGTCCCAGCCCGAGCAGGGCGCCGATCAGGCGCAGCCACGAATACTTCAGCTCGGTGAACGCCGTGCGCCGCACCATGCGCCAGACGTTGCTCAGGCGCGGATACTCCCGCAGGCTGCGGACGTCGTTGCGGCTCAAGCTCAAGGCAAGCGCACAGCCCGCCCGTTTCACCTGCCGCGCGAGGTTCACATCGTCAATGATCTCGCCGCGGATGCAGTCAAGGCCGCCGCCGATCTTCTCGAGCGCTTCGCGAGAGAGCAGCATGCAGCCGCCGGCGGCCGCGGCGGTCCGCTTGTCGCCGAAGCTGTTCACGCGCCGCATGGGGTAGAGCATATTGAAGAAGAACACGAACGCGGGGATCAGCAGCCGTTCGGCCTGGGACTGGCAGCGCAGCCGCGCCATGCGTGAGTTCAGGCCCAGTTGGCCCGAGACGCTCTCCGCCACCAGCCGCCGTAACGATCCTGGCGCGTGCAGGATGTCGGCGTCGGTCAGGAGGAAGAAGGCTGGCTCTTGGCCCTTGGCTTCTGGCTCTTGGCCCTTGGCTACTGGCTCTTGGGGGCCACTCTCTATCCGTGGCTGTGCCACATTTTGCATTTTACATTTTGCATTTTGAATTCCTTGCTGCAGCGCCCAGACCTTGCCCACCCAGCCTTCAGGCAGCGGAGCGCCGGCGATGACCTGGAGGCGTTCCGCTCGCCCGAACTGCTCTGCGATCGGCCGCGCCGCGTCGGCTGTGCCGTCGCTGGAACGGTCGTCCACGAGGACCACCGTGCAGGAGCCGGGATAGTCCTGGTTCAGGAGCGCCGGGAACGTCCGCGGCAGCGTCTGGGCCTCGTTGCGCGCCGGCACGATGATGCACACAGGCGGCCAGTGCTCATCGCGGATTTCGGATTCCGGATCGTGGATTGGCGTGTCATCGCCGACGGGCTGGAAGTCCCAGAAGCGCTGCGGGTCAAAGAAGAACGCCAGCCAGACCAGGAACGAGATCGTGGCCAAGCCGGACAGCGCCAGCAGGAGCGGGAGGAGAAGCATCGCCGCCAATCATAACAGTCCTTCGGCAAAAAGTAAGGAGCACTGTGACGAGTGACGGCGGTGCAACACGTGAGCCCGCGCCTCGATCTCACGCAGTCCGGCGCGAGCGGACGTTCATCAGTGTTCATCCGTGGTTGCTGCCGGCCTACTTCCCGCTGACCGTCAGGTCGTCGAAGCGCGTCTGCGCATCGGCCTTCGTCCACAAGCCGATCGCGCCGCCTTCCTGCAATGTGGTGTCCTTGGCCTCAATGTGCTTCTGGCCGTCAATGAAGCATTCGATCTGGTCGCCCTTCATGGTCACACGCAGCGTGTGCCAGCCTTCGGCAAGCTTGACCTCGGCGTTCTGCACCTGCGTGCGCTTTCCGTTGACGACGTGGTAGAGCCGGTAGTTGTCCTCAAGGGGGTTGAAGCGCGCCACGTAGTAATTCTGGCCGTCCTTTGCCCGCCAGACGGGGCCGCCGCCCTGGTCTATCGCGCCGGCCACAGCTTTCATCTTCACCGAGAGGTCCACGTCCTTCAGCTTCGGTTCGGCCGCGAGCGCCACGTTGAACGCAGGCTTCTCGCTCTTCGCCACCTGCGCCAGCACCTGCCCTTTTGACGGCGCGTTGTCGTCGGCGACCACCTCCCACTGGCCCGTCACACCGGTGAAACCTGCCGCGATCCGTCCCGGCTTGTCGGCGTCGAAGTTCCACGTCCGAGCGTTCTCTTCCGCCCCGAGCGCTACGGCGCCGGCGCAGATCCACAGTAACAGACCCATGCGCATGGTGAACCCTCCCTTTTCCATTTGCCCCCCGTGCGGCTGGACGCAGTATATCACGGTGCCTTCGTCGAGGTTGATACAATGAGCAAGCCGCCTTTCAAGTACCGGTTGCCCGTTCTTTCGCTGCCGGGGATTGCCGTGCTGCTGGTGCTGGCCTGTGCCCTGGCAGGGCGCGCCCGCGCCGAGGAGAAGCCTGCCGGTCCGCCACAGGCCGCGGCGGCGCCCACGAAAGACGGGGCGCTGTTCGAGCGCGTCCTGCAGCTCCACCTGGTCCAGGAACCCGAGCTGGACCTCACGGCGACGCGGCAGGAGTTCGACAAGCTGGTGGCCCAGGCTCGCGCCGCTCTGGCCAACGCCGCCACGCCGCGCGAAAAGGTCGTCACGCTCAACAAAGTGCTCCTTGCCGACCGCAACGTTTCGTACCTCTCCAACAAATACTGGCGCGACTCAACCCTGGCCGCCAGCCTCCTGCGCCGTCAGGGCAACTGCCTGGCCACCACGACGCTCTACGTCCTGGCTGGCCACGCGCTCGATCTGCCCATCAGGATGGTGCTGGTGCCGCGCCATGCCTTCGCCCGCTGGGACGACGGCCAGACGCGGATCAACATCGAGACCACGGCCAAGGGCGCGGAGTTCAGCGACAGCGACTACTTCAGCCGCTGGTCGCAGCCTTCGCCGCTGGATATCGAGAAGCTGGGCTGGGGCCGTTCGCTCGACGACACCGGCGTGTACGCCGAGCTGCTGGTGGCGGCGGCCTATCACCGTGCGGGCGAGAGCCGTCTGGAGGATGCGCTCAAGCTGTTCGACCAGGCTCTTGAGCTGCGGCCGCACCGCACCGACACTGTCCTGCATCGCTACGAGACGGTGGCCAACATCGCCGGCCGCCGCAACGAAGCGCGGGACAAGATCATCGGCATGCTCAACGACCAGAAGACGCGCCCCCTGCCGCCCTCCGTGGAAGTCGGCGCCCTGTCCTTCCTGGCACACGACGCCGCCGGCGCGGGCGATCACCAGCGCGAGCGCGCGTTCCTGATGATGGCGTTCGCGCGGGCGCCGAAGGCCAGCCAGCTCGGCATCCTGACGGAATTGGCCTTCTGCCTGCGCGCGCTGAAAGACTATCGCGGCGCGGTGCGCTACATGGAACTGGCGGTCGCGCTGCAGCCCGACAACGACGGCTTGCTGTACAACCTGGCCATCCTGCAGAAGAACGACGGCCGCCTGAAGGACGCGCTGGCCACCATCGCCGCGGCGCGGCGCCTGAACCCCGAAAGCTGGAACCTGCAGATGATCGAGGCCGGCTACCAGGTGCTGGACGGCCAGCGCGAGAAGGGGCTGGAGCTGTACGCGAAGATCGAGCGCCCGAGAGGCGACGTGGAGTTCTACGACATCATGCAGGCCTGGTTCCACGCGGTCAGCCAGCAGCGCGAGGGGTTCTACAAGCACTTCGAGTACGCGCTCTCGCACGCCCGCTCGACCTCGATCCTGGAATGGATAGACCAGGACGTAGACCTGGACGTGTACCGCAACGAGAACGAATTCAAGGCGCTGGTGGAGAAACACCGCGCGCGGCTGCTGGAGAAGTAGCTGTTGGCGACGGGCTATTGGCTGCTGGCTATTGGTTCATGCCCAAGAGCTGACGGTCAGTACGCCTTGATCTTGATGTCCACGCCGACAGGCAGGTTGAGTTTGCCCAACGCCCCGACGGTCTTGGTCGTGGGATCGAGGATGTCAATCACGCGCTTGTGAGTGCGAATCTCGAACTGCTCGCGCGATTTCTTGTCAACGTGAGGGCTGCGCAGAACGGTGTACCGCTCGATGCGCGTGGGCAACGGGATGGGCCCGTGCACTTTGGCGCCGGTGGCCTTGGCGCGCTCGACGATTGTCAGCGCGGACTGGTCCAGCACTTCGTGGTCGTATGCCTCCATGCGAATGCGAATCTTCTCAGCCATGCCTTTCTGTTTCCTCTCCATGCCGAACGACGAACACCGCTGCTTCCGCGCCCAACAATCAAAGAACCTGCTGCGCCTGGCTCCCGGGGGAGCGGACATTAGGGTAGTAAGCGCTCTTCAGAATGCAAGCGGAAGACGACGCAAAACGTGAAAACGCGAGGACCGCATCGTGCAGGATGAGACGTGAAAGGCAACCCCGGGCGTCTCACGTTCCACATTTCACGTTTCAGTCGTCACCCCTCGAAGTCCTCCCCCAGAATCTGCTTGTACCTCTGGCGCGGCACCGCCTGGTACCCGTGCGGCTCCATCGTGTAGGTGGCCCGTCCCTGGGACAGCGAGCGGCTGTGCGTGGCGTACTGGAACATCTCGGCCAGCGGTACGCGCGCATGGATCACCTTCAGATGTCCGCGGGTGCCGACATCGTGGATCTCGGCGCGGCGGCTGTTCAGGTCGCCGATGATGTTGCCCATGTACTCCTCGGGCGTCACCACCTCCAGCGCCATGATCGGCTCCAGCAGGATCGCCCCGGCCGTGCGGGCCGCTTCCTTGAAGCCCAGCGTCCCCGCCATCTGGAAGGCCAGCTCCGACGAATCCACCTCGTGGTACCTGCCGTCGTACAGCGTCACCTTGATGTTGATCATCGGGTAGCCGGTGCCGAGGATGCCGCCCTTGGCCGCGGCGCGCACGCCGGCTTCCACCGGCCTGATGAACTCCCTGGGTATTGCGCCGCCCGTGATCTCCGATTCGAAGACGATATGGTCTTCGTCATCGTTGGGGAACCGCTCGATCCGCAGCCGCACCACGGCGTACTGGCCGTGGCCGCCGGTTTGCTGGATGAACCGCCCTTCCGCGCCGGCCGCCCGGGTGATGGTCTCCCGGTAGGACACACGCGGCGAGCCGACGTTGGCGTCCACGTTGTGCTCGCGCAGCATCTTCGACTTGATGATCTCCAGATGCAGCTCGCCCATGCCGGCGCTGATGAGCTGCCCGGTCTCGTTGTTGAAGTTGTGCGTGAAGGTCGGGTCTTCCTTCGAGAGCTTGACCAGCGCCTGGGCCAGCTTCTCTTTTTCCGCATTCGTCTTGGGTTCGATGGCCATGCTGATCACCGTATCCGGGAACTTCATGGCCTCGAGAGTGATGGGGTGCTCTTCGTCGCACAGCGTGTCGCCGGTGAACGTGTCTTTCAGTCCTCCCACGGCCACGATGTCGCCCGGTCCGGCCGTCTCGATCCTCTCGCGTTCGTCGGCGTGCATCAGGAAGAGCTGGCCGACCTTCTCGCGTTTGCCGCGCCGCGGATTGGCCAGACGGGCGCCGGTCCGCAGTGTGCCGGAGTAGACCCGCACGAACGTCAGGTCCCCGTGCGCGTCGAAGATGATCTTGAACGCCAGTCCGGCGAACGGTTCGCTCTCCAGCGGGAGCCGCATCTCCGTGGTCTCGGCCTCTGCAGCGGCCGCCGGGGCGCCATGGGACGCCTTGGCGTTCTTCCGTGCGGGCACGATGCCGATCGCCGGCTTGGCTTCGTTGGGCGAAGGCAGGTAGAAGGCCACGGCGTCGAGAAGGGGCTGAATGCCGATATACTTGTACGCCGCGCCGCACAGGATCGGGAAGTGCTGCCCCGTCAGGGTGATGCGGCGCAGCGCGTCGCGCAGTTGGTCGTTGGTGGGCTCCTTGCCTTCCAGCAGCAGCATGCCGACCTGGTCGTCGGCGTCGGCGACGAGATGGAACAGTTCCTCGCGGCGTTTCCGGGCCTCGGCGAGGTACTCGGGGTCAATCTCATGATGTGACCATTCCTTGCCGAGCGTGATCTGGTCGAACTCGTACTGGCACATATGCACCAGGTCTATCACGCCGCGAAAAGCGTCTTCCTTGCCCACGGGCATCTGGATCGGATAGCCCTTCGCGCCCAGGCGCGTCCCGATCTGGGAGCAGACGGCCCGGAAGTCCGCGCCGACGCGGTCCATCTTGTTGACGAAGCACAGCCGCGGCACGCCGTATCTGTCGGCCTGGAGCCACACGGTCTCGGACTGCGCCTCCACGCCCTCCACGCCGGCGAAGACGACGATGTCGCCGTCGAGCACGCGCAGGGAGCGTTCGACTTCGGCCGTGAAGTCCACGTGGCCGGGAGTATCAATGAGGTTGATGTCGAAGACCTGCTCGAGGCGCTGGCAGCGCCACTTGCACGAAGTGGCGGCGGCGGTGATGGTGATCCCGCGTTCGCGCTCCTCGGGCAGGTAATCCATCGTCGCCGTGCCTTCGTGCACCTCGCCCATCTTGTGCTGTTTGCCGGTGTAGAACAGTATCCGTTCCGAGACCGTGGTCTTGCCGGCGTCAATGTGTGCGGTCACACCGATGTTGCGGAGGTACTCAACGTGGGCGTTGATTACCTTGCGCACAGCGCCCGGCATGTCGGGACTGGGCATGATCATCTGCGTGTCTGACCTCATGGTCCTCGCGCTCCGCCCTTCCCTGCAAAGACCGGCGCGTCGCTTGTTCCAGCCGGACAGAAACGATCCACCGCCGGCGGCTGTCCCGGCGAAGAACCCTCATGACCTTCATCCGTGTCGGGAATACTTTGAGCGGGGTGGCGGGCGTCTGGTGCCTGCTGTGTCTCAGGCGGGGACGCGGCCCCGCCCGATGCATACGGGAAGGCCGAGGTTATAGGCTTACGGTGCTCATGTCCTTTCGCTCCTCCTCGAAGCCCGGCTGCCTAAGCAATCATTTAACCCACCGTGCCGGCGCAGTCAAGTGGCGCACCTGGAACGCTTGTGGCGCAGGCTTCCAGCCTGCGCGCAGCCGCGAGGGCTGCACCACAGTTCCAGCCGCGCTACCAGGCGTAGTGAGCGAACGCCTTGTTGGCCTCCGCCATCTTGTGCGTGTTCTCGCGCTTGGTGATGGCGGCGCCTTCCTTCTTGTAGGCGTCAAGCAGTTCACCGGCCAGCCGGTCGGCCATGGGCCGGCCTTTCTTGCCGCGCGCCGCCTCCAGGATCCAGCGGATGGCCAAGCTCTGCGCCCGCTTCCTGTTCACTTCCACGGGGACCTGATAGGTCGCGCCGCCGACGCGCTTCGATTTCACCTCAACCACCGGTTTGACGTTGTTCAGGGCCGCGTTGAACACCTCAAGCGCGTTGGCGCCGGTCTTCTCTCCGACCTTCTGCATGGCGGCGTAGAAGACCCTCTGGCTGACGGTCTTCTTCCCCTTGCGCATCATGCTGTTGATGAAGGTGCTGACCAGCAGGTCGTTGTACCGGGTATCAGGCTTCAGGCCACGGCCGGTGACCTTTGGCTGAGTCGGAAGGGCTGGAACCTCCGGCTCTGGTACGCGCGGCTTGCGGCCGAATCTTGATTTCCTGGGCATAGCTCAAAAACCGCTCCTGTGGCTCCCGCTTCCGTTGCGCTACTTAGCCTGTTTAGCGCCGTATTTGGACCGCGACTGCCGCCGGTCCGTGACGCCCTGGCAGTCGTAGACGCCGCGGACAATGTGGTAGCGCACGCCGGGGAGGTCTCTCACGCGGCCGCCACGCACCAGCACGATCGAATGCTCCTGCAGGTTGTGCCCTTCGCCCGGGATGTAGACCGTGACCTCTTTCCCGTTGCTCAGCCGCACACGCGCGATCTTGCGCAAGGCCGAGTTAGGCTTCTTGGGCGTCATGGTCTTGACCGCCAGGCACACGCCCTTCTTGAAGGGGTTGGCCTCGAGCACGGGGCTCTTGGACTTATTCTTCTGCTGCACCCGCTCGCGGCGGCACAACTGGTTGATTGTCGGCATGTGCACCCCAAAAAAACACCGCCCACCGCTTGTGACGGTGCTCTACAACTCTCCCGTGGCGGCCGGAAAGGGCCTGCCGCCGTTTAGGAAGGAATATGGATACTGGAGAACGTGCGCCGGTCAAGCGCAAACCTGGCGAATATTCCGCACACCTGGCGCTGTGGCACTCATGCAGTAGAATCCGTGCCACACCCGCACGGCAAGCGGCACGAACGTCAGGAGAGGCTGAAAAGGGGGTCCCACGCGATGGCTGATGGCACGACCTGCCAGAGACAAGTCCGGTCCGGCTTTGAGTTCGCTCAGGCGCAGGTCCGGGCGCTCATCGAGAGACACCCGGACTACTACCCCATGTATACGGTGCAGGGCAGGTGGAAGCACGAGGGCGAGAAATGGACCCACTGGTGCGACGGCTTCCTGCCCGGGATGATGTGGATCTTCCACGCACACACCGGCGACAAGTATTGGCTCGACAACGCCATTCGCTACTCCACGCCGCTCGAACCCCGCCAGCACGACCGCGCCGTGCACGACCTGGGCTTCATCTTCTGCAGCACCTACATGCGCTGGCTCAACGCCATGGACCGCCAGGGCTCGAAGACCCAGGAACGCCAGCACATCGAGGACGTTCTCATCCAGGCCGGGACGACCATGAGCCTGCGCTTCAAAGAGAAGGGCCAGTACCTGCGCAGCTTCGTCGCGGACGAATCGCTGTTCGTGGACATTATGATGAACGTCGGCATCATCTTCTACGAGGCGCAGAAGCAGAAGGAGCGCGGCAACGCCAAGGAGGCCGCCGAGTTGTTCCGCATCGCCGACGCGCATTGCCGCACGTCCCAGCGCTACCTCATCCGCGGCGATGGCTCGACGGCCCACGAAGCCATCTTCGACCTGAACACCGGCGAATGCCTGCGGCAGACGACGCACCAGGGCTTCCGCGGCGATTCCTGCTGGTCGCGCGGCCTGGCCTGGGCGCTCTACGGCTTCTGCACCGTCTACAACTGCACCCATGACACGGCGTACCTCGAGACAAGCGAAGCCTGCGCGCGCTACTACATCGCCCACACGCCGGAACACGGCGTGCCGCCGTGGGACTACGATGCGCAGCCAATGGAATCGCGGCAGCTTGAGGACAGTTCGGCCGCGGCCATCGCGGCGTGCGGCTTGTATGGGTTGTCGCTGGCGTCGGCATCGTTCGAGAAGCGCGCGCTGTACCGGCAGTACTTCCGCCGCATCATGGCCACGCTGACCACCGACAAGTACCTTGGCCGCGAGCCGGGCTGGGAAGGCATCCTGAAGCACGGCGTGTATCACGTCCACAAGAAACTCGGCGTGGACGAATCGGTGATGTGGGGCGAGTACTTCTTCGTCGAAGCGCTATCGAAGGCGTTGGAAGACATCGCTCCCTGACGTGGCTACCGGAGGCCTGTTGTGGCCAGTCCTGAGCCCCAGAACAGGAATCCACTCGTCGCCGCGCACCCGCGGGCGTTCCGGCTGTGCGCGTGGCTGCGCAATGCCATGACGATGTGTTTCTGGGGCGTGCTCCTGGCGCTGGTCCTGCTGGCGATGGCATTTGCCATGGGTTTCGCACTGGCCGGCGCCATGCGGCTCAACAGCCCGGCGTGGTTTGTGTATGCTGCGCGGGGCACGATGGCTGCAGCGGTGTGCCTGCTCCTGCTGTCGTCCGCGGGCGCTGTGGCGACGCTGCTGCTGCGCACGGCGATTATCGCACTGTTCTTTGCCCGCTATTCGCTGGCGCAGATGCTCACGGTCAGCCTGCTCCTGGGCGCAGGCGGCACGCTGACGGTCGTCATGCCCGGCGCCCTCAAGATTATCCCCATCACGGGCCTGGTCATACTGGTGCTCGTTATCATGGAGTACATTGCGAATCAGGACCCGGGAGGCGCGAATATAACGCCGGGCTTCATCCGCGCGGCGCTCCACAGACAGAGGAAGCGCAATGACGAAGCGGAACGCCGTTGACCGTGTGTTCCCGGTATTATACCGTAGTATCGGAGGTGGAGAGCGGCTTCGTATTCGCTGTTCCGTGGCTGTCTTCCGGGGAAACTGACCGTGCGGTCGTTCGTGGCTGTCGTCTTGTGCCTTGCGGTTGCGGCGTGCGCCTCGTTCTGGCTGCTGCGCCCGGCGCCGGTTTCGCCAGGTCCGCAGAAGCTCCAGCTTGTGGCGACCGTATTCCCACTGGCCGACTGGCTGCGCGAGATCGGCGGGCCGGACGTGGAAGTGTACTGCCTCGTTTCCGGCGGCTACAACCCCCACCATTTTGAGCCCACCATCAGGGACGCCACGCGCGTGACGCAGGCGCGGGCGCTGTTTGCCGTCGGGCTGGGGCTGGACGAATGGGCCGCGAGGCTGGCGCGGAACTCGGGGCGGGGCGCCGCGCTGGCGTTCTTCGAGACGGGAACGTGGATCACCCCGCGCCCCTTTGCCTCCACGACGGCGATACCCCTCGCGGCGCCGCGCGGGCAGGGCGCCGGTGCGTCCAGAGATGCCGGGGCGGACGTGGAGCTTGTTGAGGAACACCATCACGGCGGCCTGGACCCGCATTATTGGCTTGACCCGCAGCGGGCGGCGATGGTAGTGGCGCGCATGGCCGAGGAACTCGGGAAGCTCGACCCGCCCCATCGCGAAGCCTACCAGCAGCGCGCGGCCGCCTACATTCAGAAGCTCAAGGAGCTGGATGCCGGCATTGAAGCGGGGGCGCGGGCGCTTCCGCCGGGCGCGCAGGTCGTGACCTTCCACAATGCGTACGGCTACCTGCTGGACCGCCTGGGCGTGAAACTGGCCGCCGTGGTCCAGGCCAGCCCCGGCGTGGAACCCAGCACGCGCGACGTAAGCGCGGCGCTCCGGGTGATGCGGGAGATCGGCCAGCGCGTTGTGTTCCAGGAACCCTTGACCAGTGAAGCGGCGGCCAAGACTCTGGCGCGGGAACTGGGCGCGCGCGTGGAGCTGCTCGATCCCCTGGACAGCGAATACAGCAGCGCGGCCAAGACCTACCTGGAACGCGTGCGGCATGATGTGGATGTTCTGGCGAAGGCCCTCGCCAACCAAGGCCGTAAAGGGGACGCCAGCCGTGAGTGAAGCGCCATCCGCCACGCAAGCTCGGGCCGCCACCACGACGGCTGCCGCCATCGAATTGCGCGGCGTGTCCTTTGCCTATGGTCCCGGCCCTCTGGTGCTCGACCACGTTGACTTCAAGGTTGCCGATGGCGAGTTCCTCGGCCTCATCGGGCCCAACGGCGGCGGCAAGACCACGCTGCTGAAGCTGGTCCTGGGCCTGATGCAGCCCGCGTGCGGCGAGGTCCATGTGCTGGGCAGGTTCGCGCCGGCGTTGGGCCGCGACCGGCGCCTGTTGGGTTACGTGCCGCAGGACACGAGCGTGCGCCAGCAGTTTCCGGCGACGGTCATGGACGTCACGCTCATGGGCACGTACGCCAGCCTGGGCTTGCTGCGGTGGCCGGGGCCGAAGGAGAAGGAAGCGGCGCGGGAAGCGATCCGTGAGGTCGGCCTGGAAGGGCTGGAAGAGCGGGCCGCGGGCAAGCTGTCGGGCGGCCAGCAGCAGCGCCTGGCCATCGCCCGCGCGCTGGTGGCTCAGCCCCGCGTGCTGTTGCTGGACGAACCGACCAGCGGCCTGGACACCGGCGGACAGGCGCACCTCTTCGCGCTGCTGGACCGTTTGCGCCGGCAGTACAAGCTGACGGTGGTGATGGCATCGCACGATGTCACGGCTCTGGCGCACTACGCCAACCAGTTGGCCTGCCTGAACCGCACCGTGCACTGGCACGACCGCAGCGAACTGCTCAGCGAAGCCGTGTTGCGGAAAGTCTACGCATGCGAACTGGATGCGTTCTTCATTGAGCATCGGCGCCATCTGGCGGACTTTCACGGAGGGGACGCCCCCGCAGGCCACGCGCATGGGCCGCACTGCGGCCATGAGCACGGCGACAAGGCCGGAGGGACGCCGTGAGCGAGCTGTCGTTCTTCGACGCGGTGGCCAGCACGCCGTTGCTGCAGCGCGCGCTCGTGGCGGGGGGGCTGGCGGGGGTGAGCTGCGCTGCGTTGGCGCCGCTGGTGGTGTTGCGGCGCATGGCCTTCATCGGCGACGGCATGGCGCACGCGGCGTTCGGCGGCCTCGGCGTCGCGCTCTTCGTGCTCGGCGGCTCGCGCTATGAAGACCTCGGCGTGCAACTGCTGACGCTGGCGTTCTGCCTGGCGCTGGCGCTCGCCATCGGCAGGGCGTCGCGCGAGGCCAACGGAGGCAACATCACCGAAGACAGCGCCATCGGCATCGCGTTCTCGGTCAGCATGGCGCTGGGCGCGGTCTTCATCGCGCTGCGCCAGCGGCGCGACCCGCAGTATGTGACGTCAATGGACACGTACCTGTTCGGCAATCTGCTGAACATCGGCCCGAGCGACGTGGCGGTGCTCTCGGTGCTCACCCTCACCGTGCTGGCGGTGCTGGTTCTCTTCCAGAAGGAGATCCTCTTCTACGCCTTCGATGCGCGGCTGGCGGAGGTGAGCGGCCTCAACACGGGCCTGCTCCACCATCTGATCCTGCTGCTGCTGGTGCTGACCGTGGTGATCGCGTCGCGCGTGATGGGGATCGTGCTGGTCAGCTCCTCGCTGGTGCTGCCGGGCGTGATCGCGCTGCGGCTGTGCACGCGCATGGTTCCCGCGATGGTGCTGGCGGCGATCGTGGGGCTGGTGAGCTTCGAAGTGGGGCTGTACGCGTCGTACGCGTGTTCCGTCCAGCCGGGAGCGGCGATCGTGCTGGTCCAGTTCGCGGTGCTGCTGGTAGCGGCGGGCGCCAGGAAGCTCTGGCGAATGGGATAGGCAGGCACGCCCTCCCGTTCACCGCTCCAACCAGTGTTCCCGCCTGATCAGGTCGCCCAGTACCGCCGTGAACACCTTGGCCCCCTCCGGGTTGATGTGCCCGTAGTCTTCGTAGCTGGCGTCCGTGAGACCGCACTCCGACGGCAGTTGGAGGAGGCAGAGCGGCACATCGAGGTTGCGAGCGAGTTCGTCGAGCGCGGCCACGTGCTGGAGGTACTCGGCACCGTGGAGCTTGCCTACTTCAACCTGGTACGCCGCGCGGTTCGGCAACTGCATCAGCACGAACCGGCCGCCGTCTTCCTTGACCATGCGCGCCAGCTTCTCCACGTGGCCGGCCAGCACGGGGGAAATCTCGAAGCGATGGTAGAACGTGGCGATATCATCGCGGAACACGCGGGGGTCCACGTCGGCGGGCAGCGGCTTGCGGGGCGGCGGCAGGACCTGGTTGTTCTCGTCGAGCTTCAGGGCCAGGACGTCCTTCTTGTGCCGTCCGGCCAGAGCCGCGGGCAGAAGGCGCAGCTTCAGCCGCATGGTGAAGAGGCCGTCGAGCACCAGGCGCGACCGCAGGTTTCCGGAGAACGCGAAGCGCTCGTCCCACGGCGCGTGCATCTCGTACAGCGACCCCAGACGCCAGCCGGAGCTGAGATACCACTCGTCCACGTTCAGGATCACCAGCTCCGCCTGCCGCAGCACGGCGCGGTTCCGCTCGTAGAGATACAGCGCCTCGAACACGCGGCCGCTGGCGAGGCCGACGTTCAGCGTGGAGTCGGCAGGCAGGCCGAGCCGCTCGTCGAGCAGTCTCGGCACCACCGCCCGCCGCGCGCGCGAACTCCCCAGCAGCACGATTCTGGGCTGCGTGAAGCGCGGCAGCACCTCGCGTTCCATGAAGAATATCTCCCCCTGGCGGCTCTTGGCCGGCAGCAGCCGCTCTTCGGGGATCAGGCGCATGACGCCTTCCAGGGCCGCGATGCAGCCCACGACCGCGAGGAGTGTCGCGGGCAGCCGGGGGCGGAAGCCCTCGAACGACTCAAAATTGAAAATAGATAAACCGCACATTTTCAGTCTCGCGAAGCATGATCAGCCACAAGCACAACGCGGCGAACGCGGCCGCCCGCCAGGGCAAGCGCCAGCGCAGCACGGCGCAGTGGTCGCGTTTCAGGTACTGCGGGAGGTCCACCAGGATGAGCAGCGCTGCGACAGCCGCGACGGCCTGCGCCACGGCGTCCGAATCGAAGCGGACGGCGTTCGCAGGCGCGGCGCCGAAGGGCCACAGCCCCGCCACGTACTGCAGGGCGCGGCCGATCGTGGCCGCGCTGCCGCCGCCCGTGGTGCCGGCGCGGAAGAAAATCCACGCAAAGGCCACGAGATGGAACGTCGCCAGGATCTTCAGCAGGTGGACGAGGTGCGCGCCGGCGCCGGACTGCGGCGGTCCGTCGAGCGCCTTGCGGCTGCGGAGCATCAGCCGGTGCACGGCCAGGTAGACGCCATGCAGGGCGCCCCAGATGGCGAAGGTCCAGTTCGCGCCGTGCCACAGTCCGCCGAGGAACATCGTCAGGAAAAGGTTGCGGTAGGTCTTCGCCGCGCCGTGCCGGCTGCCGCCCAGGGGAATGTAGAGGTAGTCGCGCAGCCAGCTTGACAGGCTGATGTGCCAGCGCCGCCAGAAGACAGTGACGTTGGCCGCAAAATAGGGCTGGTTGAAATTCTGCATCAGCTCGAAGCCCATCAGCTTCGCCAGGCCGCGCGCGATGTCCGTGTAGCCGGAGAAATCGGCGTAGATCTGGAAGGTAAAACAGTACAGGCCGAAGAGCAGCGTCCCGGCGGAACAACGCGCCGGCTGCGAGAACGCCTGATCGGCCAGAGGCGCCAGCATGTCCGCCACGGCAATCTTCTTGAACAGGCCGAAGACGATGAGCGCCGCGCCCTGGGTCCAGTTGTCCCAGGTCATGCGGCGGGGGTTCTCGCACTGCGACAGCAGGCTCTGCGGGCGGTTGATCGGTCCGGCCACCAGGTGCGGGAAGTAGGAGATGAAGAGCAGGTAGTCACGCAGGCTGCGCGCGGGCCGGACCTGGTCGCGGTAGATGTCAACCGTATAGGCCATGGACTGGAACGTGTAGAAGCTGATGCTGACCGGCAGGATGATGGCGAGGTGCCAGGGCGGCACGGAGAACCCCAGCGCAGTGATGGCGGCCTGTGCGCTGTCCACGAAGAAGTTGAAGTACTTGAAGAAGCCGAGCACGCCGAGATTCGAGACGAGGCTGAGGATGAGCCAGCGGCGCCTCGCGCTACGGTCCTGGAGCGCGGCGATGCGGCCGCCGATGAAGTAGTCCAGGGCGGACGTGGCGAACATCAGGCCGACGAAGCGGTAGTGGCGGATGTCGGACCACGGATACGCCTGATCCCACCACGCATAGAAGAAGTAGCTGGCGGCCAACAGGAAGCGGTTCTGCCAGCGGTGGCTCAGGGAGCAGTAGACAGCGAAGACAGCCGCGAAGAAGAGCCAGAATGTGAAGGAGTTGAAAAGCATCGGCCCGCTTCTGAAAACCGGTACCACGTGCCAAGGGACAAAGAAAAGGGAACGAGCGGGACGCTCGTTCCCTTTGCTGCCGAGCCAAACTCAAGCCCACGCCCTGGCGGACGGAACCGCGACGGTCCTGTTACTTCACCAGATGGCCGTTGACGAGCTTGGTCATCTCGAACATCGAGACCTGCTTCTTGCCGTTGAACACGACGCCAAGAGCCTCGTCCGCGTTCACCTGCCGCCTGTCCTTCTTGTCCTGCAGGCCATTCTTGTGGATGTAGGCCCACAGTTTCTTGGTGATCTGCGTGCGCGGCAACGGTTTGTCGCCGACCACCTTCGCCAACGCTTCATCCGGCTGCATCGGCTTCATGAACGCTGCGCTCGGTTTGCGCTTCGCCATAACACTCGACCTCCTCTTCTTAGCCCCGCCTGTTCTGCAGGCACAGCCCCCCGGGAACGGCCGTAACTATGCACTTTTCCCTATGGAGAGTCAATGAGTTCTCCTATGAAAATCGGCGAAAAAGAGACGTTTCTTGAGGCAAAAGCGGTTAATTTTGCCGTTAATTAGGTATAAGCGCTGAGGTGATGGGGCTCGTCCAGGCCTGCAGAGGGACGCGACGAGTGCTAGAGGCGCGGCTTCCTCAGGCCCTTGCCGCCCTCATCAGCGCGCCCGCGAGTGCTGTTCTCGCCGGGCGCGTCGGATCGTTTTCCCTTTGCGGCCTCGGTGCCCCACATCAAGCGCATCATCTCGGGGTACTCTTCATCCACTGCGGTGAGCAGGCAGTAGAGGCAGCGGCGGAAACCCTCGTAGCTGATATCGGAGTCGTTCACCGGGACGTCAATCTCCGCGCGCACCTCGCCGTCCGACGGATCGTAGCCGAACTTCAGCAGGATATACTGCATGTTCAGCTCCATCAGGCGTTCCAGCACGCGCGCCTTGTCAGGAATCTTCGTGAGGTTCAGATAGTTCGGGACGATGAACCTGACGCGCTGTTTGTCGGCGTCGTACAGCACCATCGCCCGATACGTTGCATGGTCGCCGCGGAAGCCCGTGCGGATGCACGAACCCTCGGGGTCGAGGTCATAACGCCACTCGTCGCGGTCCAGGTAGCGGGCCAGCGTGTCGAGGGTAATGAGTGTAGCCATGCGTCAGCCAGACACCAAGGATGCGGAACCCAGTCTGAATTGCGGGAAGCGCAGGCCCGGTATCAGCGCCGCACTTCCAGCCTTGCCTTCGGAGTTATTGTGGTGGAGGTGACGGGAATTGAACCCGTGACCTCTGCATTGCGAACGCAGCGCTCTCCCAGCTGAGCTACACCCCCACGCCAGGCAGTGACTATATCGTCCCCGTCATGCAGTTGTCAAACCACGAACGAGACGTTCGTGGTACCGCCGGCCCGTATCCGCCATCTGCTCATACGACCTGCAGCACAAGGCACTTCAGATAGCGCCCCTGCTCAAAGCCCGGCGGCACAGGATGATCGGGAGCCGCCCCACGCCGTTCCAGCAGCACCGCGCGGCGTTCC
>JAPLOD010000040.1 GCA_026692735.1 Planctomycetota bacterium | reverse complement strand
CACGGCCTCGGGTGGTGCGCGCCGCCCACGCCGCTGAACTTCCTCAAGCCGCAGACCGAGACCGCGCACGAAGGCAAAGTGGCGCTCGAATTCCACGGCGAAGGCACGGGCTACGTCGGGTGCGGGTGGAACTGGCACGGCTGGTATCCGCCCGATTCCGGCACGGACATCCGCAAGTTCCGCAACCTGTCCTTCTGGGCCAAGGTGGAAGGCCCGGGCGAGAAGCCCGGCGGCTTCAGCGTGGGCATAAACTGCTCCACGAACAAGAAGGCCACCAAAAAGGTGAACGTTGCCGATTACGTCCCCGACGTGATGGACGGCAAGTGGCATGAGGTCGTCATCCCGCTGAAGGACATCATGGTTGGCACCGAGCCGGGTTTCGACCTGGGCAAAGTCTGGGAGATGGACATTGACACCTGGACGCCGCTCGAACGCAACATCAGCATCTTCATTGACGAGATCGGCTTCGATAACCGTTTCGCGCGCCCGCATTCCGACTGGGTGACGCTCCCGGAAGAACGCCAGCCGGCGCCGCTGGGCGCGGACGCCGCCCAGATCGCCGCCGACGTTGACGTCAAGGCCGAAGGCAAGCCGATCAGCCCGTACATTTACGGCGCTTCGATGGGCGACCGCGCGGTGGCCAAGGAAGCCGGCCTGACAATCATGCGCGCGGGCGGCAATCCCGTAACGCCGTTCAACTGGAAGCACGGCTTCTCCAACAAGGGCGCCGACTGGTTCTACACCAACGATGGCGTCGAGACGCCGCCCGAGAAGAACTGGCTCGGCACCTTCCACGGCGAGAACAAGAAAGCCGGCGTCGAGACCTATCTCACCATCCCGATCATGGGCCGCGTCGCGAAGGACGGGACGTCCGTGGCGTTCGACATCAAGAAATATCCCGACCAGGATTCGTGGGCCGCGAAATCCCAGCCCACCGACCCGCATCCGAACGCCGGCAGCGGGCGGCAGTATGTCAAAGGCCCCGACGGCAACAAGGTGCTCGACAAGAACGGCAAGCCGGCGCTGAAGGACATCGAGCCCGACCCGAACGACACGTCCGTCGAGATGCCGCCTGAAGAGCAGGCGCAGATGCTGGAGTTCATGACCAAGAACATGGGCTACGGCACGGCCGACCAGGGCGGCGTGAAGTTCGTGGCGCTCGACAACGAACCCATGCTGTGGGCTAGCACGCACCGCGGCATGCATCCGAAGGGCTGTTCGTATGATGAGCTGTGGGAGCGCACGAAGACGTACGGGACGCTCTTCAAGAAGATTGACCCCAAGGTCAAGCTCGCTGGCCCGACGCTGTGGGGCTGGACGGCGTACTTCTACTCCGGCCTCGACGCGCAGCTCGTCGGCCAGGGCAAGTGCACGTGGGACGACCCGTCGGACTTCGTCGCGCACGAGAAAGTCCCGCTGGCCAAGTGGTACCTGAAGAAGCTGAGTGAACACGAGAAGGCCACGGGCCAGCGCCTTGTGGACATCCTCGACTTCCACTTCTACCCGCAGACCGGCATCTACATGGGCGGCAAAGCGAACGACCCGAAAGTGATGGAGGGCAGAGTGCAGGAAACGCGCGTGATGTGGGACCCCGAATGGAAAGACCCGTCGTGGATGGGCAAGGAAACCAACAAGATCATCCGTCTCATCCCCCTGATGAAGGACTGGATCGCCGAATGCAGTCCCGGCCTGCAGACTTCGATCGGCGAGTACAACTTCGGCGGCGAAGGCGACGTCTCGGGCGGCGTGGCGCAGGCCGAGCTGCTCGGCGTCTTCGCGCGCGAAGGACTGGACTTTGCGTTCCTGTGGCTCTTCCCCAACGTGAACAGCCCGCATTACTTCGCGTTCAGGATGTTCCGCAATCCCGACGGGCAGCAGACGGCGTTCGGCGACAGGTACCTCCCGAGCAAGTGCGGCGCGCCGCACGATGTCTCCGTGCACGCGGCGAAGGACTCCAAGACCGGGCGCCTGACGTTCGTCCTCGTCAACAAGCGCGCGGGCAAGGGCGCCAAGCTGACGCTGAACCTCGGCGCCGCCGTCCCCGCTCAGGACGTGACCGTCTATGAGTACAGCTCCGCCGACCGCTATTGCATCGGCCAGCTTCCCGCGCAGAAGGTCTCCGGCGACAAGGTGACCATGGACGTGCCGCCGCTGTCCGTGCTGCGCTTCGACTTGAAGCCGTAGGGGAGGCGATACTCGCGGGAGTAGACTGGGAATTGGCGCTTGGCTTTAGCCTTTAGCGGCTACAATGACTGCGGCAGAGAACAGGTGTGGGACCCCTTATGGAGCAGCGTAACGTAGGATTTCCAATGGACAGCATCGGCGCCTTCTGCCGCAGGTGGAGAGTGCGTGAGCTGTGTCTTTTCGGTTCTGTGCTGCGCGAGGATTTCGGGCCTGACAGCGACATTGACATGCTTGTGACTTTTCAGGATGGCGCAGACTGGAGCATGTGGGACCAGATCCGCATGGAGGAAGAGATGGCTGCACTTCTGGGGAGGAGGACCGATCTGGTATCCCGGAAGGCGGTCGAGGAGAGCGAGAACTACATCCGTCGCAGGCACATCCTGAGCACAGCGCAGAGAATCTATGCAGCCTGACGCCGCCGTGCTTCTCGATATCGTCATCGCCGCGCGGCGTGCCCGGCAGTTCGCTGCAGGCCTTGACCAAGCCGGTTTCGAGCGCGATGTGAAGACTCAGGCGGCAGTGCTCTATGAGCTGACGGTGATCGGCGAGGCCGTGCGCCGGTTGCCTGAAGCGTTCACGTCGCTGCATCCCGAGCTTCCCTGGCGCGAGATCGCCGGGATGCGTAACCGCCTCATTCATGAATACCATCGTGTGGAGCTGGCCAAGGTGTGGCGCGTTGTTCAGGACGACCTTCCCACGCTGCAGTCGTGGCTTGAGCCCCTGATACCACCCGACCCTCCCCAGCGGGAGACGGGTGGCCACAAGCCGTAACAGAAGGTTTCTGGTTTCCGGTTTCTGGTTCCTGGTGAGGCGAACGTGACGGAAGAGCAACGCCAACCGGAGTTCGGCTGGTTCCGCACGCCGCTGGCGGCGGGGATGCTGTCGGGCGTACTCGCGGGGATAGCCTCTCTGATAGGCTGGAACTTCGCCTTCCGCGTCATCAACCCCAATGCGCCCCGCCTCGCCGATCTCCTCATGGCGACGATTGTGGCATACCCGGTCAACGTGCTCTTATGCAGCGGTCCTGCCATTGCGCGCCGCAGTTGGCGCGCCGCTTCCTTCGCCCTACTGTGGGGGCTTGTGCTCTGTTCATTCGATTTGGTGATGGTAACGGTCTCCTACTGGTTGACAACGGGTGGTCTACAGCAGATGGCTGGGTTGCTCGGCCTCACCGTGTTCATTGCCTTCCACCTTGCCCGCGCGGGCGTTGCGGGCCTGCTTCTGGGTCTGGCGTTGGTGAGACTGTACGGGTTCAAGCCATACGCCAAGGGCGCGCTCGTGTGGGGCGCGATTGGCGAGATCGTGGTCCTTCTGATCAACGCCGCGGGGTTCTGCATGGCGTTTGTGTCCCCCGGCGGCGGTGATTTCCTGTACTCTCGCAACGGCATCGTGGTCCAGACCATGTCAATGCTGATCAGCACTGTCGTCCTGGTCCTCTTCCCTACGTGGGCCATTGAGCGCGCCATGCGCAAGCAGCCGCCGCGCCCCGCGCAGTGCGTAGTCCTATTGTAACAGGCAGCAGATCAACTGCCCTGGAAGGGCAGACGTGAATAGCCAGGGGCGGCAGCCCCTGGGATCGGGGCGGCCCGAGATCTGAAAGCCCTGCTAAGGGCGTTCGTGCCTCGGCCGCCCTTCCAGGGCACCGAGCCTGCCACAATAGGACCACGCGCCGCGCCCCGCGTGATGCAGGCCTTTGACGTTGTGGAAGGTGCAGCGTGAGGATATAGTCACAGTAAGAGGGAACAGCAAGATATGCCAACCGCGAAGGCCAGGAAGAAGAAGCCCGCGCCAGCCTATCGCTTCAAGGGGCGCCGCGTATACACGCAAGAACAGCTCGAGTCGTTCGACAGCCGTCTGCCCAATGAGAGCGCGTGGGCGCATGAGCTCAAACGCCGCGCCGCCGCGAAGGTCGCCAAGCCGGGCTCATGACCGCGCCGCTGGAGATCCACCTTGCCCGGCTGCGGGTACGCCGCTGCCAGGACTTGCGTCCGTGCGTGGTCGTGGCAGTGCTTCCAGCGAATCGCGTACTGGTCGCCCCGATCTCCTCCTCCGACCTTTACCGGCCGCCGCAGGATTTCATGCTGGACTCAGCCAGCTCCGAATTCGGCGACACCGGCCTGGACCGCTCCTCCTTTGTCCTCGGCGACGAATGGGCCGAGATAGACGCTGGTCGTCTGGAAGACTACCTGGGCCGTCTCACGGGCGACTTGGCTCAGGCCTTTCTTGAGTGGCTTGGCTAACGACCGTTCGTCCGCGGCTGACGGTCGAAAGGTGAGGCGAACGTGACGGAAGAGCAACGCCAACCGGAGTTCGGCTGGTTCCGCACGCC
>JAPLOD010000039.1 GCA_026692735.1 Planctomycetota bacterium | reverse complement strand
GCTTTGCGTAATCTGACGCTTGGGCTGATTCGACAGCGTACCCGGCACAAATACCTGCCAGACGCCCTGCGACGCTTCATAGCGGACCCCTTCGCCGCTTTGGCGTTCATCTGCCCTATGAACAAGGGCGAGAATTGAAAGCCCTGCGTGTGCTACGGCCCGATGCGGAAATCTCCTTTCGCGCCGTCCCGAACTCCTCGAAGTACACGGCCACCGCCGTGGGACACCACGAAGGCTTCTCCGGTAGCCTGGTTCTGCTCGACCCTCGCATCCCTGACGATGGCAAGATGTCCCAGCTCAAGCGGATCACCCCGGAGTACCTGTTTCCTGAAGTGGAGCCCAACGCTCCCCACGTCTATGGCACCGCCTGGCCGCTGGACGAGGATTTCTACCTCTGCAATTTCAATTCCGGGCTCTATCTGCTGGACCGCTTCGGAAACCAGGACGTGATCTACGATCCGGGCCCTGGGCCGTATCGCGTGCGGGATCCGTTCCCGCTCCGCCCCCGCCGTACGCCCCCGATCCTCCCCGTCGTGACCTGGCAGGGCGAGCGCGAATCGTTGCCCGAGCATCGTCCGGCGGTGATCAGCGTGATGAATGTGTATGCCTCGGACGGAGCGGCCAGGTTGCCACCGGGAATCCGGGTCAAGTGGATGCGGATCGTCCAAGTCATTCCGCAAGTAATGGATAACTGGTTCAGCCTGGAATCGGTCGCACAAGTTTCGTTCGCCACCGATTCGATCGGCCGTATGCCGCTGGGGATTGTGCCGGTGGAGGAGGATGGCAGCGTCTATTGCGAAGCGCCGGTCGCGAAGGCGATCTATTTCCAACTCCTGGACGAAAAAGGGATGGCCGTTCACTCGATGCGATCGGCCACCTACGTCCACCCGGGCGAGCATTTGTCCTGCCTCGGTTGCCACGAGGACAAATGGAAACCCGAGCCGCCGCATGGCCTGCCGCTGGCATTGAAACGCCCGCCCTCGAAGCTGGTGCCGGAAGTCGAGAGCGGCGCGATACCGTTCAATTTCATCCAGCTTGTCAAGCAACCCGTCTTCGACAAGAAGTGCGTCTCGTGCCACCAGAAGAATCCCAAGGCGCCCGACATGACCTATGCGTCGCTGGCCCGAAATGACCGGGCCTTCAGCTACCCCGGCGAACACAAAGCGCTGGCCATGCTGGGCGTCGGCAGCTCTCGCACCACGCCGGCGCGCTTCGGCGCGCGCGCATCGGGCATCCTGAAGGCCCTCACCACCCAGCCCCAGCACAAGGACCTGGAACTGACGCCCGACGAATGGCGGCGGATTACGCTGTGGCTTGACCTCAACTCCAACGAGATCGGCTGGATCGGCAATGATCGGAGCCAGACCGCTGCCCAGAAGAAAGGTGTTGCGCTCTGGCCGCCGGTGGATGTCGACCCGTCCAACCCGACCGGCGTGGAAAAAGAGGTCACCAGCCGCGCGACGCCTTAGCTCCAGGGCCGCAGCAGGCAATAATTCAATGACAGCGACCAGGTCCGGGATACGTGCCGCGTTTGTGTGGCGCGGGACTCCGAAGGCTGTCAGGGGAGGTAGTTGGACCGGTATATGCTCCTGTTCGTCACGTGGCAGCGGACAACAGGAGAAAGGTGCGTCGCGATGATGCCGGCTACGATATGGGGGACAGGTCAGTTCCGTGTTTGCACTACAAAGCCGGCCCGGGACACCACCGCGGCCGAGATCGTTCGCTCTGGCGCCGTGAACTGCCCTGTCTGTCAGGGGATCAGGACGCCGGCTATCGGCCGTCAGCCTTCACCTGAACTCCGCGGGCGTGGTGACTTTGGGCTTTGCGGCCCCGGGCTTCGCGCCTTCAGGGTGGGCTTCGTAGGCGCCGATGTCGAAGGCCGGGCCGTAGGGCCGCGGGAACCCATCAAAGTCATCGGTCGGCGCGAGCTTCTCCGTTCCCGCGTTAATGGCCGGGCTGTTGGACAGCAGGTGGAAGTCCGCTTTGGCCGCGTCCACAAAGAGCGGATCGCCGCGCACGGCCGCTTCCCCCTTGGTGTCGTTCGCTCCCTTCCGTCCACCATCGAGAAGGTTGTGGTCAACGGCCGGGCCATGCCCCGACTCGTCGAGGATCTGATTCCCGACGTTGCGGCTGCAAATGTTGTTGCGTATGACGACACCGGTGGCGTCGGTCTTCTCGATGGCGATGCCGCTGCCCCAGTTGGCCTGCCGGCTCCCGTTGCCGACGGCCGTGTTGTTGACGATCACGATGTTCCGCTTTGGCCCGTTCTTCTCCCACGCGGAGATCACGATGCCGCGCTCGCGGTTGTTGTAGATGAGGTTGTTGGCGATCGTCAGGTCCTGAACGGTGCCGCCGTCTTCGGACGAGACCGCAATCCCGCACGAGCAATCGTGGACCACGTTCTTGCGTACAACGAGGCCCTTGGCGAGGCCGTTCCAGCTATCCACGTAGATGCCGAGCCGTGGCAGGTTCCAGACGGTGTTCGACTCGATGACGCCATCCTGGGCGCTCTCCTTTGCGTCAATGCCCTCGCCGCCGTGCTTCTTGCCCGTCGTGTCGTGGACCTTGTTACCCACGACGCGGAAGCCCTTCACGCTGGCGATGGAGATGCACTCCTGCGAGCCGCCCTTATCGCCTTCGTAGAGACAGGCCATGCTCACGTCGTTCCCTTCGACGACGATCTGTTCGGAGTCGCGCGCGTAGATGCCGGAAGCCTGTGTGTTGGCGGTGGCACAGTTCTGAACCAGGATGTGCTGGCTGTTGTGGATGCCGATCCCGAACCAGTTGGAGTCCTGTACCCGGAACCCCTTGATGACGAGGTGGGTCTTCTTGCGGATGTCGACAATGGCTTCCCAATGCTGGAGCGACGCCGGGCCTTTGACAATGACCTCGCCGGCTGCCTCGAAGGTGATGGGTAGATCCGGCTTGCCGGAGGCGTTGAGCTGGACGCGTTCGGTGTAGGTTCCTTTCCTGACCATGACGCGGTCGCCCGGCTTTGCGGCGTCGGCGGCCCGCTGGATGGTCTTCCAGGGCCGATCTTCCGTGCCGGGGTTCCTGTCGGCGCCGGCGGGATCCACAAAGCAGACCGCGGCATGCGCGGTGGCCGCCAGGAGGAGGAACGATACGGCGGCAACCTGTGCAGGCCTGAGCATCATGGTGGCTCCTATGCGCGGCAGCGACCTGTCGGCCAAGCTTGCGGTCTTCTCCGCTTCCTCGTTGTAGCCCGAGGCCTTGCAGGCGACACCGAGCATTGGCCTGCCGCTACCCGAAGTGGTCATTTCACGACGGTGACATCCACTTCGGTGAGGAAGCTGCCCTGTTTGCCGCCATCGGCCACAGGTTCGAGGATCCACAGCAGCCAGCGATAGGTGCCTATGGCCTTGCCGGCGACACCGATGATCGACGACGCGTGCTTGCCGCCTTGGCCCAGCTTGGTGGTGTCGACAGCGGCGATGCAAGCCCAGGGGAGGCCGGGCGCGGCCATGGTGGCATCGGGCATGGTTGCACCCGCGGAGCCATAGAAGACGTACTTTTGTGGTGCACGGTCACCCTTGTGCCACGAGAAGACACGCACGCCGGCCACCGGCACCTCTGAGCCGAGATCCATGACTATGCGCGCGGGACCGTCCATCCACACACAACGGCCGGTGTCGTCATCCGAACCGGCGGCAACGCCATCGAGGAGCTTGCGCAGGTTACTCTCGCCACCATGCGGTACGGTGAACCCTGGAACAGAACTCAGGTTCACATGATGCTTGGCATGAACATCGGCGTAATCATCGGCGGAGGGCGCGCCCATGGGCAGGTCATTCCAATCCTTGTCCGTCCTGGCCGTGGTCACCACCGCCTCGACCAGCGAGAAGCCGCTTTCGGCAGAGGCGAGGACATTCTTTGCGCGTGAACGGTCAGCTATGCCTGTGACCTTCAGGATGTGTGTGCCGGCCGTCACCTCGTTGGCAAAGGCCAGGCTGACGGTGCGCCCGTCCGCCGACAGGGTGACCGAGCGCGGCACCTGGTCGGCATCGAGGCGGTAATTTGCCGGTGCCGCCGCCGGAGCCGTATCGAGCGGCTCCGAGAAGGTGGCCACCACTTGCGTACGATTGGCGCCCAGGGCGACCTGCGCCAGCCGTGGCGGCTGATCGTCGATCACATCCACGGATGCGGAGCGTTTGCCGAACACCTCGACGGCATGGGCGCCGTCGGTATCGAAACGCAGCGCCACCTCCTCGGTCCTCTCGTGGTTGGGTGCGAGCACGGCGTTCTCTTTGCTGACGAACAGGCGTTCGCCCTCCCTGAGCACGATGAATGGTACAGCTGGTCCCGGACCGCGATTACGCACCGTCACCCGTGCGGTGAAGTCCTTGGCGATGCTCGCCGAAGCCGGTGACAACACGGGCGCGGCGTATTCCAACTCGCCGCTGAGCGAGGGCGGTAGATCCTGGCGGGCGCTGCCCCAGGCTTGGTTGGGCTGCGCACCCATGACCAGTTCGAGCGTACCACCATCGGTGATCTCGCCGTAGCGGAGCCAAGAGCGGGTGAGTGCTGCGCCGTTCAGGCTCGCCGACTGCACATAGATGTTCTCAGCAGCGTTGTCCTTGGCCACCACGGTGAAGAGCTTGCCGCGGTGGTACTTCGGGTCGAGGCGGACTGAGGCACGGGTGAACAGCGGGCTGCCGATGAGGAAGATACCGTCCACCGGCGAGACCGGATGCAGGCCCAAGGCACTGAGCACGTACCACGCCGACATCTGGCCGACGTCATCGTTGCCGCACAAGCCCTTCACACCCGGGCCATAGGCGTGATCCATGACCGTGCGCGTCCACTTCTGGGTCAACCAGGGGGCGCCGGCATAGGTGAACAGGTAGGGGACGTGGTGCACCGGTTCGTTGGCATGGTTGTAGTAGTCGTTCCACTTGAACGAGAGCGGCGTCTTGGCGAAGAACTCCTCCAGATCGGCGAGGAAGCGCTCCCGGCCGAGCAGATTGATGAGGCCCTGTACATCGTGGGGCACGAACCAGCCCTGCTGGAAAGGGTTGCTCTCGACGCACCCTTGGCCGTGGACGTGGCGGCCCTGCCAGGGCGTCCAGGTGCCGTCCGCCCGCCGGGCATGCATCCAGTTCACGCCAGGATCGAAGATGTTGCGGTAATGCTGCGCCCGCTCCGAGAAATCGTGGGCCTCGTCACGCTTGCCGAGGGCCTCGGCCCAACGCGCCATGCAGTGGTCGAAATAGGCGTTCTCCAGGATCCAGGACACATCGTTGGGCGACCAGCCCGGCTTGCCTTCGACTTGGTCCGCGGTGCGTTTGCCGATGGCGAAGGCCTTTTCGGCATCAAAGCCTCGTATGCCCTTAAGATAGGCGTCTGCCGCCACCGAGATTGCCGGGCTGCCCACCATGCAACCGGAATCGCAATTGAGCAGGTCCCAGCGCCCGAAGGTGCCCCGGCCGCTGAGTTCGGCGAGCTGGACCAGGGAATTGACCTCGTCGTTGACGATCCCGGGCGCGATCACCGTAAGCAGCGGGAACTGGCTGCGGAATACGTCCCAGCCGCTGAATACCGTGCGGTAGGTGAAATCCGGCGAGCGGTGCGGCTTGCCGTCGCCGCCGATGTAGGTGCCATCGACATCGGCGCCGGCACGCGGATCGATCATGACATGGTAGAGCGCGGTGAAGAAGGCCTCCTTCTGGGCATCGCTGCCGCCCTCCACGGTCAGGCCCTCCACCGCCGTGGCCCAGGCGGCGCGCGCCTCGCGGCGCAGGCGCTCGAAATCCCAATGGTCGAGGTTGTCCGCGAGATTGGCCTTGGCGCCTTCGATGCTGACGAAGGATACGCCCGCCTTGAGCATGATCTGCTCGCCCGCGGTGGTGGCGAATTCGGCGAAGAAGCCCACGTCGCGGCCCTCGTGGGACTTCCTGCCCTTGAACACCTCATCCTTGTCCCAGATCCCGAAGGCGGTGGGCGCCTTGCTGAACTGGGCGTAGAAATGCAGCGTGTAGGTGCACCTGCCGCCGCCGCGGCCCCAGCCGCCGTCCTCGTAGGGACAGAACATGGAACCGGCGATGGTGCGGTCGTCCACCATGGTGATCGACTGCCGGCTGGCCTTCTTCCAGCGGCAGTTCTCGCCGATGCGCCGTGCCAGGTCTATCTGCAGACGTCCCTGGCCGGCCGCCGGGAAGGTGAAGCGCAGCATGCCCGCACGCGGTGCGGCGCTCATCTCGGCGCGTATGCCGGTGCGCTTGAGGCCCACCGCGTAGTAGCCGGCCTGAGCGATCTCGTCGTCATGGCTGAACGGCGAGGCGTTGTCCTCGCGCTTGGTCTGCAAGGGACCGGTGGTGGGCATGACCTGGAAATTGCCCAGATCGCCGTACCAGCCAACGCCGCTCATGTGGGTGAAGCTGAAACCTTCGATGGTGGGGTGCTCATAGGAATAGCCCGGCCCGTTGTCGCCGCCGGTGGTAGTGTCGGGACTGAGTTGGACCAAGCCGAAGGGCCTGGCCGCGCCAGGGAAGGTCTTGCCTTCGCCATAGGCGGCATTGGTGCTCGCCCCTATCATCGGGTTGATGAAATCGACCGGCTCCTTTGCAGGCTCCGCTGCGACCACGGTTATGCCGCACGCGATGCGAAGGACCAGGGCGGTGACGATGAGAACCTTGGTGATGACCACTCCGGTGCTCCAGGCACTTCAGATGACACTTCGTTACATCGCTTGTTTACACTGGCGGAGGTGTCCTCGGGTCGACAAAACGCGCGTTGTACTGCGCGACCGTAAACCAATTGATAAGGTTCTCGGCAAGAGTCGGAATCCACTGCCGGGACACGAAGCCGTCGCCGTGCGGTCCTGACGGCCGATGGGCATAATGGAGGCCAACTGATCGGCCTACCCCAAGTGCTTCGCCACCAGCTTGGTCATCTCGAACATGGAGACCTGCGTCTTGCCGCCAGAGACGGCCTTCCTGCCATTGCTCTCGTCGCTCACAGCACACATTCCTTCCTGCCGAGTTGTATGGTCAATCACCGGCCATGCCTTGCATGTTCATCGTCGAACGTCATCAGGTCGTACACGTTTAGGTTGAGTTCACGCATCAGCTTGAGGAAAGGCGGGTACTCCTCAAACCGGCTGGTGACAATGCCTTTGTTGGAGTCGCGGTTCGACGGATCGGTCTTGAGATTCTCGGGATCGTTGTCCTGATACTTGAAGTGATGCCATCCGACGCAGCCGCCCGAACGCAGAAGGCCGAGCGTAAAATTCTGGTAGAAGAGCCCGCGGTCGCGCTGCGTCTTGACCAACCAGCCCGCGCCGGTGGTGTTGGCCATGCCGGAATCCTCGCCCTTGGCGTAGAACTCGGTGATCATGAATGGCTTGCCCGACCAGCGCTCCCAGTTCGCCAATTGCTCGCTGTCAGGCGTCCACGCGTGGTACAGGTTCACCGACACCACGTCACAGTATTTGCCCGCGGCCTGGAATGCCGCCTCAATCTTCTTCTCGTCCGAATGGAAGCGCGAGCCGAGAAACAGGTGGTTGGGGTCGTGCGTCTTGATTGCCTTTGAGACGATGGCGAAGTAGCGATCAATAACGAACCCCAGAAAGGCTTCGCGCTCCGCGTTGCCGATGTCCTTTGCGGTTGCGTCCTTGCCTTTGTGCCCGTCCAGCCACGCGCGAGCGGCCTTGTAGCCATGGTCGTCGGGCTTGAGCGCCAGAAAGCCGTCCAGCGTCTTGCGGTAGAACGGCAGCTCGTTGTCCGAGAAGTGGCCGAGCAACCAGGGGTCGTCCTTGATGGCAGCGAGTTTCTCGGCATGCTTCATCGCGAAAGTCTCAAACCCCGGGTCGAAGACGAAGATAGCGTCATTCGGGTAGCCGGTATGCCCGGGCTTCTGGAACGTCCCGCCGCGCTGCTTGCCGTAGGCGCTCATGAAATTCCAGATTGGGGTGTACACGAGCGGCCTGGCCGTCTTGCGTAGCAGTCCGTCTGCACTCCATGCCCCCGTGCCGTTGAAACCGTTTGCCCGTAGCAACTCCGCCGTGGCTTGGGCCCACTTGTCTTCTGAGCCGAACTTGGTGTCGAAGGCCTCTTCCGCGCCCTTCGAACCACGCGACGGCGTAACAGAGCAGGCCGCAACGTGGATAAACAGGCAGCCATCGGGGTCCACCAGACACCAGCGTCCGCCTGTCCGTTTCGTGTAGAAGAAACCCTTGGCCTCGCCCTTGTGGGACGAATCGCCGCCGTACTGACTGAGCGGTGCTGGCGCCGTGCGGGCCCCGAAGCCCCCCAACGAGGCCACCGTTGTTGTCGGATATTCTTTCCATGGTTCGTTCGCCTTCATCCGTGCGCTTACGACGAGTGGTTCCCCGGCGGCAAGAACGAATGCGGTGGAGGCCAGCAACAGCGCAAGAGTCCGGGAAGAGAAGCAGGCACACATGAAGATTTACCTCTGGGCCGATGCTTCGCGACTATACCCGCTATTGCTGTGGTTTCTACGCGGTTGGACGAAGGTAGCGAGCGATGGCGCCATGCGCCTCGGCTGGCAGCCTCAAACCCCGTCCCCCACGGGATCAAGCTGCCGTCGAAACCAATCGCCCTGACCAAAACCACAGCGGTGCCGCGCCCGCGCGCCAGGTCAATCAGGGCACGCCCTGACGGCCGGCATAAACACCGGGCCTTCGCGCGCGCCCCTACAGCGCGTGTTCTGACTCCCGAAGACAGGCAGTCGACTGCGGAACTCGCACTATGCCATTACTGGCAGAGCACGTGCGGACGAAGGCTGGTCAGCTGCTTGGCAGTGACTCCCCGTCGTTCGCTGGCGAACTCCTCCGAGCTGCTTGCGTTGAGCAGGAGGCTGCACTACACCGTGGCTATGCGGCGGTTCTTGAGATTCCTGACCGTGTTACCTCTGTCGCTCTCGATGGCGGCAGTCGCTGGTTCTTGGGCGCTCGCAGCAGAAGTCGCTGCGCGAAGGGTCGAAGCGTGCCTGGACATCGTCCCCGTCTGGTCGGGGCACCCGGTCGGGTTCTGCCTGATGACCCGCGACAAGCACCAGTTCGCGGTGTTCTACGACGCGCACCGCCAGATGACTGTGGCGTCGCGCACGCTCGATTCCGAGAAATGGCAGCTCACGCGCCTGCCGCAACATGTTGCCTGGGACAGCCACAACTACGTCACCATGGTCATTGACGACGACGGCTACATTCACGTCAGTGGCAACATGCACTGCGTTCCGCTCGTCTATTTCCGCTCCAAGGAACCGCTCAATGCCGCCAGCCTTCATGCGGCGTCCATGGTTGGCGAGAAAGAGGACCGCTGCACCTATCCGCAGTTCCTGCGCGGACCGAAGAACGAGTTGCTCTTCACGTACCGCGATGGAAGAAGCGGCAGCGGCGACCAGATCTATAATGTCTACGATCCCAAGTCACAGAAGTGGAAGCGTCTCCTCGACAAGCCGCTCACCGACGGCAAAGGCAAGATGAACGCCTATTTCCACGGCCCGGTGCGGGGCGACGACGGCTACTACCATCTCTGCTGGGTGTGGCGCAACAGCGGCGACTGCGCCAGCAACCATGACCTCTCCTACGCCAGGAGCCGGGACATGGTCCATTGGGAACGCAGCGACGGCAAGCCACTGGAGTTGCCCATTACACTGGCGAGTGCGGAGGTCGTTGACCCGGTGCCGGTGAAGGGCGGGATCATCAACGGCAACAACAAGATCGGTTTCGATACGAAGGGCCGCCTCATCATCTCGTACCACAAGTACGACGCCAAGGGTTTCACCCAGATATACTGCGCGCGCCTTGAAGACGGGAAGTGGGAGATCCATCAGACAAGCGACTGGGACTACCGCTGGGACTTCAGCGGCGGCGGCTCGATCAAGTTCGAGATCACGGTCGGCGCAGTGGAACCCGAGAAGGATGGCGGGCTCGGCCTCAGTTACACCCACAGCAAGCATGGCAGCGGCACATGGCGCCTCGATGAGCAGACGCTCAAGCCCGTCGGCACCATCGCGCATGCGCCGTCGCGGCCCGCGGAGATGTGCAAGGTGGAGTCCTCATTCCCGGGTATGACCGTCAAGTGGGCCAATGATTTTGGATCAAGCGGCGAGAAGGGCGTGCAGTACCTCCTGCGCTGGGAGACCCTCGGCCCGAATCGCGATCAGCCGCGGCCGCCGCCCCTTCCCGAGCCGAGTATGCTGAGGCTGTACAAGCTGGGAAAATGAACTCGCGCTTCGGCCCGCGACTGGCGGATCAGGGCACGCAGTAGCCAGCCCGCGTTCCATCTCCCGCTGGTGTCACAAGCGAGTCCTCGTTCTACCTTGTCGCCGCGGCTTGGCGGTACAGGTCCGCCAACTGACTGGGCGTGACAAAGATCATGTCGGGATTCCGGCGCTCGTAGATGCCCGCGACGTCCTCAGGCTTGAACGTCCAGCAGTGGACAAAGCCATTCACGAACGCCGGACGCTTTGCGCCCACTTGCTCTCGGACCTCTCTCAGGAACCCGTCCTTGCCGTAACGCCAGCTCGTTGCCGCTCGGAAGACCGGCATGCCTCCCGCAATCGAGTAGGTGAGTTTCTCAATGCCCGAGCGGCCCGAGTACCGCCCCATGTCCGCGAAGATCGAGTGGCAGAACGGCAGGGCCTTGGCGTAGCGCGCGACGTTCTCGTCGGAGCCGCCCACGGTGCGAATGCTGCGCAGCTCCAGCGGCTCCATAATCCGCTTCGTCCAAGCCAGGTAGCCGGCCCAGACCTCGCCGCGATCGCTGTACGCCTCGGCGAAGTGATCGGGCTGCATGTACCCGGCTCCGGAAACGTCAGCGATGAACTCCGTGACCGGCGTGGCGTGCTCGAAGTACCACTGCGCGATGCCGGGCTGCAGCTCGCCCATTGCCGGCCCCATCCCGAACGCCAAGGGGAACGTTCCGAGAGACGGGTGGTCGAAGTACTGCTTGAAGAAAGCGGGCCACAGTATCTGGTTGTCGCCGTCAGACAGCACGAGCGCGATGTATATCTTGTCGCGCTGCAAGTCCGGGGGCGGCGGGGTCTGGTGCCGACGCTCCAGCTTCGCCACGCACACGCCGCTCAGCAACGAGTAGTTGGAGACGTGGTTGGTGCAGACCAGGGACTTGCCGTAGCGGCTCAGCAACTCGACGCCGGGCGGCTCGCCCATCCCCTCGCCTTCCGCGAGCGCCGGGAACCCCGTGCAGACGCCGAGCACCGGCATCTGGGCTAGAATCTCCGTCATCACCTGTCGCTCTGCCGCGCTGTCTGCGCCCGGCAACGCCTGCTCCTTCTTGCCGGTGACCCAGAACATCAAGCCGCGCCACTGAAATGGGTAATCAAACGTGCCGTGCGTGATCAGCTTGGGGGCCCGGAAGTCGCAGAGGTGCGGGTTAAGGCGGTCTTTGTACGTCTGCCAGAGCCAGCGCAGCCCCTCGGCATACGTGGTGAATTTCCCTCGCAGGTCGTGCCGCACGGGCAGGCCGAGCCGCTTCGCCAAGTCGTCGGACGCGACGACGAGGTCCTCGCACGCGGCGACGTTGAGCGCCAGCAACTCGCCGCAGTACAGCCTCGCGTCCGGGACGACCGCCCCCTTGCATACGCGCGCGTACTGCGCGAAGAGTTGCGGCAGCTCGGGAGCATCCGCATACCCGTCAATGTGCCCCCTTTCCTTGTGCCAGTCCAGCCACCAGTCCATTTCCTTGGAGCGGGAGAGCCACAGGACGGGTTGCTCGCGAGCGACAAGCGCTTGCAGGCATGTAGCCGCGACACGCTCATCGTGCTTCAGCTTGCCCTCGTGGAGGACCAGCAGCCTTCTGGCCGGGGGATTCGATTTGGGCAGGAAGGTGTCGCCCCAGTTGCGCGAGCCGCGCACGCTTGCGATCAGCCCGGCTTGGGGCTCCGCGTTGCCAGCGTCGCCTGCTTGGGCCGCCGTCGCCAGGACGGCCAGCACCAGCGCAAGGCTTACCTTCGGCACCATCGACCGCCCCCCTTGTTCTGTGGTTCCCGAACAAGCGCGGCTTGATTCTCCTCCCGCGAGTATCCTCGCGCCGCTGCCCATGCTTGCCCCCCATGGCTACCGCGGCCAGCGGATCACGCCGGGCGGGGCGGGCAAAGGCCGAGGCGGGGCGGACGGCGACCTCGGGTCAAATTTGCCCCCAGGTTGGCGACACCGCCGCGGGCGCGCCTACGGCGCCCTCGGCACCTCCACCATTGCCCGAAAGCCGACGAGGCCGTAAGAACTGGTGCAGCGAAAGCCGGGACCATCACGCCGTGATCTCGACGGCCGTGGAGGGCAGCCGCGAGACTCCGGAGTTGTCGAAGGGACGCGGCAAAGGCTGTGCATCGCCATTCCGGTTGATGGCGCGAGCGTAGAGCTTGTACTTGCCCGGCTTCAGGCCGCGAATCACCGCTCCCCAAAAGGCGCAGTATCCAGGGATGGGCCAGGTGATCGGGGCGCCGGTCGCCGGATCGAGGCCGAACACGCCCTTCGGCCCGCCCGGGATCTTGGCGGCGAAATCGGCCGGCGCGGGTATCACCACCCCATCCTGCCAAGGCAGCTTCAGACAATAGGGATCATCGGCCGGCAGCGGGGCATCCGCGGGGACGGTGGCGGTCTGCACCCCTTTCAGGCCGGAGAAACCCACTTGGATGATCCCCTCCACCACCAAGGGTCTATCCGCGGGGCACTTGCCCTTCACACTCAAGGATTGCACGACCGTCTTCATCGGACTCTCGACATCCTGACCCATCTTGGCGTAATCGTCCGTGGCCGCATGAGCGGTGGTGAACACGACGCGTTGCAGATGGCGCGTATTCTTGAAACCATAGTGCTCCTGCACGATGAGCCGCACCGGGCCACCGTGCTTGGGTTCAAGCCATTGATCGTTGAACTTCAGAGCAAGGATCACTGGGGCCAGACCGGGCGGATCCTCGAAGATACGCGCCGGCGGCAGGCTGCTGCACCATTGCTGCTTGGCCAAGTCGCCGTTGTTCAGCGCATGGAAGGCGACTCGGCGAATCGCGCCGGTGGGCTGCGCCAGCCACAGGACATCCCGTAGCGCCACGCCCTCCCAGAGGCCACGGTGGTTGGCTGCGGCGCCCATCAAGCAGGTCGTGACCTTCAACACCCGCACCGGCCGCTCCTCGTAGAGGCGCTGCACTTCGGCAAAAGTGATAGGGTTGCCGGCAGCTCTGCTGCGGGGCTGTTTCAGCAGCGGGTCTTTCTCGGAAACAACGTCCAAGGCCCAGGTTTCACGGGTCAATCCGGCAGCCGCGAGCTGCTCAGGCGTGAGATTCTTGACCTTGCCTCCGTCCTTACAACCGCGGAATTCAGGGAAGTAATTGTAGCCCTTCATCTGCGCAGCCAGCTCAGGGTCTATGCCCGAGCCCTGCGCCGCGGTCCCCGGTTCGGCGCCGGCGAGTTGGGTCTGCAAGCCGCCGAGGCCCAGCGCAGCGCCGGTGGCCAGAATCGTGCCCATCACCTCGCGGCGACCGCAGGTGGCGGAGGAATGCGCGGAAGTCTCCCGTCTCCTACCGCCTACGCCGCGTCCCCCTCGCGATTCCGCCGGGCCTGTTGGGGGCTCATTCCGGTTGGTCGAACGCATGCTGAAGTCTCCTTCTGACCCGAAACACAACCGGCCTGTTGTTTAGCTTCCGCAAGGTCCCGCTGCGCACGTTGCCAACGTCGAGCCGTCGCCCATGCTCTCGAACTCTGATGCGGGCCAGCGTAGCACGCCGGGCGGGGCGGGCAAGGCGACGGGGCGACGCTTGAGGCGACGGCGGGCCTCGGGATGAATTCGTCCCGAGGTTGGTGGCGGCCCCTGTCTTCCCGACAAACTCCATGTGGACCGTTTCGTGGACCACGGCATGCACCCGCGGGGGGACACGGCGAGCCAAGCGCGGCGATGAACGGTGGCGGCGGTTGGCCGACCAGCAGTCCCAACGTAGGACGGCCAAGCGGCTCATTGTGAAGCCGCATGGCGGCTTCAAAACAGAGCGGGCGAACAGCGGAACAGGTGGTTACTTTTCATCGAGGATCTTCCAGTTCACAAAGTCGTACATCCGCGTCGCCTTTCCGTCCGTCACTGTCAGTTTCTCCGACCCCGTCTGGTTCATCCACGGATTCTCGACGATCGGCCAGTTCCGGTAATCCACGGTCTTGCCGTTCACCTTGTCGTCGCCGTCAAACGCGCACTCCAGCGTATTCCCCGCACGATCCGTGTACACGCCTGTCGGCTTCTCGCCCTCCTTCAGCACGATCTTCGTCTTCGCCTGCAACGTCTCTTTGAATCTCTCCAGTTGTTCGGCCGGTGTCTTGCCCGTGAACTCCTCCGGCGACGCCGTTTCCATCGCCACCGCCGACTCCAATGCCGCGATCCGGAACTCCGAAGACCCCGCCGGCGGTTTGCCCGCAGGCGCCTTGATCCCTGCATCCTGCTTCCATTCGAACGGACTCGTCGAAGTCAATCCAATCAGCACATTTCCAAAGTGCAGATATATCCGTCCCTCCTTCTCGCTGTCGTTGATCGTCGCCAACGCCCCGCCCGGCACAAACCCCAGCGCATACGGATTGCGGAAATCCTTCGGAATATGGAACACCCACAGCAACGCATTCTTGTACATCACTTCCTGCTCGTTGGACGTCACACCATGGGTATGCAGTCCCGACGGACAGTTCTTGTCGCTCGTGTTGTCATCCGCCGCGGGACACGTCACCCAAAGTTGGCTGCATAAACTCGGATCCGCCTCCCACATCACGCCGCATGGATAGCTCTGCCCCTGGAACGGATACCTTTGCTTGTTTTGCAGCGCCGTCTTCGGCGATCTCGAAAACACCACGTACTTCGGCGTCACGTAGTGGTTCAGATTCCATCCGCTGAACAGCGCCCGATGCTCATACGGCTTGCTCCGGTCAGTTCCCACCTTCGTCACCACACCCGGAATCTGGAACTTCGAAGTTGCTGCCCGCAACGCCCATTGGTGCGGCAGATCATTCGGCGTCACCCCGCCATAATACATCCACGCCAACGCCGCAATACCCCATGGCCTCTGCGATTCCATGTCCGGGTATGACCGTGGCGCGAACGTTGCCAGATGACCCCTCAGATACGGCGGGCCCAACTGCGCCACCGTTACCTCATACGCCATGTGCGCCCGCAACTGAATCTCCGGATCCCTCGCACACTCCGCCAGCGTCAGCAACGGCAGTGTGTTCTCCGCACCGTAGGGTCTCGACGCATACTCGCCCGGGCCGTTCTTCACTACGTGCTCCACAAGCCCGCGCACAAACTTCACCGCGTCCGGATCGTCATTCGCAAACAACTGCGACGGCGGCCACCGCGTGCTCTTCTGTTTGTCCGGCGGCAGTGCTTCGTATACCTTGTCCGCATACTCCGGGTGCGGCTTGAACGCCGCCGCCCCCCACGTCTGCACCGCCAGGTACCTCGTCACCCCTGCCATCGTCACGTGATTGCTCGTCGTAAAGCGCCGGTAGAACACCGCGCTCGTGTACGTCTGCTTGAATCGTTCCTTCAACGCCTCGTCCATCAGATGTTGATACCGGATATAACAGTCAATCCCCGGCCACGCTGCAAAGCCGCTGTTGCCTCCCGTGATCCACCGGTTGATCTTGTTCCCTGGCTGCAGCCCATCCAGACCGAAGTTCGCCAGTCGCTGCCCTTCCTCCACCTTGCCCATCTCGAAAAGCGCGCCAGCCATCAGGAACACGTTCTTCCACCCGGGCTTGCCGCCGCTCTTCTGATACTCCTCCCACACCGCCTCCAGCATTGCCTTCTTCCGCTGATCGAACGTGTCCAGCTTCCCCGCCGGCCCCGGCGACGCTTCCACCGCTGGCGGCATCGGGCTTTCTGTTACCTCTTCCTGCCCCCATCCCGGCGCCGCCAACCCAAATACCAACGGTGTCAGCATCAGCACGCTCAGCCGTCTATTCCTGTCGCATCTACATACTTGCCCTTTTTGTGTTCTTTGGGCTTCACAAAGATGTGCTTGCTCACCCGGGCAA
>JAPLOD010000038.1 GCA_026692735.1 Planctomycetota bacterium | reverse complement strand
TCACCGCATGGCGCTCGACCTGCTCCGCGACAGGCAATGCGCCGAGCGTTGGCCCACCCTGGCCGCCCTGCACTACGCGAGGGCGGGGTAGAATGTGCCCAATTTCGATGCTACAGTCTCCTTTCTTCTTCGGCGCTGCCTTCGTGCTGCTCCTCGGGGTTGGCTGCATGCCCTTCTTGGCCAGCGCACCGGGCTTTGCAACGGTCTTGCTCATCGGCGCCGGTTTAGTGACGGTCTTACCTGCGACTGGCTTGGCACGGTGATGCTTCGTCGCAGCAAGTGTAGTCGATGCCGTACCAATGGCGACGGCCGCACAGAATGCTGGCACGATGAACAGTTTGGAAATGGACATGCTCCCCCCTTGATATGTCATCGAACGGTGTGCAGCCGTCTCCCGTCGGCTGCGTGTAAAGGTATCGGCGGATTGGCAGGACGGCTTGAACGGGGTCTTGTCGTTTGTGAATCTCGACCTGACGTTGATTCTGGCGGGCAAGTTCATCGTGGATACGCCGTCACTACCTCGCCTTGAGCACCGCTTCCAGTGTTTCGTATTCCACTTCCGCGGTAAGTTTCACGCCAAAGGCACTCGGATGCATGTCGCCCTCGGCCTTCGCCGTCTTCGGCGACGCTTCCTTCTCGAAGCGACGATACACGTCCGCGAGCAGGAACTTGCGTTCGTTGGCCAGATCACGTGTAGCCTGCCAGTAAGGACCGTACTTCTTGTTGATGTCGCCTGCGGCGTTCAGGCACGTGCCGGTGCCGAGCACAATCGTGATGCCGGGATAGTCTCGAATCAGGTTGTCGCACAGCGCGTTGAGCAGCTTCTTGAACTCGTCGGCCGAGTAGCGCGGCTGATCGTTGCCGCCGTAGCGGATAATCGCCACGTCAATTTTGTCGTAGTTCTCCTTCATGTACTGATCGTAGCGTTTGGTATCGAACAACTCCTTCACGAATTCGCCGTCCGCGGCGAGGTTGAGCTGCCGCGTTCTGAGATTTGGGAACGCCTTCTGGATCGCGGCCTGCAGCAGCGCATCTACCCTCTGGCTGAACGGAAGATAACTGGTGATGGTGATGCTGTCGCCGAGATGCGCGATAACCAGTTCGCTCTTGTCCGCCTTCGTGCCACCAACCTCAGTCAGCGCAACACTGGTGACCTGGTACGTGCCGGGGGCTTCACCATCCAGGCGCAGGGCAAGAAACGCACTGTCGGCTTTCTGGCCGGCGTCGAAGAGCAGTGTTTCGGTAGCGAGGTCTTTAGATGGATCGAGCGGAGCTGCTGACGTCGCCCAGCTTTTGCAGAGCTTGAAGTAGTCCTTGTCTTTCGACGACGATGGGCGCAACGAGACCACCGCGCGGGTGTCGCCCTTGCCGGTGACGGAGAGTCTGTAGAGGGTCTGCGGTTTCAGCTTGAGGTTGTACTGCACGGCCTGTGCGGCGGCCTTGGCGGTCTTGCGCGCCAATTTCAGCGCCTTGCCGCCTTCGAAGTCCACCACGGCGGCCTCGCGGTCGGCGTCGGAGGCCAGTTCAGACCAGCCACTCGTGCCGTCCTTGAAGTCGCCGTTCTTGATGAGGTCCGCCTCGCCGGCGCGCAATACACCCGCCAGCAGCATCACTCCGATAACCACCCACGCCGCCCGTCCTGCGCCCGCGCCGACCCCAATCATTGTCGCTCCTTAGCCGGGATTTCCTGGATGACGAACCTTGAGCCGTCCCGGGGCTGATCTTCGCGCATTCTACCGTTCTCCAGCGGCTTGGCGATGGCATACTGTTAGCCTGTTGTTGACAGCAATCACCAACGACAATCCCACCGGCGGGATTCTCCGCCCAAGGACTGCGGTCTATCGAGGTGAGGTGAAACGTGGAACAGCCCCCGTCCTGCTGGACGGGCACGGCATACGGGCGGGAACGAGCGTCGGGCTACGGCATGGCGGGTTGCGGCGCCTTAGGGCCGCCGCGCCACCCCCTGCGGATTCAGCAGCTCCTTGACGACGCGGGCGACCATGTCGGGCGCGGCGGGGCTCTCAAGGCACCGCAGCCTCCGGTGCGTGCGGCGGAGCCGTTCGGCCTCCTGCTCGTCCTTCACGCCAAGCACGACCACCGCCATCCCGGGGGAACTGGAGGCGATCATGGACAGCACGTCGGCACCGGACATGGACTCGCCGGGGAGCGCCATGTCCAGGATGGTCACGGACACGCCGCCCACCTTGATGCGCTGCCAGGCATCGTCCGCCGTGCCGCATTCGAACACCTGAAGTCCGTCCCCCTCAAGCCGCAGGCGGAACACCATGCGGGCCCGCTTGTCGCCGCTCGCGATGAGGACGAGTGGCTTCGCGGCCACGAGCTTCGCCGTCACCCTGACGCCGGAGGCGACGCCCTGCTGCAACAGGGGCTTGGATCCCGCCGAAAGCGTCGTCTCGGCCTTCGGTGGTGGTGGTGGTGCCGCAGGAACTGGCGCAGCGTTGCCTCGCTCATCGAACACGAACGTGGTGCGCTTCTGCAACCCCGTAGTCCGCAGACCGGCGGGCGGCGGTTGGGCCGGCGGGGACTGAGGCTGCTGGGCCGCGCTGGCGGGCGCCGGAGGGGCGGAAACAGCG
>JAPLOD010000037.1 GCA_026692735.1 Planctomycetota bacterium | reverse complement strand
ACCGCTTGGCGGGCAACGGAAGCGGAGTTGCGGGTTGGCTCGGCACGGTTTCCTCTCCAAGGAAGCCGGCGGTTATTAGCGGTAAGAGCCGGGCCAGTTGTTGCGGACGGCTAACCGGCCTTGGCTGCGGGAACTGTAGTCACAGCAAGGACTTCACTCGCTTTGAACGGTACGATTCGCAGGTTGTCACTTAGCGTACAAATGGGGCCGCCCCGACCAGATCGGCTTCCTGCTAGTGCTGACGGCACAGGCGTTCACCACCTGTGCCTCAGCACCCGCTGCCAGCCGTTGCACATCCGTTGCACATTCTTCACCGCCCAGAACCGCCTCTCCTATCGATTCTCTTACTGCATGCATCTCCTTTTCGCGAGCCTTCGCATACCGGCTCATCGTGACCTTGAGGTCTGCATGCCGCACGAGCGTCTGTTTTTCCTTGTCTGACGCATCGGATTGCATAACGAAGTTTACGTACGCCGTTCGCGCCGCATGGAAGTCGATCTTTCCACCAGCCGCCCACTTCGGGATGCCCGCTCGCGCGCGCGCCGGACTCCGTAATCATCGGCTTGGCCGCCGAGTTGAAAGCCCTGCCGACCGAACAGGAGCGGGCTGCCGGCGCCAAACTGGTGGAGGAGGCACGCAAGTGCCTGGAGTTGATCAAGCAAGCGCAGGAGCGCTGAAGAGACCGCGGCACCCAGACAGGCTTTGCGCGGCTTTGACGTCACTGCCCTGCGATGGGGAGAGGAAACAATTGTCGGAGTGCGGATTCCCGCCGCCTCCACCCCGCCGCGTCGCCTTGACGGGCACCTTTACCCGCCCCGCCCGGCGTGCTACGCTGGCCTTGGCATCTCCGCGGGCGAGGACCATGGGCGACGGCGCGAACGACAACCAGGCCGAATCCGCAGAGCCATTGACTCCTGTGGCCGCCAGGAAGAAGCGCCCGCTGTTCCAGTATCACCTTTCCACGGCCATCATCGCGATGTTCGCGGCGAGCGGACTGCTGTGGGCGAACTTCAACACCGACCGGGTTGGCCTCATCCGGTGGGAGAACCGCGCCCCATTGCCCGGTCGCACTGTGGAACCGGGCATCGGTTGGCCATTGCCCTTTTGCCCGGAGTTCACGGTCTACTCTGGACTGGACGGTGAGGGCTACTACACGACGAGTGGCTGGAAGCCAGTCGCCTTGGTGTTCGACATCCTGATTGCTGTTTTGGTTCTGGCCTTCTGCGTCACGCTCTGCGAGTGGCTCATCCGTCGCCGGGAGCGCCGCGGATGACCATCCCGCTCCCGCTCCCGCTGCTGGCCCTCGCCTGCATCGCTGCCAGCGCGTTCGCGGCGGAGACGCCCGCGCCAACGTGGCCCCTCTGGAACGGCCAGGAATCCATCGAGCAGTACACCAAGCGCGTGAACCTGCTGCCGACGAAGACGCTGGACTTGGGAAACGGCGTGAAGCTGGACCTGGTGCTGATCCCGGCCGGCAGATTCATCATGGGTACGCCGGAACCGAAGCCTGTGGATGAGGAGGGTTTCAGGAAGAAGATTGTCGCCGGCCAGGCCGTCTTCGCCGCGGGCGTCGGTGTACTGCTGGTCCTCATCGGGACGGTCATCATCCGGGCCATACGGCAGCGCCATAGGCCGCAGTATTCTCTGGCGCGGTTCATGGCGATGACCGTTGCGGCTGGCGTGGGCCTCCTGGGCGGCATGCACTGGTGGTTCTCAACGAAGGCGCTGGCGCAGGCTCAGTCCGAGTACAAGGCGGCGCTGGCCCGCTACCAGAGTTCGTATGATTGGGAGAAGCCCGCGCATGACGTGACGCTCAGCACGCCGTTCTATATGGGTAAGTATGCTGTGACGCAGGAGCAGTACGTGCAGGTCATGGGCACGAACCCGAGCCACTTCAAAGGCGCGAACCTGCCTGTCGAACAAGTGTCATGGAACGACGCGCAGGAGTTCTGCAAGAAGGTAAGTGAAAAGACGGAGTGCACGGTGCGACTGCCGACAGACGCGGAACGGGAGTATGCGTGCCGCGCCGGAACAATGACGGCGTACTACACGGGCGATGAAGAGGCCGACTTGGGGCGAGTGGCTTTTTACAGCGCCAACAGCAAGAACACGACGCACCCCGTCGGGCAGAAGGAACCGAACGCTTTCGGTCTCTACGACGTGCACGGCAACGTGTGGGAGTGGTGCCGGGACTGGTACGAGCAGTACAAGCCGGGGACCGCCGTAGATCCGCAAGGCCCGTCGGAAGGCCAATACCGCGTGTTGCGGGGCGGGGCCTGGGACCACCTTCCCAGGTTCTGCCGGTCTGCGTACCGTAGCAGGCACTTTCCCGCCCTCCGGCACCGCTACGTCGGCTTTCGGGTGGTGGTGGCTCCCAGGACTCCGTAATGTGACCGTTTGCCGTGTGGCCGTCTTACCGCTTGTGCTGTTGGGGTCCAGGGGCGAAGCCCCTGGTCGCGCGCGAAGCGCACAAGGAAGGGCATAAAGGCACACTTGGCCTTGTGGAGGTGGGGCGGCGTGGCAACGCAGAGGGAGATTCCGGCAATCCTGAAGCTGTACGAGCTGATGGTCTGGACGTTGAACCACACAGCACGATTCCCGCGTCACCATCATTACTCTCTCGGGAACCGCATTGAGGCTACCTTGTTGGACTTACTGGACGTGCTGATCGAAGCCCGTTACCAGCGGGAGAACACCGCGTCCCTGGATCGGGCGAATGTCTTGTTGGAGCGGGTTCCCGGCGTCGCGGGCCTTGACGATCCATGTCGCTGAGTCTGGCTGAAGTTGGCACGCTTTTTCGTCATCAAGGAACCGACAGACCAAGACGCGGTCGAGTCAATCTTCCACCCGTTTGCACATGGCTCTGACACTGAACTCACACGCTGGCGTGCCCTACCGTGCGGCGCGTTCCAGAACCGCCTGGATGATGGCGTCGGCAAGGGCTTTCATTCCCTTGTCGCCCGGGTGCCCGGCGACCCCATCGTGTTTGAATGATCGTTCGGAACGTGCCGCGTTGGATGCTTCCTTGCCGAGTGGGCCGGCGTTGACGAATATCGCGTCAGCTTCCTGACAAGCCTGACTGAGCACCTGGTCCTTGGCGGGATCGGCCCAGAAACAACTGCGTACCACCACCTGCGGGTGGCGCCTGGCCAGCGCGCATCTCAGAATTTTCATCACCCCGGCTTTGAAGCGTGCCTTGTCCTCCTCGGAGCCCAGGGCCGGCACATTCTCGCCGATGGCCAGAACCACCAAGTCGGGATCGAATGCGAAGAGGTCCTTCATCTGCTCGTGCACGTCATACGTGGCGTAATTGCGCTCAAAGTCCGCAATGTTTCTGACCATGATCTGCGGGGGTGTCCCCGTATGCCGGGCGAGGCTGCTGGTCACGAGATGGACATAGTCCTTGTCCTCCGAACTGGCCGCCATACCCCAGTTGCCAGTCCAGCCGATATCCGCCTTGGGGCCGTGCAAGGTGATGCTGTTTCCCAGGAACAGGATCTTGCGGATGGCGGCGGCCTTGACCTCCGGCTCGGCGGTGACAGGGAACATGGAGATCCGGAACTTGGTACAGCCATAGGGGACGAGCGTAACAGGCTCCGCCGCTTTCTGTTTGGCAACCGGAAACGACGGCAGCCGAGGATCTTTCGGGTCGGGGTTCCAGGCAATCTCGCGTGCATTGGCCCGCAGTTTCAACGGGGACGCCAGGGGCCAATCCCATTTGGCCGGCATGGCACCGCGTTCCACCGTCAATCCGGGTTCCTGGATGTCCAGCGCGAACTTCCACCGGGCGGACGCGTCGGGCGTGTTGGCGTCCTGGGTGTCGGGAATGGGCAGCGCGAACAGCAGCGGGCCGTAGGAGACCGAAGCGTAGGGCACGCCCTGCGTGCTGTTTTCCTCAGGGATCGTCACCCGCGTGACCTTATGCGCTCCGTCGTATGGCGGGCCCGACGCCGCATCGCGGCCGGTCCGCACGCTGGCGGTCATCGGCAGCCGCAGTTGGACGGTGTCGCCCGGCTTCCAGCTTCGGTTGATGCGCGCGAAGCCCTTGGCGTTTCGCTCGACCGCGACGGCGGAGCCATTCACGCTCAGGGCGGGCTTGGCGCACCAACCGGGAATGCGGAAGTCAAGCGGGAAGGCCGCCTCCCGCGCGGGTTGCACGGCAATCTCGATGGTCTCGTTGAAGGGATAGTCGGTCTTGCAGGCGATCACGACCGGCACGCGGTCCGCCGCCAGCGCCGTCACCTTGCAGGGGCCGTAGCAGGTCGCCGCCAAGCCGTTGTCGTAGGTCGCCATCCACATGTGCGTGACATACCACGGCACGACGCGATTGAGCGTGGCGGTGCAGCAGAGCGGACTGTGCTTGCGCTGGTAGACACCGCCTCCGGCCATGGGTCCGTGAGGGAAATTCGGCGAGAGGTTGGCGAACCGATTGGGGCTCTGGAAGTAGACGTGGGTCTTGAAGTCGCGCGACACCACCGCCGGCGCGGCATTAAAGAACGCCCGTTCCACCCGGTCCGCCAGGCGCCCGTTTCCGCCGACCCGCAGCAACAGGATCTGACTCGTCATATAGCCGGCGACATTGCAGGTTTCGGTGCCACGAAAGGAGCCGGTCGCTCCGCCGTTTTCGTCGCTGACCGGCACGCCGTAGGGTTGCATGCCATCGTCACCCCGTTCGGCAACCTCGTACCACCGGGAAGCTGCTTGGAGAAA
>JAPLOD010000036.1 GCA_026692735.1 Planctomycetota bacterium | reverse complement strand
CGCGCATCACCTGCAGCGCGTTCTCGCCCACGAACGGCGGGCGCCCGGCGAGCATTTCGTAGAGGATCGCACCCAGGCTGTACACGTCCGAGCGCGGCCCGACGAGCTTGGCCTTGCCCTCGGCCTGCTCAGGGGCCATGTATGCCGGCGTTCCCAGCGCCTGGCCCGTATGGCTGAGGCCCGACTCCTGCTGGGTGTCCTTGGCCAGGCCGAAGTCCATCACGAGCGGCTCGAAGATAGCGGGCGCGACCTTGGACACGTCGGGCACCAGAGACGACGAGCCCGACCGCTCCGATATGTCCGCCGGCTTGGCGGCCTGCGGCACCGTGTCGGCCTTGCTCAGCGGTGCTTCTGTCGGCGCCTGCGAAAACGGCTTCGACCCGCTGCCGTGAAGAGTACTCGATCCGCCCCGCCCGTAGTCGAGCATGATGTTGCCGGGTTTCAGATCGCGGTGGATGACGCCCTGAGCATGCGCGTACTGCACGGCGCGGGCGACCTTCTCCAGCAGGGCGGCCTTCTCGCGGTAGGTGAACTGCCGCTGCCGGAGCGCCTCGCCCAGCGTGACGCCCTCGACGAGGTCCATCACGAGGTAGTCGCGGCCCTCCTCGTGGCCCACGTCGTGGACAGGCACGATGTTCGGATGGCGCAGCTTGGCCGAGTGCGCAGCCTCACGCCGAAAGCGTTCGCGCTCTTCCGTGGTGGCTACCTTGATGCGGCGCGAACTAACCTTCAGGGCGGCGTGTTCGGCGGCTTCGCCGGCGTCCGCGTCGGTCGGCGGGGCTTCCGTCTGGCCTTCCGTCGTGGCTGGACGAAGGGGCCGCAGCGTCTCGCCGGGATCATGGCTCTGCGGCTTCGGCAGTGGCATAGTCGGGTCGTCCGTCATGCCTGCGGCCTCAATCCGGGGTGGCTACGGGCGGGACTATACCTGCTGCCTGCGAAGCGGGCAAACGGCGGATTGGATGCCTCATGTTTCATGTGTCATGTGTTGGCAGCAATTGCCAACAACAATCCCACAGGCGGGACCTGCCGCCCAATGATTGCGGCCTATCGAGGTGGGGTGTGAGGTGGAACGGACCCCGTCCTGCTGGACGGGCACGGCATGCGGGCGGGAACGGGCTTCGGGCTACGGGATGGCGGCTTGCGGCGCCTCAGGGCCGCCGCGCCACCCCCCTGCGGACTCAGTAGCTCCTTGACGGCGCGGGCGACCCTGTCGGCCGGGGCGGGGCTCTCAAGGTACTGCGACCTCTGGAGCGTGCGACGAAGGTGGTCGGCCCACGCTTCGTCCTTGACGCCAAGCACGACCACCGCCATCCCGGGGGATGTCGAGGTGATCCTGGAGATCACATCGGCGCCAGACATGGACTCGCCGGGGAGCGCTATGTCCAGGATGGTCACGGACACGCCGCCCGCTTCGATGCGCTGCCAGGCCTCGTCCGCCGTGCCGCATTCGACCACCTGGAAGCCATTCCCCTCCAGCCGCAGGCGGAACACCATGCGGGCACGCTTGTCGGCGTCGGCGATGAGGATGAGTTGCTTCGCGGCCACGAGCTTCGCCGTCACCCTGACGCCGGAGGCGACGCCCGGCTGCGGCAGGGGCTTGGATCCCGCCGAGGGCGTCGTCTCGGCCTTCGGTGGTGGTGGTGGTGGCGGTGGCGCGGGAATTGGCGCAGCGCCACCTCGCTCATCGAACACGAACCTGGCGCGCTTCTGCAACCCCGTAGTCCGCAGACCGGCGGGCGGCGGTTGGGCCGGCGGGGACTGAGGCTGCGGGGCCACGCCTGCGGGCGCCGGAGGAGCGGAAGCAGCGGGCGTCCCCGATGGGTGCTCCGTGAGGACCTGCTGCATCGCCGCCGCCCCCCGCAGGATTCCCGGCGGAGGCGCCTTGGGGCCGCCTCATCCGGCGGCGGGAGCCCGGCGCCACCGGCCTCGGTCCCCAAGGGCGCGCGGAGCCTGCGGGCGATCCACGTCGTGCTCACCCCGGCAGCGGCTGGGGCGGCGCGGTCGCGAGCAGGCCCGTCAGGAACGCAGCGACCTGCTCGGGCGGATGGCCCGACTCGCGGAGCCTGCGCTCCGCCATGTCCATGACGGCCTTCCGCTCCTCGGCGTCGGGTGCGAGCCCCTCGAGCACGGCGCGCAGCTGGAACGTCGGCATGCGCCGCAGCTCGAACTCGCTGACGAGGACGAGCGCCTTGGTCTCGGGGCTGAGCGCCCTCATGGCCTCAAGCTCGTTCATGCTCTATCGCTCCGGTCAGTTGCCAGCAATCGGATAATTGCGCCCATCGGCGTCTTGAAGGGGCTTAGCTCAGCTCGCTGATCCCGCCGCCGGCGTTGATTTCGGCCAGAAGCGCCTTCGCGAAGCGCTCCGCGCCGTTCTGCTGGTTGCTGAGAGCGACCACGTTGATCCTCCTTCATGCTTTGCCCTTTTGGGCCTCCTGCGGCCCTGAAAAGAGGTGCCAGCGTCAAAAGCGGTCAGCCGAAGCGCGACAGCTTTGCCTTCGCCGTGGACTGACAGTCCGGTGAAGACACGCACGCAGACCAGCGTACGATTTCAGCCACGGGTCTCTCTTGCCTCCGGGGTGTCAATCTGCCGGTTTGAGGTCTCGGGCGCGTGCGGCGCGAATAGGCGCAAGGCGGCCTGCGGGAACGTCTCGCCGTCGCGCCTGCCGCACGCAATCGCATCGTGCAGCTCCACGGGAATCCGGCACGGAACAATCTTCAGCCCGCGCCGGCCGCAGTTGGGTCGCGGTCCGCCTCTCATGGTCGCGGCCCTCCGGTGTTGACGAGCGCGAGAATGGCGGCAACGACCGCCACAAGGGCGGCACGAACGCCGGGTGCGTATCGCGGGCGGTCAAGCATGGCCTTCGCCTTCCTTGTTTGCTGTCAGCGCCTCGGCCGTCGCGAGCCACGTAGCCCTCACAGCCGCGGGAATCTTCGCCCATAGCGTGGCCAGCTTCGCCAGGTCGGCGGGAAAGTCGTGTCTTGGCGTTTTGCTTGGCGTTTCTGGGTGGACTTTCTGTACTTCGTTCGTGGACTTCGCTGGACTCTCTACGAGGGAAACGTGCGATTCTGCGGTGTCCTGAGACGACGCAAGGCAGACATCGCTGTCTGCCCCGCGCGCTTCAGAAACTATCAGCTCTCTATGCCTACTGTCCCGCGTCTCGACCGCGCAGCGGGATCAAGCCACACTCCGCGATCTTGACCTTGCTGCACGCATTGAAGACGGAGATCACATCCTGGAATGGCACCTCCGGTTCATACGACACGCGGACCTGGTACTCCTGCCCCGCGCTCACCGAGCTGCTCAGCATGTCGCAGAAGGAGCTCAGGTTCATCTCGCGCGACATGAACAGGTAGCTCGCCGCCCCGCCCGTCCGCATCACGTGCACCGTCAACTTCTTCTTCGTGTCCACAGCCACGGTGCGCGCCGGCGCGCTGCCTCCGGGCGGCATCTTCTGCGGCAGCACCACCTCGTCGGACTTCACTTTGAACGTGATGACGAAGAACTGGGTGCAGAGGAAGAAGGCGTCAATCATGAAGTACACCCACGGACGGTCGTCGTCGCCGTGGCCGCTTCCGCCGCCGCCTCCCGACGAGTGCTGTGCCTTCTTATGCGCCATCTGCACCGGCCTCCCCGCCGGACCTCTGCTCAGCCGCCGGACCTGACGGAGAATGGCTCCGCCGTGTAATGGATGTTGACCAAGCCCGCCCGCGCCAGCGACATCACCACCCGCTCGACGTCGCGCATCGGCGCGTCCTCGGGGATGCGCAGCTTGACCGGCATGTCCACTGCGCCATCCGGGCTCCGCTTGGCGTTGCCCTTGCCCACCGCGTATTCCACCGTTTCGCAGAGGTAATCCAGCAGGCCCTTGTTGCTGCCCCCCTTGACCAGGTCGTACGACTTGTTATTCACCACCGCCCGGTACACGCCGCCCTGGCTCTGCATCTGGACGATGAGGCGTCCCTCGAGCCGGAAGCCTTTCTCCTTCAGCGTCTTGTCCGTCATGGCCTGGTCGGCGCGCGGCAGCTTCATCTGGATGGCGCCCGCCGTCGCCGCCATGTCGCCCACGATGACCAGGAACATCAACAGCAGCGTGACGATGTCAATCATCGGCACCATGTCTACTTCAGTTCTGGTTTCTTCCGGAGCTTGCATCGCCTTCCTCACTCCTCTGTGTGTGGTTCCCGGCGTGCGGCTCAGCCTTCTGTTGTCGCCGCGGGTTCGCCGCCGCCGGTGATCGTGCGGATCATCTCGTTGCAGTCGTTGTTGATCTCGAAGACCACCTGCGTGACCCTGGCCTTCAGGAAAAAGGCGATGACCAGCAGCGGGATGGCGACCATCAGCCCTGTGAACGTGCAGATCAGCGCGATTGAAATCCCGCGCGCCATCTTGTCCGCCGTGATCTCGGCCCCGCCCGCACTCATGACCGTGAACGTTTCAATCATGCCTACCGTCGTGCCGGTCAGCCCCAGCATGGGCGCGATGGCCGCGATCATGTTCAGGGTGCCGATCTTGTTCATCAGCTTATTGGTCTCGATCGCGCCCGCATCGGACATGGCGCCTTCCATCGCTTCCTTACCGCCCTGCGCGCTCGACAGCGTCGCCAGAGCGAGGAGGCCCAGCAGCGAGTTGTCGCCCTGAGCCGCGTCAAACGCCCCTTCCACATTCCCTTCTTCCACCAGGTTGCGCAGCTCGGCCGCCAGTTCCGGCGGGCGCAGCAGGTGCGAGCGGACGGTCACCAGCGCCTGCAGCGCCAGCGCAAAGCCGGCCACTGAGACCAGCAACAGAATGTACTCCATGAAGCCCGCGTCCTTGGCGGTATCCAGGAAGCTCCTCTGATGCCCTTCCCCCGCCAGCGCGCTGCCCCCCACCGCCAACAGCAACACGGCCGCGATGCAGCCGATGTGCTTCCAGTTGACTCCTCGCCACATGCTCATTTCTGTAGGTTCTCCTTGCTCTGCTGTCAGCCGGCCTGCCAGGCTGGAACTCGATTGCGGGTTGACCACGCGGACGACACTCTGCACCCAGCCGGGCGCACCTCGCGCCCGGCCGCTCACACCCGAACGTTACGGCTGCAACTGCTGGTAGCGGTAGTACACCTCGAGGCACAGGCAGCCTATCGCCGTCTGGCCGACGCGCCCCCATTCGCCCGAGAACTCGCCAACAGGGTTCCAGCTCCCCGCTTCATCGCCCTGCTTGCACTGGTTGGCGGTCAGCGCGGCCTTCATGGAATCGTTCCAGCGCTTCCAGATGTCGCCGCCCTGCTGGAACACGCACAGCGTGCCGTAGTACCAGTAGTACAGGTCCACCGACTCGCCGTTGGCGCCCCACGCCGGCACCCCGCCCTTGGTCACAAACCACTCCACGCTCGACTGCAGGTCTTCCTTCTTCCAGCCGAGGAACTGGCGGGCCAGGTTGCCGATCGCGCCCAGCCGGTGCGCTGTCTGGCCGTGCTCGTTGTTGGCCATGTACCAATAGCGCGAAGCCGGGCCGTAGCCGGAGCCGCCGCCCGCATCCTTCTTCTCGACCGTGTCCAGGAACTTGATCGCGCCGTCGAACGAACCCGGGTTCACATTCAGGCCCGCAACCTTCGCCGACTTCAGCGCCATGATGAACCAGCCGGAAACGGACAGGTCCGGCTCCATCTTCGGACCGTAGCGCCACCCGCCCTTGTCGGAGCCTTCGCCCTGCTGGTGCTTTTCCGTGCAGTAGTTGATGGCCTTCTGCGCCGCAGCCCGCGTGTCCGGCACGTTCGCCATGCCCGCCGCCTCGGCCATCGAAAGCGTGGCGATGGCGCCAGGGTAGCCCTTCGCCCGGTGCCCGGCGTTGTCGTCCGACGTGTCCCAGATCAGGCCGTCGGCGTCCTGCTTGCTCTTCAGCCACGCCACGGCGCGCTGCACGTTGCCCTTGTACTCGCCCACCTTCTCCGTGTGCCCGGCGCCCAGGAAGGCCAGCAGCGCAAAGCCGGTGCACGCCGTATCGGTCTTCGGTTCAGCGCCGTACTTCTTCGCATCCCAGTGGCCGTCAGCCTCCTGGTGGTAGGCCAGCCAGCGCAACGCTGCGTCCACGCCGCTCTCGGTCGCCCGGGAGCCACCGTGGCGCTTGACCATCAGCCTGCGGCCGCCGCCGGTGCGGCTGCCGAAACTGCCATGGCCCGAGCCGTTGTCAACGCCCGTGCCAGTTCCGTGTCCGCCGCCCCAGCCGCCGCCGCTGCCGGGACTCGCGGCGCCGCCGACGCCGATCAAGTCTTCGAGGCTGTTGCCGCCCATGCCGCCACCGCCCGCCGCGTCGTCGCTGCCCTTGACGCTGTGGAACATGTGCGCATCCGGGTTGCCGAACGCGCTGTGTGTATCGGGCCGGTCGGGGTTGATGGTTTCGAAGTGGTCGCCCAGTTCAGCCTTGGCCAGGATGTCCGGCGGGACCACGATGTCTGATGCTTCCTTGGAGGTGGGATCGGTGGGCGGGGTGTCGTGCTTGGACTGCAGGACGAACTCCGACTTTTTCTCCTGGCTCTCTGTCTTCGGCGCATCCTTGATCTCCGGGCGTGGCGCCAGTTCGGTCACCATCACCACGGCGTCCTCATCGCCGCCCAAGTCAATGTTCATTGACATCAACCCGGCGAGGGTAATCACGAGGGCGTGCAGAAGGATGGAGACGATCCACCAGGGAGTCTGTGAGGTTACCGCATAGAGGAAAAGCTGGTTCTCCTGCGGCGCTTGCTCCTCCTGCTGCTCCTCCCCCTCCACGACTTCTTCCTCAACTTCTTCATTGACCCGCGCCATGACTTACCCTCCTACTCTCGTACCCCCACCGCTTCGTCCAGAGCAGGCCGCCCGTCTCTGGCTACAACCGATACCAAATGCCCCGCAAAACGCAAGTTCCCTAAACTGCTAACGTATTGACCCGCGTTTTCCTGCACTGTTCCCGCGCAGATTCATGTCATAGTTAAGACTTTCCCCACGCAAGCTTTATAACGACTTTTCCCGAAGAAAACAGAAAAAAATGGCGCGCAAGCAAGGAATTTTCCCCTTGGGCGCGCGTCCAGGACCCGCAGCCGCCGTTCCTGCACCTGTTCCGCCCGGCCATCCCTACCCCCGGTAGCCGGAGCGCCCCGCTCCGGCTGCCCTCCTACTTCTGAACCAGGTCGTAGCGATAGTAAACCTCCAGACAAAGCGCACTTAGCGCCGTCTGGCCAACCCGGCCCCATTCGCCGGAGAACTCGCCCACGGGGTTCCAGCTCCCCGCTTCATCTCCCTGCTTGCACTGGTTCTGGATCAACGCCTTCTTCATCTCGGCATTCCAACGCTTCCACAGCGCGTCATCCTGCTGTTGGAAAACGCACATGGTGCCATAGTACCAGTAGTAGAGGTCCACGCTCTCGCCGTTCGCGCCGTAGCTCGGTGCGCCCCCCTTGCTGACGAACCACTCCACGCTGCTCTGCAGTTCCTCTTTCTTCCAGCCGAGGAACTGCCGCGCCAGGTTGCCGATCGCCGTCAGCCGGTAGGCGGTGTTCGCGTGTTCGTTGTTGGCCATGTACTTGTAGCGCGACGCGGAGCCGTAGGCGCTGCCGCCCGCGTTGTCCCGGATCTCAACGCGGTCCAGGAACTTGATCGCGCCATCAAAGGCCGACGCCGGCACTTTCAGGCCCGCCACTTTCGCCGACTTGAGCGCCATGATGAACCAGCCCGTCACGGACAGATCGCCCTCTTCTTTGGGCGCGTACCGCCAGCCGCCTTTCTCGTATCCCTCACCCGACTGATGGACCTGCGCGCAGTAGTCCACCGCCTTCTGCGCGGCCTCCTTCGTGTCCCTGATGTTGGCCATGCCGGCCGCTTCCGCCATCGCCAGCGTGGCGATAGCGCCCGGGTATCCGAGCTTGCGGTGATGCGCGCCGTCGTCCGTCGTGTCCCAGATGCAGCCGTCCGCCGCCTGTCTGCTCTTCAGCCACTTCACCGCGCGCTGCACCGAACCCGTGTGCTCCCCGACCTTCTCGGTGTGGCCCGCACCCAGGAACGCAAGCAGCGCGAAGCCCGTCGCCGCCGTGTCCGTCTTGACGGACGCGCCGTACTTCTGAGCATCCCAGTGGCCGTCGGGCTCCTGGTGATACGCGAGCCACTGCAGCGCCTCCTTCACGCTCCGCTCGTTGTCCGGCCTGCTCCCGCGCTGCCGCGCGATCCGCAGGTGCCGCCCGCTGCCGTCGGGCCTGAGGCTGAACGTGCCGCGGAAATTTCCCTTGCCGTTGCCCACGCCGTCCCCGTCCACCTCGCCGAATCCGTTCCCGTTCTTCCCCGGACTGTACTGGCCGCCAAGCCCGATCACGTCCTGCATCCCCTCGCCCCTCGTCCCGATTCCGCTGCTCCCGCCGCCCGGCGGTTCGCGGTTGCCGTGCAGCAGGAACACCTCGCCCTCCGGCGTGCCGGACGCGCTGTGCCGATCCGGCTTGTCCGGGTCAACCGTCTCGAACTCGTTGCTCAGTTCGGCCAGCCTCAGTACGTCCTCGGGTATGATGACGCTGTGCGTGGCCAGCGGACCGTTCGGGTCCGTCTGCGTCGCCCGCACTCCTTCCGCCAGCACCTGTAGCGCCTCGGTCTTCCGTTCCGGCACCGGCATCAACACAGTCTTGGCCGGCTCGAACACCGAGACCGTCAGCGGCGGGCAGTCCGCGTCCGGCAGCTCGATCGTCATGGACATCAGCCCCGCCAGCGTGATGATCAGCGCGTGCAGCAAGATCGAAACGATCCACCACGGCGTCTGGCTGGTGACCGCATACAGGAAGGGCTGCGGCCCGTCGGCCGGCAGCCCGGCATCCAGAGCGTTCTCCTCGACGGGCTTCTCTGCGGTTTCATTCTCAGTCATGATACTCTCCTCCTCTTCAGTACGCCGTCTGCCGGTCGCGGCCCGTGTATCGCTGTATCACTAACGGCGAAGTATCTGATTCCCTGCACAATGTTCTCGTTTAGTTGATGTTTGCTTAGAGTGTAATAGACGGCGACAGTAACTATATACGGCAATTGACAGCGGCCGTCCGCAATTCCCTGATTCATCCTATGCAGATTGACGCAGGTGCAGTTGAATATGATTTGCCCCGCCCGGAATTATCCCGCGCGCGACAAATCGCCATAATCTCATACTTCGTATAGTCACGTGCCGTCCTTCACTAACCATAACGGCCATGCGGCCCGCTTCTTGCAGTCTTTGTCGTTTTTGTCGCGGGCCGCCACAGAACGGGGCCGGGGCGATGCTGCTGCCCCGGCCCGGTGCCCCCGGGTCTTGGGATCGGGGGGGGAGAATGCTCCATCAGAGCGCGCAGAACCCATAGCGGTAGTAGACCTCCAAGCACAAGGCGCTGAGCGCCGTCTGGCCCACGCGGCCCCATTCGCCGGAGAATTCGCCGACAGGGTCCCAGCTTCCCGGGTTGTCGCCTTTGCGGCACTGGTGCTCCAGCAGGGCCTTCTCCAGTCCCTCGTGCCAGCGTTTCCACAAGTCGGGGCATTCCTGGTGCGAAACGTTCCAGCGATCCATGTTATTCTGCTGGAACACGCACAGCGTCCCATAGTACCAGTAGTAGAGATCCACCTTTTCGCCGTTCGTGCCCCAGCTCGGCACGCCGCCCTTGTTCACGAACCATTCCGCCGTGCTCTGCAGTTCCTCCCTGCTCCACCCCATGAACTGGCGCGCCAGCGTGCCGATGGCCGTCAGCCTGTATGCCGTGTTGGCGTGCTCGTCGCTTGGCGTGTACTTGTAGCGCGAAGCAGGGCCGTAGCCGCTTCGGGTGGCGATGTCCTTTACCTCCACGCTGTCCAGGAATCTGATGGCGCCGTCGAACGCCGCCGCGGGGACATCCAGCCTCGCCACCTTCGCCGATTTCAGCGCCATGATGAACCAGCCCGTCACCGAAAGGTCGCCTGCTTCTTTCGGCGCATAGCGCCAGCCGCCCTTGTCGTAGCCAACGCCTGACTGGTGGACCTGCGTGCAGTAGTCAATGGCCTTCTGCGCCGCGGCCTTGGTGTCGGGGCGATTGGCCATGCCGGTGGCTTCCACCATGGCCAGCGTAGCGATGGCGCACGGGTAGCCGATCTTGCGGTGATGCGCGCCGTCGTCCGTCGTATCCCAGATGCAGCCGTCCGCCGCCTGTTTGCTCTTCAGCCACGCCACGGCGCGCTGCACGTTGTCCTTGTATGAGCCCACGCGCTCGCTATGGCCCACCCCAAGGAACGCCAGCAGCGCAAAGCCCGTGACCGCGGTATCCGTCTTCACTGACGCGCCGTGTTTCGCCGCGTCCCAATGGCCGTCGTACTCCTGGTGAGTGGCCAGCCACTGCAGCGCCGCCTGCACGCTGTCCCACTCCTTCGCCGGCGGCCGCCTGCTCGGAGGCAGCGACGGTATGCCCTGTATGGGATCGGGTCTTCTCTTGAACGTCCCCACGGGCCCGCCTGTGGGGTCGCCCTTGCCGATGCCGTTCTTGCCGGGCCTGTAGTCGCTTCCGAGGCCGATCAAGTCGGCCATTCCTTCGCCGCCCAAGCCCGTGCCGTCGCCCGTCGCCGTCGGTTCGCCATAGCCGCGCAGCCACGTGCTCTGGCCGGTTTCCGTCCCCAAGGGGTCGCCCTTCGCGAAGCTCTCCACGTCGAGTCCCTGGAACTTCTCGCTCACCTGGAACGCCGCAAGGGACGCTCCCGGAGCGAACGTCGGGCCTTCCTGCACCATCGTTGTCTGGCGTTCGTCCTCGCGGGGTCTGAACACGTCCAGCGGCTGCGGCTTCGCCAGTTCGGCAATCGGGAGCATCTTCCGCGGCTCTTCGATGCTGCCCACGACCACGCAGTAGTCCTCGTCAGGATATTCCATGCGGATGGACATCAGGCCGGCGAGCGTGATCACCAGGCCGTGCAGCAGAACAGAGACAATCCACCACGGCGTCTGTCCGGCCACTGCATAGAGGAATGGCGTGTCCACGTCTGTCCGCAGCTCAAATTCCTGCGTTTCCTTCGCGCCGGCCTGCTGTGTTGCGCTCTCGCTTTTCATAAGTGCGTCCTCCCCGCGCCGCGGCGCCTCTCACCAGCGGTAACGGGTGCGCCCGCACTTTCTTGCACAATAAGGGAACGCGGCGGAATGTCCTAACAATATTTCGTCCCTTCACAGTCACCGCTATTTTCGACGCCGGCAGGCCCTGCTAAACGCTAAAGTCGAAGAGAACAACCTGTAGGAAGTCCGTTTCCCCGATTATCCTGATCACCTGCCCTTTGCCGATAAGCTCCTCTGCCTTTCGATGTTTGGAGCTCTTCTCGTGTCCTGCCAGCCTCCGGATATCCTGGTCTCCGACTACGAGAAGGGAGGTCTCTTTGTTAACAGAAGCTGCGACCTTCGCACCCGCGTTCGCCGCAAAATCAGCGGCTTGGCTTCTTACCATCGACAGGGCACCTGTGAAAACTATAACCTCCCCAGCAAGCGGGCCGTCGGAACTGCCTTCCCGCACCACACTGTCGCGCGTTGTAGTGGAACTGCTGATCGGTTTGCGCACGCGAACCAGCCACTCGTCGAGGGTCATGCCTGTCTCGGCCATGGCGCGAAGCAGTACTTCCCCAGCGGCGCGGGCATCCTCCCTGGCGACGTGATGCTCAAAATCAATCCCGAGCAGACTGGTGACGTTCTTCAGACCGTAACCTTTGTGGGCAATCTGAGGCCACGTGCGCCGCGCGACCTTGGCTGTGTCGAGCCACACGCAGTGTACAGGCGACAGCTTGTGCTTCGAAACTGCCCGGTCAATCGCCACTCTGTCAAACGAGGTGTGACAGACGACGATCTGTTGCGCCAGAAGGCGGCTAAGCGATTCATGGATTTGCGGAAAGGTGGGAGCATCCTGCACCATCTCCTCGGTGATGCCGTGAATGGAGACGTTCATGCCGTCGAAGTAATCCTCTGGGTTGACCAGCGTATCGAGTCCATCCTTGGCCTTCCCATCTTGAAAGACTACCGCCCCAATCTGGCAGATGCTCGCGAGGTCGGCGTTGGCCGTCTCGAAGTCAATCGCGACGAACTCCATAAGCGGCTCCCATGTATCCACCAATCATGTAAGTATCCCAAGCGCAGTCAAATCCCGGAACGCTCCGACAACGGTGCGCCAACCGTCCCTTGATTGCAGTTCGTTTCGGGCTAAGTCAGACAAGCGAAAGGTACTGCTGATCATCCTGATTGGAGTGGAAGACTATGGCGACAAGGAAGCCGGCCAGACCATCCATAAGAGGCAATTCGAGGAAGGAGCCGACGTTGTTCAGCGACGACCCGGAGCCAAAAAGCCTGGAGGACGAGGCAGAGGAACTGGCGCGCCAGCTTGCGTATCACGACTTCCTCTATTGGGGGAAGAACAGCCCCGAGATCTCCGACGCGGCTTACGACCAGCTTCGCGAACGGCTCAGGCAGGTCGCGCCTGACCACCCGCAACTCTCGAAACTGGGCGAACGCACACGCTGGAAAGACGAGTTACATCCGCCCGTGAGGCACGCGGGGCCAATGCTTAGCATCGAGAAGTGCTTCACCCCTGAAGACGTTGTTGCATGGGCGACGGACGCTGGCGCATTTAGGAGCGAAGCAGATGACGATGGCATAGTCGCCTGCTACAAGATTGACGGCTCATCGTGCAGCCTAGTCTACAAGAATGGCGAGCTTCTGCGCGCCGTCACGCGTGGCGACGGGAAGATGGGCAACGACATCACCCTCAACGCTCGGCGAATACCGAGTATTCCGCAGACCGTCGAGAGCGATGTCGTTTTCGAAGTTCGCGGCGAGATCTACTTCACAAAAGAGGCCTATGAAGAGGCAGTCGCAGCGAACAGCATCGACCCGAACACCACCAACCCACGGAATCTTTGCGCAGGCACAATCCTGCAGAACGATCCTCGCGCGGTGGAGAAGATGAACCTCTCATTCGTCGCACACGGGTATGTGGGCGTGCCACCCGGCAGTGATGGGCGCAGCGAGGCAAGCAACCTCGCGGCATTGCACGACAACGGATTTGAAATCCCACTCTTCCGGCACATAACGCGACCGGACGACGTCGCGCCCGCTGTACACGAGATCGATGCCACCCGAGACGGCCTGCCATACGAAACGGATGGCGTCGTCTTCACGATCAACCGGGTATCTCTTCAGCGCGAACTGGGTCTGACAACACACCATCCGCGCTATCGTCTCGCATTCAAGTTCGGCCGACAACAGGGCGAAACGGCAGTCCGGAGGATACACTGGGAAACCAGCCGTAGCGGTCGTGTTTGCCCCAGGATGGAAGTGGAAACGATCCGTTTAGGTGGAGCGAACGTCACCTCATGCACGCTGCATAACGCGAAGACCGTAAAGGAACTCGGACTGAAGCCCGGCGACAAGGTACTTCTGGAGCGCGAGGTCATCCCACACCTAGTCCGCAAAACGGCGGACGCAACCGTCGGCGGCGCGGACCTGCCGCAGCATTGCGACAGATGCGACTCAACGCTGGTCTGGGACGAAACGGGCACGAACCTCGTCTGCCCAAATTTCGCCGGCTGCCCGTCACAGCTCCAGGATTACCTTGAGTACTACTGCTCGCGGGGCGTAACGAACATGATGGGCCTGGGGCAGGAAATCATCGCTGCTCTAGTGGAAGGTGGGCTCATAGGATCGCCGGCTGATTTCTTCCTGCTGAGCCATGGTCAGGTTATGGATTGTCTGGACAAGACACGCGCGGAGAAAGCGGAGGCCAAACGAAAGCGCACGGGCGTTGCGCTCAAGGGCCGTACGACTAAGAAGGCTGGAGGAGCCAAGTTAGCCGAGAACGTTATCGCCGCGATCCAGGCGCGCCGCGAACAGACGCTCGAAGTCTTCCTCGTCAGCCTCGGTATCCGCGGCCTGGGACCGTCGGTCGCCGCGCGCCTCACCGCGCATTTCGGCACGCTCGACGCCCTGCTCGCGGCCAGCCAGGAAAAGCTCCAGGAAGTCGAAGGCGTCGCCGAGACAATGGCCGCGGCCATCCACGACGGCCTGCGCCACCGCCAGGAGCTGATCGCCGCGCTGCTGACGCACGTGTCGCTCAGGCAGGCCGAGAAAGCCGAAGGGCCGCTGAGCGGCAAGAGCTTCTGTCTCACCGGCCACGTGGAATTCGACTATGGCGGCACGCATTACGACGCCCGGCCGGCCATCGAAGCGCTCATCAAATCCAAAGGCGGCACGATCAAGTCCGTGTCGAAGGGCTTGAGCTACCTCATCGCCGGCGAGGAAGCGGGCTCGAAGCTGGAGAAAGCGAAGAAGGCGGGGATACAGGTGATTGGCGCGGCGGAGCTGGTGAAGATGCTGAGGTAGTTCGTGGTTCGTGGTTCCCGCCTGGCCGCAACGTCGCGCCGCTCCTGCCCTTTTTGTTGCGGCACCGGCGCCGCTGGGTACAGTCTGTCCTCTATGTCTTGGCGCGCGTATCTTGCCATCGGTCTGTGCGTGGTGCTTGTCGGCGGCGCCATTGTCCTGGTCCGCCGGAACGCGCTGGCCCCCTCCGCGCCGGGCTCGGCCCAGCAGGAAACGCCCGGCACGGCAGCGCCGCCCGGGCCGACGGCAGGCCCCGCGACCGGCGCTCCGAATGCGAAGAACCCGCTCTACATCGGACAGGTCTCCACTCAGAGCCCGCGCCAGGTCCACACCGTCCTGACCACGCGGCAGGGCGAGACCACCTACCAGGCGCTGGTCCGCTACACGCCGCGCTCGGCCCCGATGAGCGACGTGCCGGGCCTGAGCGAAGTCCTCCAGGTGCTGGCCCAGCGGAACCAGCAACTTCCGCAGTACGTGGTGCGCGTTGACCAGGAAACGGAGATGCTCAAGGACAACCTGGGCGAGCTGCTGCGGTCGGTGAGCAGCACGCATTACTACATGAGCCCCGCCAGCGGCCAGGTGATCGCCTACGACGTGGCCAATTCCGCGGGCGGCCAGCCGCAGCGTTTCGTCGGGCACATCACCCGGACGGGCGTGAAGGTGGAGGTCTTCCGCGGCGCCGAACAGGTGGACCGTCATGAGATCCCGTTCCAGGGACGCGACACGTTCATCCCCGTGGAGGTCGAGTTCATCCATCAATGGTACCAGGCCAACCCAGACGCGCTGCGGAAGAACGAGCCCGTCAGCTTCTGGGTCTTCATCCCCGACGTGATGCTTTCCCTGATGCTCGCCGCCCGGCCGCTCGGCGACCAGGTCATCCCCGTCAAAGATAAGACCTACGAATGCGCGCGCTACGAAGTGGTCACCGTCTCCACCCAGTCCGCGGAAGGGCTCTACGGACGTCAGCAGATGTGGTTCGACAAACGTTCCGGCCTGCTCATGAAACGCGACGATTTCGACCCCGGCTTCGGCCCCGGCGAGGCGCCCGTCACCGAACGCGGCACGCTGGAAAGCCTCGCGCAGGTGCGCGCGCTGGCCGTCCGCGCCCCGCCGCTGCCGGACAAGCCCTTCCCCTACCAGCTCGACCAGGACCTCGTCTACAGCGTCCGCATCGCCGAAAAGGAACTGGGCAGCCTGCGCTTCAAGTTCAGCCGCGCGCCCGATGCGGCGGACGAGCACGTCGCCATGGCCACGGTCAACCTCGATGGCAGCAACGGCTCGCGCCACGAGAACGCCGTCACGCGCTTCGACCACAACTGGCAGCCGCTCTCCTATCTCGTCTCCGGCGATGAGGCCGCCGACGCCAAGGCTACCTACAAGATTGACGCCAAGCTCGGCCGCGGCACGATCGAAGCCAACATCCAGCGGCAGGTTGAACAGCCCGCCGCGCCACCGCCCGACGCAGGGCGGCCCGCCGGGGCGCCGGGCGATGCAGCGGATCGCGCTACGCCTCCGGCCGAAGCCGCCAACACGGACGCTGACGGCTGGAAGGACCCGCTCCGCCGCGTGCCTGTCACCGATGAAGAGTCCAAAGCCCAGGAAACCTCCGCGAGGCCCCGCCTGAACACGCAGCGCATCT
>JAPLOD010000035.1 GCA_026692735.1 Planctomycetota bacterium | reverse complement strand
GGGCAAGGCGTGCCGGAGCACACGGCGATCGAACAGATAACGCTGTTGCAGACGGCGCCGGAGGTCGGACACGCAGCGCCTCGGCTTCAGGCGCCAGGCGGGGAAGCCCGGCCCGTGGCGCCAAGGCGCGGGCGCCGCATTGCGTTGGCGGCGCTGGGGGTGGCGGCCGTGGCCCTGGTGGGGTTGGCGGCCTTCAGGTTTTGGCCGAGCCGAGCGCACACCCCGCCGAGCGTGAGGCTCGGCATCGCCCACGGGACGGAGAAGGATGCCTGGCTGGCCTGGGCCGTGGAGGAATTCGCCAAGACGCCGGGCGGGCGCGGCGTAACTGTGGAACTCCTGCCGATGGGGTCCCAGAGAGGAGCACGCGCCATACTGAGCGGGGACCGGCGCATCCACGTCTGGTTCCCGGCGAGCAGCGTCTATGAGGGGCAGTTCAAGGCGCAGTGGCTGGCCGCCTACCACACCAAGCCGGTGTTGAAGCAGGAGGACATCGCGCTCACGCCTATGGTCTTCATCGTCTGGCAAGAGTGTTATGAGGCCCTGCGTGACAAGTACAAAGCGTTAACCTTTGCGACGCTCAAGACCGCGCTCCAGGAGAAAGACGGCTGGGAGACGATCGCGGGGAAGGCGGAATGGGGCAAGTTCCTCTTCGGCCTCGCCGACCCCGAGGACTCAAACTGCGGCCTGGTCAACCTTCTCCTGATGGCGCAGGAGTTCCACAAGAAGGAGCAGGCCCTGACGCTGGCGGATGTAAACAAGGAGGACTTCCAGACCTGGCTGCACGCCATCAAGGCCACCGCCACGCCGGCCAGGGACAGCGCCTCCATGATGCGGGAGATGACCGTCAAGGGCCCGGCGCGCTACGACGTGGTGTGCACCTATGAATGCCTGGCCATCAGGTATCTCAAGAACGCGGAGGACCGCTGGGAATCGCTGCATGTTGAGTATCCCACGGTCAACCTGTGGAACGACAATACATACTACGTCCTGAACGTGCCGTGGGGCACGCCCGACACGCGGCGGGCCGCGGAGGCCTTCATGAAGTTTCTGCTCAGCGAGCAGGCGCAGAAGAAGGCGCTGACGTTCGGCTTCCGGCCCGCCAACCCGGACGTTCCCATGAGGTTCCCTGAAAGCCCGTTCGAGCTTTACGCCAAGTACGGGCTCAAGCTGGATGTGCCCGTAGTCTGTGAGACTCCGAAAGACGAAGTCCTCGATGCGCTGCTCACCACCTGGAAGAAGGGACCTCATTCCGCCCCCATCCTCCTGGACGAGCCGTAAGCGGAATCCGCCAAAACGAGCTTTACAACCCAGGCTCAAGGACGGATGTATAGTTTGGGTTGTTGTGCAAGAGGAGAGTCCGCGGAAGCGTTTTGGCGCAACACAGGAGGACGACTGAATGGCTCGCGTTGTTACCTCGCCCTGCATCGGAGTCCATGACACGGCATGCATGAAAGTGTGCCCCGTCAACTGCTATTACGACGTGCCACTGTCCGAACTGGGGCTGCAGCCCAAGCCGGACAAGCCGGACACCACAAAGATGCTGATCGTTAATCCCGATGAGTGCATTGACTGCGGGCTCTGCGAGCCGGAGTGCCCGGTCAACGCGGTCTTCCCGTCGGACAGCGTGCCGGAACAGGACAAGAAGTTCATTGACATCAACAAGAACTGGTTTGCCGGCAAGGACCAGGCAACGCTGGACGCACACCGCATTACGCCATAACACCATGCGGGGTCCGAATATGCCATTTTGACGCAACACGGCGGGCCCGGAATCGTCTAAACTACCGGACGAAACGAGATGTCCCGCGATGTGCCGGCTCGCGGGACTTCTGGCGGGTGACGGATGGCCGCTCTACCTCAACCCCCAAGCCTCAAGCCTGAAACCAGCCTCGTGGGCAACCCCCTGACCGAACGTCTCGGCCCGTGGCGGAGGGATCCCGTCGCGCAACGCCTGCGCTCCATCCGGCTGCGCCAACGGCTGTTCAACCTCTGCGCCCTCCTGCTGGCCGGCCTGTGCGCGCTCCTGGCCTATGTGATCGGCGAGATGTGCCTCGACCGGCGGTGGGAGTTCTCCTCGACCACGCGAGAAGCGCTGCTGGCCGTGGCCCTGTGCGCCATCGGCAGCGCGGTCGTCGTCATCGCGCTCCGCGTGCTGCTGAGGCACTCGAACCCCCTCTTCCACGCGCGCGCCGTGGACCGGGCGCTGGGCGTGAACGACGACGCCCTGATAACGTACGTGGACCTGCGCCGCGCCAGGTCGCTTTCCGCCGGCGACGCCGACGTCGCCGTGCTGCTCAAAGCGGAGGCGGAGCGGCGCCTGACGCTTCTCGACACGGACCAGGTCGTGGACGCCCGCCCGGTGCTCCGGAGCCTGTGGGCGTTCGGCGCCGGCGCTATAGTTCTGCTGCTGCTGTTCGCCGGCTGGGGCCACACGTTCCGGGACAGTTTCCGGCGCTGCGTCATGCCGTGGCTGGACATCGCGCCACCGCGGACCACGCAGATCGTGCAGGTCGCGCCGGGGAACAGCATCGCCGTCGCCGGCGAGCCGGTTACGTTTGCCGCGGAAGTGAGCGCGGACGCGCCGCCGCGGGAAGCGGCGCTGGTGTACCAGGCCGACGGCGAGAACAGCGACGTGCAGGAGGCTCTGGTGCGGACCACGCAGGACAAGGTCACGGCGCTGCGCGCACGCGACAGGAGCAACGGGCTGTACGTCAAGGAGCTACCGGGCCTGATCCGGCCGGTCACGTACTGGATACGCTGCCAGGATGCGACGCAGGGCCCCTTCAGGCTCAACGTCGTGGAACGGCCGCTCGTGACGGCCGTCAACGTGCGCGTCCTGCCGCCGTCGTACGCCGCGTTCGCGCCGCCACGAGAGGTCGCCGGGGGGCATGTGCAGGCCATCGTCGGCAGCCGCCTCGAGATCGCCGCCACGGTGACGCAGACGCCGCGCCAGCCTCGGCCCCTGGCCGACACCAGCACCGCGTGGCTGCAGACCGGCGCCATCCGCATGCCGATGTCGGTCGTCGGCAACACGCTTGTGGCGACGGTGCCGGTGCAGGGCAACTTTGAGTACCGGATCGGCTACGTGGATACGAACGGGCTCACGAGCCGCGAGAGCGTGCAGTACCAGGTGAAAGCGATCCCCGACCAGCCGCCGACGGCCTTCCTGCGGCGGGAAGATGCCGCCGAGGGCACGCCGGCCGGCACCACCGAGACGGTCTACCTGCGCGGGGAAGCGGCCGACGACCTGGGTGTCGCCAAGCTCTCCTTGCGGGCCGCGCTGGTGGGCTCCGCAAGCGGCGGCACGCCGCGCGCCCTGGACTGCTCGCCGGCCATGCCCACCGGCAGCGTGAGCCGCAGCATCGCGCTCGACCTGCGCCCTCTGAAACTGAAGGAGGGGGATGTGGTCGAATGCGTATTGGTGGCGGAGGACGTGAGACGGCCCACGGCGCAACAGGCCGCAAGCGCGCCGGTGCGCATTCCTGTGGTGCAGCGCCCCGATCCCCCGGCAGCGGCCGCCGACACACTCAAGGTCGCGCGCAAAGCGGAGGAGGCGGATGCGCAGCCAAAGGAGAGCGCGCAGCCGCCGGGCGCCGCGGAGAAGCTGGTGGCACAGGAAGAGGAACTGCTGCGCGAGGTCGCGCGGCTGGTCCAGGAGGGATTGGACGACGAGACGAAGAAGAAGCTCGCGGACCTTGCTGACAAACAGGAGCAGCTTGCGGACCAGATGACCGCGACGGTGGAGCAGGAAGCAAAGGATGGCGCGGGCGAGGGCCAGGGGCAGGCGGAAAGCAAACAGGGCGGCGCTCAACCGGGGCAACAGAACGCCGGAAAGGAGGACGGCGGCGGCGAGAGGAACGGGAAAAAAGAAAGCGCTGGCCAGCAGAACGCGGGCAAGACGGAAGCCGGCGAGAAACAAGGCGCGGACGGGAAGGGCCAGGGCGAGAAGCAACCCGGCGACGCGGGACAGGGCCAAGGCAAGGGGCAGGGGCAGGGACAAGAGCAGGGAAAGGGCGAAGACGCCAAGGGCCAAGGTCAGGGCCAGGGGCAGAACCAAGGCCACGGACAGGATCCGGGGCAGGGCCAGAACCCCGGCGGGCAGACTCCGAACGCGCAGAACTCGTCCGGCGGCGGCGGGGCACTCAAGCAGAGCGGTATGCAGGCCGCGCGCGAGGAACTGGCGGAGGCCGCGCACAAGATCCGCGACGGTGAGGCCGATGAAGAGGTCCTGCGGAAAGCCAAGGATGCCTTCGACCACCTGTTCCGCGCGGGCAGAGCGTTCCGCGAAAAAGACCGCGAAGCGCTGGCCTCGCGGCTCTCCCGCGATGCAGCCGCGCAGCCGGGCAAGAAGCCAGCCGGTGACGGCACTGGCCTCACGCCAGGCCCTGAGGGCAAAGCACGCAGCGCGCTGAGCGGCGGGAAGGGCCCGGCCAGCAACGTCCTCAAGAATGTGCCGGGCGAACTGAAGCAAGACGAGCTTGGCCAGCCGACGAGCAAGGGGCAGGGCAAGATTTCCCCGGAATACCGCAAGGCGCTGGAGAGCTATTACAAGGCGATTGCGAAGTAGGTATTGGTCACTGGTCAGTAGTCCGTCGTCAGTGGTCCGGTGCGGGCGGGCTGATCCTATCTGTCTGCGTCCGCAGAGGGCGTGGTTCTGGGGAGACGTCATGCTGATCGTTGGTGCTGAGTTCCTGCGCGGCCAATCCAGAATCCGCAATCCGCAATCCGTAATGTCACAGCACCCAGCGGTCAACGGCTTCGGCGACGGCGTCGTGGTCGTTGTCGTTCCGGGTGAAGAACCGCGCCACGGCCCGGCATAGCGGACCGGCGTTGGCGACCGCCACAGGCCAGCCGGCGACGGCCAACATCGGGATATCGTTCTCGCCATCGCCGACAGCCATCACCTGACCCATCGGTATGCCGAGCACTTCGGCGAGCCTGGCCAGGCCCACGCCCTTGTCTATGCCCGGCTCAAGGAATTCGAGATACTCCGGGTCCGTGCGCATCATCGTCACCCGCGAGCCGAACCGCGGCTCCAGCTCCTTCTGGATGGCGCCGCGAAGCCTGGGGTCAACAACGTAGAGCACCTTCGGCGGTGCCAGGTGCAGGTAGTCGTCGAGGTTCTTGACGAACTGGAACGGCGAGTTGGTACGCGAGCGGTAGATCTCGATCCACGGACGCAGCTCCGGCGCGTCCTCGCTGTAGACCAGGTCGTCGTGGTAGAAGTTGACCTGATAGCGGTGCGCCTTCCCATAGGCCACGACCTCGCGAGCCACCGCAGCGTTCAGCGGCTGGTAGAAGAGCCGCTTGCGCCGCGGGGACATGTTCGCTGTTGAACGTGTCCCCGGAAGCCCCGCTTCCCCGTGGACCTCGGCGCCGTTGCAGCTTATCAAGCACACGTCCACGCCCAGCGCGGACGCAATGCGCTCCATGGAAGCCGCCATGCGCCCCGAGGCCATGACGATCTTGAGGCCCCTGGCATGGGCGGCGCGAAGCGCCGCGGCGTTCTTCTGGCCGATGGACTTGTCCGTGCGCAGAAGCGTGCCATCGAGATCGAGGGCGATCATGCGCACGGGGGAGACGGCGGCCACGGTCTGCTTGCCGGGCATTGGGTGCGAGGCGCTGTCGTTCATACGCATTTCTTAGCAGAGCCACGGGGCCATGCAACTATGCATCTGGAGTGCAGCATTGCACGGCCTTGTCCCGGGGACGCGCGGAATTTCTTCCCATGCCAAAAGCGGGCGGAGCGCGTATCCTGTGCGCGTGAAGGTTCGCCGATCCTGGAAGTGAGAGACGATAATGCCGTCAAAAGTCGCCGTGCTGGGCCTCGACTGCGCCGACCCCGTGCTCGTCTTCGAGATGTTCCGTCCGCAACTGCCTGTGCTGAACGGGCTGATGAGCTCGGGCATGTGGGGCCGGCTGCGGAGCTGCGATCCGCCGATCACCTGCCCGGCCTGGATGGTCATGGTTACCGGCACGTCGCCGGGCGAGCTCGGCATCTACGGTTTCCGCAACCGCACCGACTACACGTATGCGGGCCTGGGCATCGCCACGTCAACGTGGATCAAGCATGAGACCGTCTGGGACGTGCTGTCGCGCCACGGCCGCGATTGCATCACGTTCGGCGTGCCGCTGACGTTTCCGCCGAAGCCGCTGCGCGGTTGCCAGATAAGCTGCTTTCTCACGCCCGGCCCGGACAGCAACTTCACCTACCCGCCGGAGCTGAAGGCCGAGATCACGGCGGCCTGCGGCGAATACGTCCCCGACGTGCGCGAGTTCCGCACCAACGACAAAGCCGCGCTGCTGAAGCGCGTCTTCGACATGACCGACAGCCACACGGCGTACGCGCGCTGGCTGCTGCGCAACAAGCCCTGGGATTTCTCCATGATGGTGGAGATGGGCACCGACCGCATCCACCACGGCTTCTGGAAGTACTTCGATAAGCAGCACCCGCGGTACGAATTCCACCCGGAGCTGCAGCACTGCCTGTCCGATTACTACCGCCACGTGGACGCCGCCCTCGGCAAGGTGCTCGAGGAAATCCCCGACGACGCGTGGATCGCCATAGTGAGCGACCACGGCATCAAGCGCATGGCCGGCGGCATCGCCTTCAACGAGTGGCTCATCAGGGAAGGCTACCTCACACTCAAGTCGCGCCCCGACAAGCCCACGCCTATCGGCAAGTGCAGCATTGATTGGAGCAAGACAAGGGCCTGGGGCGACGGCGGCTATTACGGCCGGCTGTTCCTGAACATCAAGGGCCGCGAGCCGGAAGGCACAATCCCGCCGGAACAGGTCGAGGCGTTCAAGGCGGAACTCACCGCCAAGCTGTGCGCGCTCGGCGACGACAAGGGCCGGCCCATCGGCACGAAGGTCCTGCGCCCGGAACAACTGTACGAGAAAGTGAACGGCATTGCGCCCGACCTGATCGTGTACTTCGGCGACCTGGACTGGCGTTCCGTCGGCAGCGTGGGCGGACCCAATCCGCGGATTCACACGTTCGAGAACGACAGCGGCCCGGACGACGCGAACCACGCCATGGACGGCATCTTTATCCTGTCCACCAAAGCGCGCATGAAACAGGGCGCCCGCGGCCCCGGAGAACAGCGCGGCCTGCAGCTTCGGAGTGTCGCGCGCACGGTCCTGAAGCTCCAGGGCGTCGAGCCGCCCGCAAGCATGGGCGGCGAGGCGTTTGATCTGCGCGGGATGGCGTGACTTGCGGTCAAGCACTGCTGGTGTATCTTATGTGCGGAGCGTAGGTGCGTTTATGCCTGAGTATGTGCCGATTGACGACGAGCTATATGACCCCTTCGCGGAAGTGCCCGAGGTTTTGTTCCACGGCACTTCCTACGAGGGGTACTCGTCAATCCAGGATCGCGGAATAGAGACAGGCCACGGTCGTGGGGCGTGCGACTTTGGCCGCGCCTTCTACACGACGCGTGACTTGAGCCAAGCCTACAAGTGGGCGCTCCGGAGAGGTAGGGCAACAGTCGTTCGATTGCGGGTGGATTCAGCGCGATGGGAGCCGCTACGCAAACACTGCCCCGTTGGGGCTGACTGGATGGACTTGGTTGCGGAATGTGTGTGCGGCAGAACTGAAACGGTTCCTGGATACGATGTGGTCGAGGGCCAGGTCTGTAAGAACCCCCGTGATGTGCGAGCCGGCAGCACGCCTCAAGGGTTCGGCACGCAGACTGCGCTCCTGAACCGAACAGCCATTGGTGCAGTTGAAATCGCTGGGACGCATGAGGGAGAAGATTATGGCAACCTGGACTCCTGATTTCGGGAAGTCTCCCGACTACGGACGCTTCGCAGGGCGCGGCACAGCAGTTGATGACGGCTCGTTTAACCTCTTTGAACGCCGCATGGCGCATTGGGCGCACATGTTCGATGCCCAACGAACCGCCATTCTGGAGGAGGTGGCAAAAGCCACTCAAGCCGGCCTCCAGGTCCGGTTTGACTTCGATATGACAAGGGTCGAGAGCATCAAACAAGAGTCCCTCGCCAAGCGCCGGCTAACATACGAGGCATTCGACCCAGACCCGGCGCACGGGCGGCGCCTGCTCAAGATTGGCGAATTGGCGTTAACACGCCCGCAGCGAGAGAATAAATGGTGCATCTACACAGGTCTGTTGATGAGCAAACACCCAACGATGAACCCCGTGTTTCTTCCGCGTTATGAACCTGCGTTCGTGGAACTGCCAAGCAACACAGCGTGCCCCATGCTGCCGCTATTGCCTGACATGTTCAAGTTTGCAGATGCCTGGGCTCTCATGGCCGGAACAAAACAGGACGTTTACGCAGCAGCCATTCTGGCTCGTTTCCCCATCCCTCAACGGCCCTCGTGCGCAGAGGTTGCGGTCGCGTTGATGGAGATACTGCTTTACACAACATAGAAGCTTGAGCGGGGCGTCCTGGAGCGGCGGCGAATACGCCATTCACACACAACGCCGCAGGCCACGATGATGGCGAGGGCCACAAGGACGTTGCCCGCCAAGGCGGTGTAGTCCCATTCGCTCCATTCGCCCGAGACAACGCCGTCGAGGAGGTCGACCGACTTGCCCCAATGCCAATACGCCCTGAACGGCCATCCGTTGGCGAAGTTCTCCGCCCCGCCCCACCAGTAGATGCCTGTTACCTCCGCGACATTGTTCGGCCACCTGTGCAGGCTCATCCCCACCAGCGCGCCCGCCACAAGCGTCATTACGACGGCAGTTGAGAGATGGAACTGGAAGCGAAACCGCCCCATTACGCCTCCCTCGCGCCGCGCACCCTAAACCCTATGCCCTGAACCCTAAACCCTGAACCCTTCGTGCCTTCGTGTTCTTCGTGGTGAAACCGTGACGCTCACACGATCCCCAGACTGACTTCCTTCTTCCCCAGGTCAATGTGCAAGATGCGCACAGTCACTTTGTCGCCCAAGCGGAACGTGCGGCGCGTGCGGCGGCCGCAGAGGGAATGCTGGTTCTCCAGGTACTCGTAGTAGTCGTCCCCCATGTCCTCCACGTGAGCGAGTCCCTCGACGTGGCAATCGAGCAGCTCAATAAACAACCCGAAGTCGCGCACGCCGGCTATCAGGCCCGGATGAGACGCCTTGGGGTTGCGCCGCAGGAACTGCAACTGCCGGAAGCGCTTGACGTCCTCTTCCGCGTGTTCCGCGTCGCGCTCCCGCACGGAACAATGCGTCGCCAGAGGCCGGAGGAAGGCGAGCCGGGCGAAGTACTGGTCTCCCTTGCCGCCGCTGCGCTTCCTGCCGGGCACGGGCAGCGCTGGTTGGCCGGGCTCAAACCGCGTATCCAGAGCGCGGTGCACGATCAAGTCCGGATAGCGCCGGATGGGACTGGTGAAATGGAGATACCGCGAGAAGTTCAGCGCAAAGTGGGGGTGGCATTCGGCGGAATAGCGCGCCTGCTTCAGGCTGGTGAGCAGCGCCAGGTGGATGGAGTGCGCGTAGTCCTTGCCGCGCACGCGGTCCAGCACGGACTTGATTTTGAGGCGGTCCAGCGGCGGGCGCACCGAAATACCGAACTCACGGACGAACTCGCAGAAACGTTTCAGAGCGTCGGGGTCGGGGTCCTCGTGAACACGGAACAAGCCAGGTATCTCGTGCTCGACGAGGTACTCGGCGACAGCGCGATTGGCGGCCAGCATCATGTCTTCGATCAGCTCGTGCGCCCAGTGGTGCTCCTCCTGCACCCACCCCTTCACTTCCATCTTCTCATCCAGCAGCAGCCTGACTTCGGGTATCTCCAGGTCGAGCGAGCCGGTCGCAAGCCGTTTCCGCCGCAGCGCGCCGGCGAACTCCCGCATCTGGCGCAGCGCCTCGAAGATCTCCGGCGTGCGCACCAGCTCGGGCTTGTCTTCGTCAAGCGCCGTCTTCACCTGGTCGTAGGTCAGGAAGGCGGCGGAGCGGATGTAGCTGCGTTCGATGCGCACGTCCTGCGGCGTCAGGTTCGGGCCGAACGTGATGCGCGCGGTCTTTGTCAGGCGGAGCTGCCCTTCCTGCAGCGAGCACAGGTTGTTGGAGAGCTTGGGCGGCAGCATCGGGAAGACCTGCCCCGGCAGGTAGACGCTGGTGCCGCGCGCCCGCGCCTCCAGGTCAACCGCG
>JAPLOD010000034.1 GCA_026692735.1 Planctomycetota bacterium | reverse complement strand
GCAGCGGCGGCGCGGCCGGCCGCGGCAGGACTGGCGCCTGTGGCGGCGGAGCGTTCGTGGTCTGGTGCGAGTCGCTGCCGGGCTTCGGCGGCGGCTTGGGGATCCCGTTCTTCAGGTCCGTTATCTCCCCCGGCTCGACCCAGCCCAACCGTCCCCGCGCGGCGCGCTCCCACGCTTGCGGATCCCCGCGCGTCAGATCCTTGATGCTGCGCTGCAGCCGCGCCAGTTCGCGCCTCTCGGCCGCCAGGTGACCCGTCAGCGTCTGGTGGCGGCCCTCCAGCATGCTCAGCCGCTCCCGCTCCGGCGCATACAGGAACAGGAACCACCCGGCGATGACGGCCACGAAGACGAGCCAGTAGGCGATGTCGTGAGCGCCCAGCCTGTCGGCGTCCGGTGCAACCCGCTCCAGGCCCGGACAGCGGAAGACCTTGGCGGTGATAGCGGTTATCGCCCGCGCCACAGACGTGACGCGGCTCTCGGCGTTGCCCACGACTCCCCCCAGGTCCGGACTACGCTACCTGGATCGTCACAAAAGGGTCCCCGCTGAAATGGATTCCGTAACGGCTTGTGCCACTGGTGCTTACGTGCGACGGGAGGCTACTGCTGCCGGCTGCCCGTGCTTCCAGCCCCGAGACGGGGCCCGCGTGTCCAGAAACGCACATAGTGCATATCGTTATATCTTTTGCCTGGCCAGACCCCATCCTTCTATGACCTTTCGCGCCGCATCATGGTCCCAGGCCAGGCCCAGAGGCGTGATGGAGATCCACCCTTCGCGCAAGGCGACGCCGTCCACGTTGGTGTCGGTATCGCGGTAGACCATGGTGCCTTCGAGCCTGAAGCGGCGCCGTTTCCCTTCCCCCGCCTCCTCGACGTAGTACTCCTTGAACCCGCTCTTCCCGTGCCGCGTGACGCGCACGCCCTTGATCTCCGCCTGCGGCCGGTTGGGGATGTTGATATTCAGCGCGGTCCATTCCGGCAGCCCGTTGGTGAGCACCGCGTCCACGAGCGGGACGGACAGTTCCGCGGCCAGAGCGAAGTGCCACATGCCGTTGGCCGGAATATCCAGCGACAGCGCCACGGCCGGGATGCCGTTCATGCATGCTTCCAGAGCGCCCGCGACTGTGCCGGAATACAGGACGTTCAACCCCACGTTCGGCCCGCGGTTGATGCCCGAGATCACCAGGTCCGGCGCGAAGTCGGGGAACAGGTTCGTGATCGCGATCTTGACGCAGTCCGCCGGCGTGCCGTAGACCTGTACCGCAGGCATCCCGCCCGCCTCCGGCAGTGTGACCTCTTCTGTGTAGAGCGGGAAGTGCAGCGTCATGCAATGTCCGGCGCAGGACTGTTCCTTTTCCGGAGCGACCACGCGCAATTCGTACCGCCCCGTCCGCAGCAGCTCCCGCGCCAGCGTGCTTAACCCCGGCGACGACAGCCCGTCGTCATTCGTCAACAGGATTCGTTTCATCACATTCCGTCCCGTAGCATGGGCGTCCCGCCCATGGCGTGGAGCTTAGATTCTGGATTTTGGATTACTACTGCAAGTTGTCCGTGCTCACTCGTCCGTTGTCAGTTGTCATTCGTCAACCCCGAAGGCGCTGCGTATCGTCCAACCCCGAAGGGATCGCGGAACACCCAACCCCGAAGGGGTTGCGGAATGGCCCGCGACAGGTTAGAGACCCCTTGATACCCCACACGGAGCGAGCCCATGCCCCAATCTCTCTCAGCAGTGTACGTCCACCTCGTCTATTCAACCAAGGACCGCCGCCCGTTCTTCCGCGACAAGGCGCTGCGGCAGGCAGTCCATGCCTACCTCGCCGGCGTCACCAAGCGGCTGGAATGTCCGGCCATCATCGTCGGCGGCTATGAGGAGCATGTCCATGTAGTCGCCAGGTTCGGGCGCACGGTAACCCAGGCAGACTGGGTGAAGGAGCTGAAGCGCGTCTCCAACCTCTGGCTCAAGACGAAGGGACCGGAGTGGCGCGACTTCGGATGGCAAGGAGGGTACTCCATTTTCTCCGTGAGTCAGTCGAACCTCGACGCCGTCAAGCGATATGTGTCTGAGCAGGAAGAGCATCACAGGAAGCTGGGCTTTCAGGACGAAGTGCGAGCGTTGCTAAAGAAACACAATCTGGAATTCGACGAACGTTACGTTTGGGATTGATGCCCGTCCGCAACCCCTTCGGGGTTGGCGTGTCATTGCCTTCTCGTTCCCAGGGTAGGCCCTGCGGGCCAACCCTGGGCTGCATCGCGTCCAACCCCGAAGGGGTTGCGGAGAGCGCCGGCTGAAGCCCTGGGGTTAGGGCTTGCGACGGAGTAAGTGGTACAAGGTCGCGCAGAGACTGAGACCCTCATCGAGGCGTCGTGGCCGTCGCGGCGAAATCCCGCCTTGACAACCGTGCTGCCGCTGACTAGAGCGGAGCCCGGGCAAGCCCTGTCCCAGTTCTCTCAAGGAGGTGTGCCATGGAGCATCGCACGCACCGTCGCAATTTCCTCAAGGCCGGCGCCGTCGCGGGCGCGGGAGTCCTCATTCTCCGCTCCGGCATGCTTCGCGGCGCGGATGCCCCCAGCAACAAGCTCAATATCGCCTGCATCGGCGTTGGCGGCCGCGGCGCGGCCGACATGGGCGGCGTCGCCGGCGAGAACATCGTCGCCCTCTGCGATCTCAACGAACAGAACCTCGCCGCGGCGGCCAAGAAGTACCCCAAGGCCCAGACCTACGCCGACTGGCGCAAGTGCCTCGGGCAAAAGGACATTGACGCCGTCGTCTGCGCCACCACCGATCATACGCACGCCTTCGTCAACGTGTGGGCCATGAACCGCGGCAAGCACGTCTACTGCGAAAAGCCTCTGGCGAACTCCGTCCACGAGGCCCGCACCGTCCGCGAAGCATACCTCAAGAACAAAGACAAGATCGCGACCCAGATGGGAACGCAGATTCACGCTGAGGACAATTACCGCCGCGTCGTCGAGTTGATACGCTGCGGCGCCATCGGCACCGTCAAGGATGCCCACGTCTGGTGCAGCCGCACGCCCGCTGGCGGGAAGTACCTGCCCGCGCAGGGCGACCCGCCCCCGCACCTCAACTGGGATCTCTGGTGCGGCCCATCGGCAGTACATCCGTTCAACCCGGGGTATCTCGGCGGCTGCCTCGCGTGGAACCGCTTCTGGGATTTCGGCAGCGGCCAGATCGGCGACATGGGCAGCCACTTGATGGACCTGGCCTACTGGGCCCTGGACCTCCGGTTCCCGACGACCTGCGAGGCGCAAGGCACGCCCCTCAACACCGACACCTGCCCGCAGTGG
>JAPLOD010000033.1 GCA_026692735.1 Planctomycetota bacterium | reverse complement strand
CTCTCCGCGTCGGACGCCGCGTAGTTCGCGCGGGCGCCAGGCCCGAGCGCGAACGTGACGCGCTCGGCGTGCGCCACGACCGGCGTGGCCATCACGTCCCGTGCCGTCGGCAGCGCATCCAGGATGGCCTGCGCGAGCGCTTCGCCGCAAGGCCGCGGGGCCTCGGGTTCTTTCGCCAGCGCCTGGCGCGGGTTGGTGTTTGCGGCCGCGCCAGTAAGGTGCAGCGCCAGCCGCGCGCCGGTCCGTGTTTCCAGCGTCCGCACCAAGTGGCCCGGATAGTCGCTGCTGACTTTGGTGTTTCCCGGCCCGAGTACGACCGGATGGCAGCCATAGGTGTTCAGGAGCAGACGCACCCGGCTGGATGCGGCTTCGTGAAAGGCCAGGAAGCGCACGCGCGGGTCGGTGTAGCCGTGGTGCAATCCCTCCGGATCGAGCCACTCGTTGACCGCCTTTCCGCTGGGGTCTACTACGCGCCGATTGTGGCCCAGCCGCACCTCGGTCCAACCCACTCGCAGCCGGAGGCATTCCCGGGCCTGCCAAGCCTGCCGAACCACCGGGCCGGCGGCAGCAACCACCTGCCTCACATAGGCGTCGTCGGGCGGCGTGACCTGGCCGCCCTTGCGCATGGGGAAAAGCGCCGGGGCCGAGTGGGTGTGGGTCGCGGCGACCATCACAGTCGCTGCGTCAAGCCCCGGCACCGCCTCGGCGGCGCGAGTGCGCAGTGCCGCTACGACCCGCGCACTGACGCAGAGTGTGTCGAGCACCAGCAACGCCGCCGCAGGGCTGTCACTGTCCGCGCCGCCGAAGAGCGCAGCGCGCAGGCACAAGTCCAGCGCGACTCCTGTGTTGGGCCGGTTGCTGGGATACCCGATCAGCGGCAGACCAAGCGGCGGGTTGATGGGCACGGATGCCGCACCCACCAGCAGATCCTGCGAGCAGGATTCCATGGGCTTCGCTCCCGAATCGAGCTTCACATCTGCGTTCATCCGCAGCCATCCGCGGTTTCAGAGAGCAACCCCGGCTATTCCCTCACGGGCGCCTCGACGGGTTGCCCGCGTTCCTGCGACAGGTAAGCCGCGCGTACGATTTCGAGCGCCTGGCGGGCTTCCTGGCCTGAGACGGGCACACTGCCCTCCCCACGCAAGGCCTGCGCGAAGCGCGCGATGACGACAGCGCGCGTATCCACCTTGGGCAACGCGATGTCGTTCCACGTTTTGACCTGCAGCGCTTCGAACGGCTCCGTGACGAAGACCCTGAGCGGAGAAGCGTACATGTGCCCGAACGAGATCTGGCCCCGGGTGCCGTAGAGCCGGTCCGCAAATTCCTGGCCGTGGATCGCGCTGCCGGACTGGAGCCAGCCGATCTCGTTGCCGGCGAAGCGCAGGTTCACAGTGATCAGGTCCTCGACCTCGGCGTCCGGCGTGGAAAAATTCCCATACTCGGCGTAGGCGCGTTTGAAGACCAGGCCGGTGACGTGCAGCATGACGTCAAGGTTGTGCGTGCAGTTAATGGTGAGCACCCCGCCGCCGCTCTTCTCCTTCGAAAGCCGCCAGTCGGTCTGCACGCGTCCGCTGTAACCGCCGCGCCAGTAGGCCGCGGGTTTTGCGGACATGGAACGGACCTGCAAGCCCACCAGTTTCCCGATGGCCCCCGCGGCCAAGAGCCGTTTCGCCTCCTGGACGGTGGGCTCGAAGCGCAGCGGCAGCAGCACGGCGAACTGGACGCCTGCCTTAGCGCAGGCGCTCAGCATGGCGTCGGCCTGCTTCAGGTCGCAGGCGAGGGGCTTCTCGACCAGGACGTGCTTCCCAGCCGCGGCCGACTGTATGGTAAGCGGGGCGTGGAGGTAGTGCGGCGTCGAGATGATGACGGCCTGGACCCGCGCGTCGCCCAGCACGTCCTCAAGGCGTGTGGTTGCCCGCCCGCCGAACCGGCGCGCCAAGTCGTCCGCCACGTCCCGGACGGGGTCCATCGCCACGACGATCTCGCCGGCGCCGCAGTCCGCGAGGCTCTTGGCGCTTTGCACGGCAATCTCGCCGCAACCGACCATACCGAAACGGACCTTGTCGTTCATCCCGGATGTGACTCCAGTTGCCCTGGCGCCGCTCACTTCGGTCCTATCGCGTAGAGCCCGGACTCCGTGCGGTAGTAGAGCCGCTTGCCGTCGCACACGGGATTCGCGACCGTGCGGTCCTGGCGTTCGCCCCAGCTTCCGGCCACCGCCAACCCCTCAATCTTATTCTTCGCCACTTGCTTGAACTCCCGGCCCGGCTCCAGCACCAACGCCGCGCCCGAGTTGCCGAAAAAGTACAGGCGTTTGCCGGCCAGCACAGGGCTGACGCCGTGGCCGCGCGCAGCGCCTTCGTTCGGGCCCTCGAAGTGGTCCAGATCAAGCATCCTCTGGTAGACGATGGCGCCGGCTTTCTCATCCACAACCGTCAACAGGCCGCTGTTGTTCATCAGGTAGATGAGACCCTCGTGAACGACGGGGGAAGCCGTGTGCCAGCTCAGATAGAAGTAAGGGAAATTGGTCGTCGAAATCTTCAGCTCCGTCAGGGGCGCGGGCGTTACCGACTCGCCCGCCGTCTGCGGCAGGCGCAGGATGTACAGCGTCTCACCGCCAGTGGCCATAATGCAGAGGAGGTCGTTATCGAGGACGGGCGATGCAACCGGCTGTTTGAGCAGGATGCGCTTGTCCACGAAGAGGATCTTGCCGTCGGAGGCGCGAACGAGCCTGCCGTTCGGCACAACGACGGTGTCCACGCCGCCGATGCGCGCATGCACACAGGAGGCGTGGAAAAACTCACCGGGGTTCAGCCCGCCCGGTTCGACGAGGGGTATGCGCCACGCTTCCTTGCCGGTGTTGGTATTGAAGGCCATGAGCTCGCGCATGAACACAACCAGGTTGTCGCCGGCCAGCGTGGGTGACGACGTGAAGCCGTGCTCGACGCCCTCGTGGTTGTCAATCCGGATCCACTTGCGGTTGCCGTCAAGGTCGTAGCAGGCGGTGACGCCCGAGGCGAGCCAGACGTAGACGTATTTGCCGTCGCTGGTCGGTGTGAAGCCCGCGTAGCCGACGTCCTGACCGTCGGGCCGGAGGAAGCGCTTCCGGCTAATCTTCTTCAGCGCGTCGTACAGATCCTTCTCGAGCTTCTCGCGCGCGTCCTGCGGCGTCTTCACGGCGCCCGTGACATATTCGGCGTTCATGCCGTTCCACTTGGCTGCGAGCGGCTCCAGAGCCTTGAAGGCCGGCTCGGCGTTCTTCTCCGCATCGGTGAGCCCATCGAGGTAACTATTGGAGCGCACCCAGAGGACTTTGCCGTCTGCCTTGTTCAGGCAGAACAGATCATGCGGTTCGCAGAGGACGAAGATCTTGTCGTTGACGACGATCGGCCCGCCGGGGCCGGCGGGAGTGCCGGCGTATGTCCTGGCGCCCGGCAAGCGCGTCATCCAGGCGATGTTCGTCTCTTCATAGCCACGCGGCGTGTGCGCGTAGACCAACGGGACCACGTACCACTGCGCATCGTCCGAGCTCACTTTCAGGAGCAGCCGATTCCAGCCCTTGAGCAGTTTCACGCCGACTCGCGACCCGGCGGCGACCGGGCAGGCAAACGCCGGTTTCCCATTCACCACGAGCCGCGCGCCGTTGCGGTGTGTCAAGCCTATAACGAAGTCGCCGCCCGTGTCGGAGTGTACATACGTGTGCGCGTACGCGAAGCTCAGCTTGTTTGCGCCGAGCAGTGCTGTGAAGTTGAGCGTAGCGGAATCGGCGTTGACGAGTTTCCACGCGAGGTCGCCAGTCTTGTCGCCTTCGTCCGGCTCGAGTTGCAGTTCGTTCTGGAGCGTGGCCGATTCAACTGCCTTCGGGACATCCGGCACGGGGACGGGACCGAGGACCAGCCACTCGCGAATGACGCCATCCGGCATCGGCTTGCCGCTCACTTCCGCGTTCTTGGGTTTTCGCGCCTGAAAGCGCAGCCCTTTGACGGCGTTGCTGACGCGGCCCCACGTCAGGGGCGGGTCGGCATCCGGAAAGCGGCCCGTACCATCGCCGCGCCAGCCAACAGTCGTCTCAGCGACGGCACTGCACGCCAGCATGATCGAGAGGAACAGCAATCTGGCAAGTTGCCGAACGCGGAACGCGCAAGGAGCTTGCAGGCGCATCAATGCCTCCTCTGTTTCTCACCGGTGCACAGGAACTGCTAGCGTACCGTACCACCTCAGCGTTTCCCGTTCAACCACTTCGCCCTCTCACGATGACGGTCATGCCTGTGTTGACGATGCTCTACGTACCGAAGGAAAGCCGCATGCAGGCTGGTTCCCTTCAGCGCGATCACCGTTCAGATCTACTTCTTGATAATAGGAACATCACAGAAGGTGAGGGCGGCGATGCCGTTCTCACCATACAGCAGGTTCTCGATGCTCCACTTGGCGCTGTCGAGATAGGCGATCTTCCGAGCGGCGGTGGGCCCCTTTAGTTTGAGGGTGACGATCTTCCCGGACACCGAGCCCGAAACCACCTGGTTCGCAGCCCCATCCAGGTAGAATTGCGTCTTCAGGGGATCCGTCCAAACCATGGGTTGGTCGAACTCGAGAGCGATCTCATCCTTCTGGTCGCTGGTATAGCAAGCCTTCTTGAGATCCGGCGGCGTGATAGCCTTGGGACATGTCGCCCCGTAGTTGTCCCGCTCCACCAGGGGACATATCAGGCGAGCCATTTCCGCATAGCCGGCAGCAGGATAATGGGCGGGCCCGGGAGGCTTGATGCCCAGCGTGGACATGATGCTCATGTTGGAGAAGCAGGACGGCAAGGTCCTTTGTATCTCCCGCAGCATGTTGTCGGACCCATTGATGCCCATGGAGCAGGATTTCGGCCAGATCTGGAAAACGTAATAGTGCTGGATGTTTGGGTAGTCCTGCTTCCAGGCCGCCGCCAGGTCTATGAAGTACTTCTGGTACGTCTCCCAGCCAAAGCCGCCGTCGGGGCCATCCGCACCCTGGTCGTTTTCGCCCTGATGCCACAGGACGCCGCGGATGCCGTGCGTCAGCCGGGCCTGCTGAACGCGCCACAAAAGCCGGCCGTAGATCGTCGTCATATCCTGGGGATTCTGCGGATTCCGCTGGTGCTGGTCAATGCGGGATCCCCCCACCGCTCCGTTGATGATGCAGATGGGAATCTTGTAATTGTCCACCAGACGATTGGCCAGATCAATCGCCCAATAGCCCACCACCAAGCGATCCTCTTTACCCCTGCGGACTGCGTTCCCCCACCGTGCGCTTTTTAGATTACCGCCCATACTGCCATAGCTGCGGATCCAGTCGCTACTGAATGCGTGATCTTCCTTGCCAAAATCCGTCGCGACCGCATTGGATTGGCCGTTGATGAGGTAAGCATCGCCGCACACCAGATTGGACGCGGTATAGAGCAGTGTCTCGCGATCTCCGCTCTTTGACCCAAACTCCACTTTGTACTTGATGAGCCCCGGCTTCAGTTTCACGGAAAACGCGTAGGCTTTGTCGGCCGAGAGCTTGCCGCTTTCGTTCTTGTAGAGTTGCTCCCCGGCATAGACCTTGAGGAAGACGGCGTCGGCGGCTTCATTCAGCGTGCCGTTGCAGTAGAGCGTGCCTTCATTGTTGTCGTCGCGGGCATAGAACTGATTGTCCTCGGGCCTCTCATCCTTTGCGGGCGTCCGTTGTGCCCAGGCATCCTTCTCGGGCTCCTTGACCTGGATCGTGGTCGCGGCTGGCACCTCTGCGCCGCCGTTGTTCACAGCCGCCGTGACAGTCATCCTGCCGCCGTTCTGGGCCCTCCGGAGAATCAGCTTCCCGGGTGCAATCTCCTTGATCACGGCGATATCCGAAACGGTCCAGGTGTACTTCAGTTGGCCGGCGCCTTTCGCCTGCATTTCGGCCAGATTGGCGATCTGCGGCACCACCTCGATCGTCTCCCGGCCATCCCAGGCGGACGGCGCTTTCAGGGTGAAGACCGGCTCCGGAATGTCCTCCTTCACCGTGATGGGGATGTCCTTGGTCTTTACCTCATTGGCACAGACCGCCTTGAACTGGAGAGTGAGCGTTTTGTCGCCATTCACCCGGCCGGCATCAACAGTGTACGCGAGCCTATCCACGGCGACCACCGTTTCGGTCTCTTTATCCTTGAGCACCCAATAGATCTTCTGGGCTCCGCCGGCGTTGGCCGTCACCGTGGCAGTCTTCCCCTCCAAGACGTTAACCTGCGTTGGCGAAACCGAGAAAGCATCGCCTGTCTGCACCACGGGCCCGACCAGCGTTTGCAGCGGCTTCTGGTGTTCATATTGCAGCTTCACCCAGTGAGCGGTGCGCGTGACCTTGGAAATGCGCACCTCGTCAATGTCGCCGACAAAGCTGTAATTGTTGTACCAGCCGCCAATATACATCCTCCCGGGACTCTTTATAGCCAGTGGGGGCCCTGCGGACGTCGAGACACCGTCGAGGAGGCCATTCACATAAACCCGCGAATCCCCAATCTTATAGGTGTGCACCACATGAACCCATTGGGACGTGAAGAGCTTGCTACCACCACTAACGTTTCCGCCGGAGAAATAACAATCCATTCTAATGTGTGGCGGACTGACAAACTGCATCACCACTTTGCCCTGAGCCTGCTCGTTCCCCCAGGCCAGGATGGTCGCATTCGGCTTTTCGGCCCTGAACCATGCTTCAGAAGAATGGGGACTGGAGCCGGAAGGATAGGTTGCGATCTTCTCCCCACAGTTGATCCCTTTGCCTCCGTCAAAATGCCGACTCTTACCAATAATACCGGAGGAAGAAGTGGTACCCGTATCCTTCGATTCGAGCGTGCCGACTTCATCCTTCACCGGCCCGTCCATGTGCCAGACGCTCAAGTATCCATTGGACTCGTTGAAGACCGCTGATCCGTTGGATTCACTGGTCGCGTCGGCCTTGCCCCAATGCAGCTTGATCTCCTGACGCGCGTTGCCCTTGATGGTAGGGATCCTCACCCAGATGCTGGCATTTCCGTTCGCTGCGTCCCACTCCTCGATCTGGTACACCAGCGGCGTGCCGGTGCCGGAGGAGAAACGTATGTCCTCTCCCTGGCCCTTGGCCTGGCTGAAATCAAAGAAATCCTTGTGCAGGCGCACCAGCAGCGGGAAATTGTCTTCCGCGGCCGCTGCCGGCAGATTCGCGCCTTCGGCAGTGGTGAGGATGTAGAGGGAGCCTGAATGCTGCCAGCCCGGGTATTGGGCCGGTGCCTGGCCGGCATGAGCCGCCAGGGGCAACGCCACGAGCGTCAAGAGCGCTATGGACGCGACATGGACCGCAATCGCCGTTCGTTGTTTCATGATCTCTCCAACTCGCGACTGCCGGCGGACATGCACATGGAGCCTGTAGCCGCACAGTACGAAGGGACTGCATGCCTGCCAAAGTCTATACACTGACGTGCCCGTCGCACCAGAACCCATTTTGCGACAAACTAATGTCGCTGTGCGACACATGTCCCCTTCAGCGCGAAGTCGTGGGGCTCCTCTTAGTCCGCATAGTGATGCACACTCTGAGATGCCCGCCGCTTACTTGAACAGCACCTCGTAGTACAGAGCCTTGTCCTTCGCGCCGTCAATGACGAAAGAGCCGTCCTTCACTTCGAGGGTTTGCGTGGTGCGGCGGCCGTCGTGATCAAGCACGTTCACCGCGGCGATCTCACGCCCTGCAAAGGCGAACCTGGCCTTCACCGGTTCGAGCATGATGGGGTCTTTGCCGTTATCCAGCACATGGTTGTCGGGCGTGAAGTACTTGAGGCCCGCGTTGCAGTTGCGAGCCACGGCGGTGATGAGGGCCGCCCTGGCGGTGGCCAACGACGCGTTCTTCTCGATGGCGGTCACGAAGACGGAGGCATAAGGGCACTGCAGCCCGACCTTGACCGAACCGAGCGAGAGCTCCTTGCCCTCGGCAAACCCGACGACGGCTTTTGTGCCTTCAGTATCAACTGTGAAGAAGCCCTTCCCGGAGCAATCCCAACTCAGTTGCCGCGTGCTTGAAACGATGACGTTGTCTTTCTCGAACTTGGCCATCTCCGGGAACGTGCTCGGCGCAGGCTTCTCGACGAACTCGACGACGCACCGGCCCGCGGCCAGGGCCTTGGCCGGGCAGGTGCCGCCAAATTCCTTGATGTCGCCGGCCTGTGCGATCAGGTCGGAGAACGAGAACTGGCCCTGCTGCAATTCTTCCAGGCTCACGCGACGGGTGGAAACGATCTCGCCTTCTTTGACATCGCCGCGGAGGACCATGCGAGAGAGGGCCGGGAACTGCCCGATTTGCGTCGGTACGTCGGCGTCCCACACGCCCCAAGGAAAATTGCCGACGATCTTGGCGAAGCCGCCGCGCGTCGAGGCGCTCTGGAACTCGTAGGAGGCGTCCCAGCCCTGCAATCCCATGCCGTAGGCCGCGAAAAGCGCCGGTCCCTCCGCGCTGTAGAGGTCTGGATAGACGTGAATCCATTCGGAGACCCCGAAGGGCCGGTCGGCAACCTGCTGCAAGCCGGAGCCGAGCGTGCCGCTGCCGGGCTTGGAGAGCATCGTGTCGAAAATGCCCTCGCCGAAGTAGTTGTGCCGGTCAATCCATCCGACCAGGTAGTCCGAACGCAGGTTGTAGTAGTGCGGGACCATGGCCGGCGCCTGCCACGGGGAACCGCAGAGCGGCCCGTTGTAACCGGCGTCGCGGATGGCTTTGACGAACCTGCTGTAGAACTTGTTCTGTACGTCATGAAGGAACGCCGCGTTGTCCATCAGTCGCAGGCGCGCGGCAGGCTTGGCTTTGACCTGCGCCAGGCCGTCCTCGCCCATGAACCACGGATTGCCCTGAATCTCGATGTTCTTCGCCTCGAGAGTCTCTTCTTTCTTCAGCGCGCCGGTCCAGGCCTTGTCCAACGCTTCCTGCGAGCCGTACTTTGCCTTCAGCCACTCGGCGAAGCGGCGCATCAGATCCTTTTGATACGTCGGGCAGTTTTTGAGCACGCCGTCGGTTGTGTAGAAGAAGATGTCGTCCTCGTTCTGCAGCTCGATGTACGACAGCGCCGGGTCTTCGGCATATGTCCTGCCGGTGTAGGGGTTCTTGTGCTTCAGCAGGTTGACGACCATCTCGATCCTCAAATCCTGCAGGTCCTCGGCGTAGTTCATCAGCGCGTAGGTCTTGCCTTGCAGGTTCTTGGCAATCTCGTCGTAAGCCAGCATGCGATCGCGGTTGCCCGGGCGGATGAGATAGCCGAACGTGTGCGAGAAGCCGTAGTAGACGCCATTCTCCGTCAGCTTGGAGGAGAAGTAGTCCAGGCGATCCAGTCCGTCGCTGGTCAGCTTGGTCCCGTCATTAGGATCGCCAATGCCCTCCCAGCCGGGCCCACAGAACTTGTGCAGGCGCACGCCATTGACGCCGTACTTGGCGAAGCGCGCGGCGGTGTTATCGGCCTCCGCCTTCTTGGGACAGCACGCGCCGCCGTACGACAGGTTCGTGCCCCAGAACTTGATCCGCGTCCCATCCGCGAGTTCAAAATGGTCGCCAACGATCTTCAGCATGCCGTGCTTGCCGGCAGGCTTTTCGAGCCAGTCGTTCATGCCGATCACGCCGGGGCTCATATCGTTGGCCGGCTGGAAGGCGAACCAGTCGGCGCCGACGAGCGACTTGACGTACCTGTCGGCCTCTTCTTGCGACGCGGCGAACGCCACGTTGCCGGGGAACGTCAGCGTCAGCGTCACGGCGCGTGTGCCGGCGGCGAACTTGTCGTGGGCCAGCATCACGCGCAGCGTGCCGCCTTCGGGGTGCAGGTTGCAGGGCGGCTCGATGCCGACCGTCACGTTGCCCAGGTCCTTGATCTGGAAGTCAATCTTGCCGACTGGTTCGGTGCTGGCCCCCCGCTGCGTGGGCAAGGGAAGCGTCTTGTCCTTGCCGTCGGCGAAGGTCAACACCGTTTGACCGCTGTAGGCGCCGGCAAGAGAGAGACCGGTGATGAGCATGGTCAGGTCGGTATCGTTCTCGGCGCTGAGTTCGTAGCGGTACGTGAGCGTCTGCTCGCCGCTCTTGCGAGCCAGCAGGCCCACTTTCAGCACCGCCTTGTCCTTGTTCAGAACGACCTGGCCAGCGAGTTTCAGTTCGCCCGCGGTTGCCTTGGCGGTGGAAGCGGGGCTGCCGGCCCATCCCCAACCGGTGCCCCAGGCCATCATCTCGGCTTTCAGCACGGGCTGACCGTCTTTAAGGATGAAGCAATTGTAGGAGTTGTCGGGAGTGACGAGCACCGTCCAGGGCTGTTCGGCAGCGAACAGACCAGTCAGGCCGATGTATCCCGCAAACAGCATTACTGCGTAGCGTGTGCGCATGTTCGAAGCCTCCGATCGGGGTCCCCTTGTATTTAACGTTAAATACACCGCAGGATGCGGAAGACGAGAGCCAATTCTCGCGGTAGTCCGTCGGAAAGATGCCTTGCTGCGGCTTGACTTGGCCGGCGGCGTTGAGCAGCGTGGCCATCCAGCCGTCCTTTGCCGCGAAAGAACGCCGCGCGGGCCAGCGCCGCGCCAGTCGTTGCCGCTCAAGGGCGACGGGAGTTTTCGAGAGGACAGCGGCTCGCAGCCTTAATGTCTATACCAGTTTTGGAACCTTACCAGGGAGCGACACTTAGGTGAAATGTACGTCAACGCGTTGCTTGTACATGAGATGCATAAACGAAATCCCAATTTTCCGGTAACAACTCGCCGACCTCGGTGTAGATAGGTATAGACAGGTCTGAGCGGAGGGGACGAGGGCTCTATGGTGACCAACCTGCTTCGGGGAAGGTACCGCAACATCTGTGAGGACCTGCGCCGGCAGATCGGCGTGGGCCGGCTGGCGGTCGGGTCACGGCTGCCCTCCGAATCCGTGCTGGCGAAGCGCTACCGCGTCTGCCGGATGACGGTCCGCCACGCGCTCCAGATCCTCGAGTCCGACGGCCTGCTGCGGGTCGCCCCGGCCAAGCGGCGCGAGGTCGTGCGGGCGGAGCCGCTCGCCGGGCAAGCGGGAAAGCGCGTCCCGCGCGCCACGGCAAGGGCCCTCTGCCTGGTGGGCGGGAACTGCACGGACTTCGGCCATCCGTACATCGCAGGGATTCATGAAGGCATCGGCCAGGTCCTGCAAGCCGCCCACGTGGAATGGGACATGCGCCTCGCCCGGAATGGCAGTGACGACGATGCGAAGTTGTTCGCCGGCGACTACGCCGGCGTCCTGACACTGGGGATCTACCGCCCCGAACTCTTGAGCATCGCGAAGCGCCGTCCCTATCCGGTCGTCTTCCTGAACTGCCGCCCGCTGGACGGCAGCGACGCCGTCTGCACGGATAACTACGCCGGCGGACACCAAGCCGGCGTGAAGATCCTGGGGCTTGGCCACCGGCGGCTGGGGTATTTTACCCGCCAGGTGGACGACATGGCCTTCCAAGAACGGCAGGAAGGCTTCCTGCGCGCGGCGGCGGACGCGGGGCTGAGCCGCGGCGACGTCCTGGTGATCCAGTGTCCGGAATGGACCGCGCTCGACCCGGATGGCACGGTTCGTCTGCTGGAGTCCCTCCGGGCGCGCTCTGCCTCGAATGCGCTTCCCACGGCCTTCTTCGCGTGTTCCGACTATCACGCCTGCCTCCTGGTGGACCTGTTCCACGCGATGGGCGTTCGCGTTCCCGAGGACGTCAGCGTGGTTGGATTCGACCATCATGTCCCCTTTCCGCGGGTGGGGCGGCCGGCTCTCGCGACGTTCGAGCAACCCGGAGTCGCTATCGGACGAAGAGGCGCGGAGAAACTCCTGCAGAGACTCGAGAACCCGGCGGCGGCGTGCAGCGTGGAACTGGTCGCGCCGCAGTGGATCGAGGGGCAAACGCTTTCGGCGCCGCGGGCCTGAGGGGGTTCGACGGCGAGCCGAGGAGGGGGGGTCCATGAAACTTTTCGCGGCGGCTTGGTTGACGGTGTCGCTCCTGGCGCTGTTCCTGCACCCGGAGCGAGCGGCGGCGGAGGAAACGGCGGATCTCGCCGCGCGCAAGGCCGTGCTTGAAGGGCTCAAGGCCGACGGGAAGATCAAGAAGTACAAGCTCGATCCCGGCGACAAGGGCCTGCTGAAACTGGACCTGAGCGAGTCCGGGATTGTGGACCTGGCGCCGCTCAAGGGCATGCCGCTGGAATGGCTCCACATTGACGGCAACGACCACAATCCATCGAAGGTTGTGTCGCTGGCGGGGCTCGAAGGCATGCCGCTGAAGGAACTCAGCCTGCAGGGCAACGTTGCGCTGGAGGACATCAGCGCGCTCAAGGGCGCGCCGCTGAAGGTCTTCAAGATCAGCGGGACGCACGGCGGCCAACCGAAGGTGGCGGACATCAGCGCGCTCAAGGGAATGGACTTGGTCGAGGCTGGCATCGCCGGGCCGGTCAAGGATCTCAGTCCCCTTGCCGGCATGAAACTGGAGAAGGTCTTTCTCAACTGCGAGTCCAAGGACGTGAACGTCCTCAAGGGCATGCCGCTCAAGTCGGTCCACCTGGCGGGCGCGGTCACGGACATCAGCGGCATCCAGGGAATGGCGTTCAAGACGCTCTCGCTGCACGGGGCCTACCAGCTTGTGGACCTGAGCCCGCTGAAAGGCATGCCGCTGGAGACACTCGACCTGTACGGCGTGAAGGCCACCGACCTGAGTCCCCTCAAAGGCATGCAGCTCGGCAAGACGTGGCCGGGGCTGTGGATCCCGTCGGGCGTCATGGACCTGAGCCCGCTGGCCGGAATGCCTGTCACGATGCTGGAACTGGGCGGGACGAAGATCACCGACCTCAAGCCGCTGAAAGACCTGCCGGGGTTGCGGGAACTGCAGCTTCCGCCCACGGCGAACGACATCAGCCCGCTGAAGGGCCTGAAGCTCAAGTCGCTCAACGCTTCCGGCTGCCGGGGGCTGATGGACATCAGCCCGCTCGAAGGCATGCCGCTGGAATACCTCAACCTCATGAACACGAAGGTCGCGGACATCGGCCCGCTCAAGGGCATGCCGCTGAAGTCCCTGTTCATGAACAGCACGCTTTCAGGCCAGCCGGTTCCTGTGACAGACCTCAGCCCGCTGAAGGGCCTGCCGCTGAAGGAACTGAACCTGAGCTGCCAGCCGGACCCAAGGGAACTGGATGTCAGTCCTCTGGCGGAGTGCGGGGCGCTGGAGAGCCTTGGATTCACCTCCAACGCCAAGACCAAGGGCCTCGACGCTCTGCGTAAGCACCCGAAGCTCAAGACCATCAATGGCCAGGCGGCAGCGGCGTTCTGGCAGAAGCTCGACGCGGAGAAGGGGAAGTGAGGCTGGGAGCGCCGTGGCCGCACGGCGATGAAGCCGTGGCACCCGGCCGCACGGCAATGATGCCGTGGCACCCGGCGGAAAGGAGCGCGGGACTATGAGCTGCGGCTCGCGGATGATCGGACGCCTCATCGCCGTGGCCGCGTGGGCTGTGTGCCTGGCGGCCGGCGCGGAGGACTGGAACCAGTGGCGGGGTTCGGGGCGGAACGGGATCGCCGCGGCCAGCCCCGCGTTGCTCAATGCCTGGTCCCCGAAAGGATTGAAGAAGCTATGGGAGAGCGAGCCGGTCCCCGGCGGGAGAATCGGCGGGTACGGCTGCGTCTCGATCGCGGGCGGGTTCGCATACGTTCTCCTGCACGACCCCGGCGCGGTGAAGAACCCCAAGGCACCGCTCACAGCCGGCGTCGTGTACAAGGACGTCATTTTGTGCCTGCGTGCCACCGACGGCACGACGGTGTGGAAGAAGGAATACCCGGGCCAGTTCACCGGCGACGAGGAGACGTGCGCCTCCAGCACGCCCACTGTGGTTGACGGCCGGGTCTACGTCGCGGGCTCGAAGGCGCTGTACTGCCTGAACGCCAAGGACGGGACGGAGGCCTGGGTCTCGTCGGTCCCCGAGTGGAGTTCGACGAACTCTTCGCCGCTGGTGGTTGACGGCATGGCAGTCCTGCAGGCCGGTCCGAAGCTCGGGGAAGCCGCGTTTGACGTGTCGGACGGCAAGAAGCTGTGGAACGAGAAGAAGGTCGCGGCCAGCCGCGGCACGAATCCTTCGACGGTGGCGTGGAAGAAGGACGGCAAGACGTGCCTCGTGAGCAACACCGACAAAGAGACGTTTTGCCTGGAAGCCAAGACGGGGAAAATCCTCTGGACGATTGCCGGCGGCGGGTACGGGACGGCGGCCGTCTGCGGCGATATCCTCGTCATCGGCGGCGGCAACTGCGCCTACCGGATGTCGGCGGACAAGGCCGAGGAACTGTGGAAGCAGACGGGCGGCTTCGGCTGCTCGGCGGTCGTCGCGGACGGACGGGTGTATGTGGCGCGCTCACAGAACCTGTTCTGCATCGGCCTCACTGACGGGAAGATACTCTGGAAGCAGAAGGGCAACTTCTGCGGCCGGTTCTTTGAGGAATACACGTCGCCGATTCTTGCCGACGGCAAGCTCTTTACCGTCAGCGACGGCGGGCAGGCGCTCTGCATGATCAAGGCCTCGCCGGACAAGTTCGAGCAGCTCGGCCGAGTAGAGAAAGCGGGCCTGGCGCTGGCCACTTCTCCAGTTGTCGCCGATGGCCGGATGTACCTGCGCGGCGAGAAGGCCATCGTCTGCTACGACCTGACGAAGGCTCCCGAGTGACAAACCCACGCGATGCGGAGAATCAGCTATGAGACGAATCCTGCTCCTCTCTTCGGCGCTCGCGTGCGTCATGCTGGCGGCACTTCATCTGCCGGCTGGCGAGCCGGGCCCGGCCGCGGACACGCCCAAGAAAATGCGCGTCGCGTGCAATCTGGGAGCGCTGGCCGACTACGGCACCGACCTGCCGTTCGTGGACGCGATGAGGATCTGCCGTCCGTGGAAAACCATTGCCGCGGACAAGGCGCTGGAGTACTGCGACACGAACGCCAACGTCCCGGTGGATGAGAACGGCTACCCGCTCGAAATCCCGTACTCGGATGGCAAGAAGCCTGCGCAACGAGTTCTCACCCTCACGCTGGTGGAGATTCCCAAGGCAATGTACCCGAACGGCAGGTTTACGTTGCTGTTCGAGGGAAAAGGCGAGATCCGGCTCGGTTGGGACGGCGGGAACAAGTCCGTCGAGGGCAAAGGCGGGACGACGAAGTTCGAGTTCGAGATCAACATCACGGGCAACTGCAGCCGCGGCCTGATCGTGGACCTCCCGCGGTCCGAGAAGAGCGATCATGTCCGCAACATCCGCCTCATCATGCCGGGTTTCGCGGACACCTACGAGAAGAACCCGTTCCACCCAAACCTTCTGGAGATGCTCAAGCCCTTCTGCGCGATCCGGTTCATGGACTGGGGCTGCACGAACGGCTCCACGCAGGTGGAGTGGGCCAAGCGGACGAGGAAGGCCAGCTTCTGCCAGACGTCCGGCGTCGCGTACGAGTGGATGATTGACTTGTGCAATACGCTGAACAAGGACGCCTGGATCTGCTGCCCTCACATGGCCAACGAGGAATACCAACGCGAACTGGCGAAGCTGATCCGCGACAATCTTAAGCCGGGACTGAAGGTCTACATCGAGTGGTCCAATGAGCTCTGGAACGGCTTTCAGCCCGCAATGTTCAACTACACGGCGAACAAGGGCATGGCTCTGAAACTCGATACGGACAAGAAGAAGTGCAACTACAAGTACAACACCTACGCCGCAGTCCGGCTGTTCAAGGTCTTTGACGAGACCTTCCAGAACGATCACAGCCGCTACGTGAAGGTGCTCTCTCCCCAGCACGGCGCTTTTCCCATTTCCGAAACCATGCTGGCGGCGCTGCAAGACCCGGCGATCAACCCTGACGGCGTCAAGGCCGACGCGGCGGCCTATGGCGTCTACTTCGGCTTCTACGCGAACGGCAAGACGGCCACCGAGACGTTGAAGCAAGTCGCCGCGGACATCCCGAACCACGTCAACATCCTGAAGAAGCAGAAGGAAATGGCCGACAAGGCCGGGCTCGTGCTCATCAGCTACGAAGGCGGGCAGCACATAGCCACCCCGGCGGCCGCAATCCCCGCGAACAAGGACCCGGGAATGTACCAGGTGTACCTGGACTTCCTCAATGCCATCTCACCGTACCTGACGATGTTCAACCAATACACGGTCTGCGGCAAGTACAGCAACTGGGGCTGCTGGGGTGCGAAGGAGTACGTCACCCAGCCTCTGGCGGAGGCGCCCAAGTACCGGGCGCTGGTGGATTACCTGCAGGGCTCCCTTGGCAATCCCGCCGCGCCGCGATGACCAGCATGCCATCCTTGTCAGATTCATCCTGCCAGATCAGCTTCCACTCGGCGGCATGGCCAGGCGCATATTGCAGGACAAACGCCTCAGTTGCCGGGCGGGGTGGCCGAGAGCCGCAGTTGCCAGAGGCGCTCCGGCGGACCGGCAAGCACCAGTCCGGCGCGGAACTTCGGGTAGCCTACGCAGTAGCCGCGGAACAGCACCTGGTTCCAGCCCTTCTTCAGCGTGAGCGTCTTGTTGGCGGACGCTTTCCCCGGTTCGCCCTTGATCTCGCCATCGAGCACCTTCTCGCCATTCAAGAACCAGCGCAGGAACGTCTGCGGATGTCCCTGGAAGCGACACTCGATCTCAAGGTCCTGTGGCACGTTGATCCACGTCGCGCCGTACCACACCTGCGCCGCCGCGCCGCAGAGCACGCGCGTGTCCAGGTCTTCGACCGTGGCCTTGACCCAACGCAACGCCGCGGGCTTGCCCCAGTAGCCCTGCACCATGTCGCCGCTGAAGGTTGCCTTCAAATCAACCGTGCCGTTGTCCGGCGGATACTTCGCAGCCTCGCACAGCTCGCGGCCGGCTTGCTTCCAATCCTTGTTCGTACCGGGCATGGGCCCGCTAAGGTCGTCCGCGAACTTCTCCGCGCCGGGGCCGCCGAAGGGACCGCAGAGCTGCCAGTGGCGCACGACAACGCCCTTCTCAAGGCTTTGGAACTGCAGCGGCGCCCAGGAGCCAGGATAGAGCCGCGCCTCAGTGGGTTCGTCGTAGGTTTCGCGGCTGGCTGAACCGTCGGCGTTCGACCACCAGAACTTGCCGTGACCGCCATACGTCGCTTCGAAGTTCACCATCGTGCGCACGCCGCCGCCGAGCGCCGGCAGCCCCGGGATGGCGCTGCGCGGAATGGCGGCGGCGATGACGAAGCCTTTGCCATCCACATCGAGTGTGTGGTTCAGCTTGGCCTCCGCAAGCGGCGCGACGTGAGCGAACTCCACTTTGTTCACAGGCGTCTGGTACGTGGCGGGGTTCGCCTTGCCCGCGCCCTTCCATTCAGGGTACATGCCGACGACGACCGGCTTCACCGCCGCGCCATCCTGGACGAGGCTGAAGACGAAGCGCGCGTCGCCCGCCCTTCCTCCGGCCGGGCCACCCGGCTTGGCGTGCATGTCTCCCTGGATGTACAGGCTCAACGTGTCTGCCAGCCGATCGTGGCTGAAGATGCGTTCGCTGGTCTGCAGCGGCCTGACCTGGATCTTCGCCGCCAGGCGCGCATGCCAACGCAGGTACAGGTTGTCGGGATCGTACATGCCGCGCAACTCGACGGTCTGGTCCTTGTCGGCCTGAAAGCGCACAGGCTCGCACGACTCCCAGCCGCTGAGTGACCCGTCAAGCACCGCGCCGCCCAGCGCAGGCGCGAAACGCGCGACCTTGGCCGCGCCGGCGCCACCGCGAAGCGTCAACGCGATCTCCGGCGGCGTGGCGATCTGCGCGGCCGTCAGCTCTACCTGCTGCGGCAGGCCGGCGAGGGCACGGACCGGGTTCTGCTTCAACGACCAGCCTTGGGCTTCGTAGAGCAGCGGTGTGTATTTGCCCATGCCGAAGTAGATTTTCCCGTCCGCCTGGCGGGCATAGACACTTCCCGCGAAGAACTCGCCCGGCTGCGGATAGACGCCGGCGACCGCGGGCGAGAAACGCCGTCCGTCGGGGAAGACGGTGTCCACGTACAGGCCGTCCTCGGTGAAGAGCACTACGCCACAGCGCGACTGGTCCACGACGCTGAGCAGCCCGTTGAGGGGCTTCCATACGTGGATGGCGCCGTACATCTCGCCCGGCTTCGCCACGCCTTGCAGAGCGACACGGCCGGTGCGCCACTTCATCTGGTAGCCGCCCTGGTCGTCCGGCACGTAGCGGGTGACTTTGATCTGCGCTCCTTCGTTGGCGCTGAAGCTGTGCCCGCCGCGCGCTACGACGTAGAAGCCGTCCTTCACCGTTCCGTCCGCCATCGCCCAGTCGCTGGAATAGCTCTCGGCGAGTTCGTTGCCGCCGTGGATCGCGTCGGCCTTGCCTTCCGCGCGCGCCACAAAGACGGGATCGGTCAGCAGCTTCTGCCAGGCACTGAACACCGGGTTGCCGTGCGCGTCGAACGCAGTCGGCGCCAGACGCCAGACATCGCGGCCGTTCTGATTGAGCGCGACCAGCGACAGATCGTCCAGCCACTGGTTCCCGTGGTAGCGCAGCAGCCAGCCGGGCATCTCCAGCGGACAATTGCGGTACTCGTCCTCCTGGACAACGCCGTCGCCGTTCGCGTCGTGCCACGCGAAGTGCTTCCACTCGTTGCCGTGCTTTTCGCGGATCAAGCCAGCGGAAAGCAGCCAGCGGTCCCCGGCCAGGCGATAGACGTTGTTGCTGCGGCCGCAGGCGAGGTAGCAGTTCCCGTTCGCGCGGATGAACTGCGGGTGGTCGAACTGCGGCGCTTTCGGATCGGTGCCCACTGAAGGCCACACCGCGTCAACCGTCCACGTGCCCTTCTCGTAGTCCACTCGGAAGCGCGTCAGCCAGCCTTCCTGCCCGCCGATGTAGACTTGATCGGGGTGCTCGGGGTCCACGGCGTAGCCGTCGTTGGCCTTCGTCTGCAGCGACATGAACTCGCGCAGCAGCTTCCCGTCCGAGCTCCATTCGCTGGCGCGGTTCGGGCCGGCATGCTCGACGATGATCAGCCGGTCCTCGCCGTCGGGCGTCGTCCACGTGGCGAGTTTGCCGGGCTTCTGCGCATCGAGCCGCCCGTAGCTGAGCAGCTTCTTGCCGCTGCGGTCGAACTGATGAACCTTGTTGGCGCCGGCGTCGCTTATGTAGACGCGATTGTGGCTATCCACTTCGATGTCGCGTGGCTTCATGCCCGCCGGAACGGCGAAGAGCCGCTGCCACTCGCCTTGAGGCATGCCGGCTTGAAGCGCCTTGCTGCGCACCTCATAGCTGCCGTCCGCCGCGGCGTGGACTGCATACAGCGTGCCGCCACGCGCCGCGATGCCGATGGGGCGGCTCAGCGGCACTTCGGCGAGGACCTTGCCCGTCGCGCCTTCGTGAACAGTGACGACATCCACGAAGTCCGTGTCGCTCTCCGTGTACCCGTGCTCCTTGCTCTCAAGAATCCTGCCGCCCTGCGCGACGTAGACGTACGTCTTGTCGGCATCGCGGCAGCACGCCATACCCTTCACCCAGCCCTTGGGCAGATAGATGTTGCCGCGGTTCGCGCGCCCGGTGCCGAACGGCTTGCCGTCGGCACGGTACACGTACTTCGCCCCGCCATCGGTGCTGAAACTCCACACGGTCTCGCCGTCGGTGCAGGTGCTGGTGCCGCCGCCGGCGCCGCCCGAATTATAGGCGCGCAGAAACTGGCCCAGCCCCACGGGCTTCTTCAGGTCGAACGTCGGGTTGTTGGTGCCGTTTTCGAGGTAGACGTAATAGAAGACTGCGACACCGTTGGCGCCGACGTCCACGTCGCCGAGAGGCGCGCCGCACGGGTCGCCGCCGAACGGTTCGGGCACCTTCCACTGGTCACGCGCAGGCATCCACGAAGACGCGCCCGCAACGAACTGCGGCGTGACAGTGTGGTATTCGCCATCCACCTGCCACTTCTCCGCGGGCATGCAAATGCCTTTGACGCGGTAGGTGCCCGGTGGCACCGGCATCAGGTTCTCGTCGAGGCCATCCCAGGTGTCGGCGAACTTGCCCTGGTTGTCGGCCGTTACCGTGCGCGCGGCCCCGCGGAGGAACTGGCTGACGATGCAGTCGGGATTGTCCTTGGCGACGATGGCCAGCGTCACCAGATACGTCTTGGGCAGCGGGCCGTCCGTGGGCAGCCGATAGCCGACCTCGACGCCGACCGCAGCCGGTTCCTCTGCACCGAAGCCAAGGCTGGCCACAGCAAGCACCAGCGTCGAAAAGATCATCAAGCGAGACATAGGTGGCTCCTCATGTGAAGCATCACTCCAGCACGATCTCGCCCCAATTGCGGGGGGTGATCTGAAGCTCGAAGACCACGTCGTCTACCAGGCCGGTCTGCTGGTTGGCCCAGTAGGTCCGCAGCCTGGTGCGGACGCCGCCGGGGTCGCCATGCGTCACGCCGACATCGCCGCGCAGCGCCAGGTTCGGCCTCAACATCACGCCCAGCGCGGCCAGCGGCAGGGCGGCTTGGATCACGTAGCCGTCCTTGTTCAGCTTCACGTTCACCTTCGCGTCGGCCAGAACGTCCACCCAGTCCACCTGATAGCCCTGGACCACGCCTGAACTGAAGACTCGCGGCTTCTTCTCGTCCGACACGAACCTGTAGAGGACCGCGGTGGGCTTGCCCTGGAAGTTGCCGATCGAAAGCCGCAGGTCGCCCTTGGCCGCCTTGTCGCGCTTGGGATCGGCGGCCGGATCAGCGCCGAGCTGCAGGTCCACCGTGTCGCCGCCGGCGTACATCTGCGAGATATCCTTCGCCCCGTTGACCCATGGCGTGGAGTCCCTGACTTCCCAGCCGATGTAGAGCGTGTTGTCATCGTGAGCCAATGCTGTGCGGACGCGCGCATCCTCTGCTTTCTGGTAGTCGGCGATCTCGCAGCCGCTGAAGTCGTTGGCGAAACTGCCCGTGAATGCCACGGTCTTCCGCTTTGCGGTGAGCTTCCGCGCGCCGGCCGCCTTCTGCAGCGCGTTCTCGCGCAGGGCCAGCGCCTTCTTCGTGTCCTCGTCACGGACAGTCAGCTTGCCGCCCGCAAGCGGGACCGTCTTCTCAAGGCCCGTCAGTTCCGTATTCCAGATGCCGTACTTGCCGGCCTGGATGTAGACCTTGCCATCCTTGCCCTGCGTCGCCGACCCGCCGAAGTCCTCGCCGCCGCTTCCCGCGGGCAGTTCGGTGATGTCGAGCCCCGGCGCGGGCGCGCTCGGCCATTTCCACTCGAAGACATTGCCGTTGAATACGCGGGTGAGGAAGTAGCCGTCCGCGGAGAGCGCCCACCATTCGCCCAGGTTGCCGTTGATGAGCCAGAAGTTGCCCGCGCCCGGGACATTCACCGCGCCGACCGGCCCGTACGCGCCGCGGAATAGGCCGGCTTCTGGAGCCGGCGCCTTGTGCGAACCGTGCACCTGGAAGTACGGGTTCGGATACGTCCACAACAGTTTTCCGCTCTGCAGGTCAAAGCAGTGCCACAGGAAGCCAGCGGGGTGATCCTTCACCGCCAGATTCACCAGGATCCGCTTGTTGTCTGCGCTGGGCAGCGCGCAGGAGCAGTTTCGTTCGTAGCCGGCGCTCATCGCCTCCGGCAACGCGCGCAGCTTGGCCAGATCGTACCTGGGCGCGCCGCTGTCTGTGAAGCCCTCAAGCGCCAGTACCTTCAGCCGTTTGTTTTTCCAGTCCAACCCATAGAGGGCGAGGTCCGGGCCGAGATTCAGCGACCAACTGTTGCTCCCGGCGAAGTACAGCCCGCCTTCCTGCCGCTGAAGTTCGTCCGGCTGCTCCTTGCCATCGCCGTTGGCATCCACCCACAGCTCGGTCGAGCCCACGTCCTTGTTCGCCCCCTGGCGGTCGTTGCGCAGTTCCGCGCGCAGCGCGTACCGCGCATCGCCCAGCCGCTCCCAGACCTGCACCTTGCCCGTGCCGTAGCGCATCTGGTTTGTGAAGAGATAGAGCTTGCCGTTGGAGCCTTCGCGGAAGGTCGCGAAGTCGTGGTACGCCGTATCGAAGGCGCCCAGGCAGACTGACTTCCCGGTCAGCGGGTCAAGACGCCATTCGCAGGCTTCGCCGACGATCAGGTTCGGGTCGCGCGGGTTGACGCCAGAGCCGCTGGCGCCGTAGTGTGTCGGGCCGAAGAAGTCTCTGACCAGTCCGCCGTCCTTCAGGTTCCACACACTCACGCGCTTCGGGTGCGGGTAGGCCTCCATCACCCAGAGCTGGCCTTGTTTGTCAACCGCGACGCCCGCCGGGTCGAACATGCCGTCGGGCTGCCACGGGCCGACCTGAGCGTGGCCGCCTTTGCGCCCGAGGCGCCGCGTCTCCTTGCCCTGCGCATCGGCTACGAGCACCTGCATGTCCGGTTCGCCCACGCTGACGTACAGGTTGCCGTCCTTGTCCGTGGTGAGACCGCGCGCATTCCGAACATCCTTGACCACTGTGTTCGTGTGCCCGTCTTGAGGATCAACGCCAACGATCTCGCTCCCGTTGCAGACCGCCAACACGCGGTTCTTGCCCGTTGCGTGAAGCGCTCCGCCGCGCGGCAGCGGCCACGTACGGACCAGTTTCCCCGTCGCGCCGTCGAGCACGACGAAACGGCCGTCAGCCAGCGGTCTGATCGCACCGGCGAAAGCTTCCTCAATGGCTTTGCGGTTGGCGTATTGCCGAGCGACGGATGTCAGCTTCGAACCGTCCACGGTCAACGTTTCGTTGCAGATGAGCCGTTCGCAGACCTGCAGGAAGTTGGGGATGAAGCGGCCGTGTGTTCCGCCGTCGAAGGCTTTCTGCGCGTCCATCTTACCTGCGAGGAACGCGTCGAAATTCCTGGTGAGGTTCGGGTTTACCAGTTCGAGAGCGCGCTTGGCGAGAGGGTTGTCACCCTTCAGCGTCCGCACAAGGGCCTTCAGGTCGAGCAGGTCATCCGCGAAAACCCGCGGATCGCTCGCCGTCAGGTACAGCAGGCCGTCGCGGGCCGCGATGCCGGTGAACGACACCGGGCCTTGCTCGGCGGCCCAGATGTCGCCGGCCGTGAGGATGTGATTCCTGCGCTCTCGCCACGGCGTGTAGCCACCGAGTTTGGCGTCAACGCGGGAAAGGACGACCGTCCCCTTGCCGGCATCGGGCCCTGCGGGATGAAGAACGTACACAGCGCCGCCGTCCGCAGCAATGTACTGCGGGTCCCATCCGCCGGACGTGTTCTGCAGACTCCACAGCCGGTTGCCCTGGAAGTCCGTGGCGACCAGATGATGCCCGCCCTCAGCGCCGTTGCACGCAAGGTACACACGCTGGTCATCGGCGATGACAGCCGACGGCACGCCGTGATCGCCAAGCCAGAAGTGGTCGGGGCTGCCGATCCATGGCGCCTTGCCGCCGCAGTTCGCATAACCGCGGAAGGTGATCTTCGCACCGGGGTGGGCGATGGCCTGCCAGGTGTAGTCGCCGGCCGAAACGGGCTGGCCGGGCGTGCGGAAGGTTGCGTCGGTCAGGCCGTCCCACTGCACCGTGTGTTTTCCCGGCTCTCGCTGGTCCCAATTCAGCAGATGGCGCACAACCACGCCGTCTTTGTCGAGAATGTTCAGCGAGACGTAGCCGGCAAGAGGCATCTCGAAAGCGACCGGAGCGAAGCCTGGCCATTCGAACTTGCGGATCAGGCCGGTCCAGTCCACCACGGGCACGCCGTCCCTCATCGTCACTGGGAATATGCGGTCGTCGGCAAGGCGCACGGGCTGCGGTTCGACTTTGTTTCGGGACTCAAGTGTCGCCCAGCCCCAGTGCTGATACGCGCGGAACGTGAAGATGCGGTCCGGCGCCGCCACCTTCTCGTCGAAGATATCCTTGATCGTGATTCGTCCGAACGCCCCGGCGGTGAAGTTCGGCTCGATGGTGAGTCTGAACCTGGCGCCGGCCGGCGGCGTCTTGCCCGAGACACTCAGCAGCTTCCAGGGAATGGCGATCTCCTGCACGTAGCCGCTGCCGTCAGGATTGGCTGCAAACGCCTGCTGTACGCCGCGTTCCTCCGCGTGCGGCAGGTTCTCCAGCTTGTTCTCCGGGACGCCGTTTTCGGGGCCGGGCGAAGTGCGGTCGGCCACCGAGACGCTCTTCGCGTCGCGCCACATGGTCCACCACGTTACGGTCTTTTCGGGCGTGTCGGGAAACAGGATGAACCGGACCTGAAGGCAGTCGCCGTTGAAGCCGTGCCCGCCGAAGGTTTCGGGGTTGTTCAGCGGCGTAGGATCGCTCCACCGAGCCAGCAGGTAGATGTTATCGGCATCGTACATGGCGTGGAACCAGACCGCGTACTGGTGGCGCAAGTGCTCCACCTCGCCGCATGCGAAGATGCCGCCGGTGAAGTCCCAGTCGTCTGTCTTGGCGTCAACCGCGACCGTGCCCGGCGCCGGCAGAACGCGAATGCCGCGGTTCTCAGTCTCCGTGCACCACGCTGCCGCCGAAGCCAGCACGGTGACAGCCAACACGATGAATGCAGCGTTTCTCAGCATGGCCCATGCTCCTTTGCATACTCCTGCGTTACGGCCGGCAGCGGCGCCTGTTGCCGCGCCTGAACTTCCCACTCGAACTCCAGTGGCACTCGAACCACGGAGGGGTGTTCTTCCCCGTTGCGCCAGCGGCGCATGATGTTCGCCGCCATGCGCAGCAGATTCCTGATGTCGTAGCCGAGCCAGTGTACCGGCACGCCGCTCGCGGGCGCCGGGAAGTTGCAGTGGGCCACGATCTCGATGTCGTCGGGAACGCGCAACCGTTCCGCAAGCAGCCCACGGCAAGCCGGCTCGACAAGGTTATCGTCGGTGATGACGAGGCAATCGGGCCTGTCGGCCGCGGGCAGCCGCGCCAGGAGGCGCATGAGATGCGCAGCGGGACCAGGGTAGCCCTGGTGGCCGACGTGGACCCAGTGCGGACGGACCTCCATGCCCAGCGTCTTGGCCTTGGCGGCGGCGTCTTCCCAGTGGCTCCCCGGAACGCCCAGCCACGCCAGCCGCCGCCGCCCTCGTCCGTGAAGCAGCGTGACGGCGCGTTGCATGAAGCGGTCTTCGCCCGCCATATGCAGGGCTGTGACTCTGGCAGTGCCGTCGGTTGTCACGATGGCGGCGCGCGGGATGCCAGGCTGCGTCAGGATCGCCGTGCGCGCGACGGAACCGGGATCGCTGGCGAACAAGATGCCCATGAACCGCTGTTTCTGCACATCGTCCAGCAGCCGGCGGTAGTCGGCGGTGTCGGCGAGAGCACGGTCGGCGCACGAGTACAACTCGAAGTCCGCCTCGCCCGCGGCCTTCATCCTGCGCGCTTCGTCCGCCAGGACTGTCCAGAAGCGCACGAACCCCGGGGCGTTCCAAGGCACGGGGAAGGCGAGGGCAATACGGCGCGTGTGGGGAGGTGAGGCCGCAACGTACGTTCCGCCACGGCCGCGCAGTTCAACGAAGCCCTCGGCGGCCAGTTGCTGCAGCGCCAGTTGCACGATGAAGACATGGGCGTCCAGCCTCCTCGCCAGTTCGCGGTGCGCCGGCAAGCGGGTGGCCGGCGCAAAGCAGCCGTCAACAACCCAACGCCGGATGCGCCGGCTGATCCTCTCGCGCTCCACGGCCGGACGCCCTACTCGCCCGCCCGCTCGCCTGGCTCGTTCCGCTCGCACTGCCCAAACCCTCGTCTGTATGCGTGTACACCGCATGACCAAAATATGACGGTAACTAATTGGTTATACCGCGGGGCCGCGTCCTCACCGGCAGCCCGCAGAAGACACCCCCGCGAAGGGAAGCCCCCGAATGAAGGGAGGGCCGGCACCAGGACGGGGCGCCCCTACTTTCGCGATTGCCCAGGCGCCGGGATGAGGGGGTTACCGCTGGCTATTGGCTACTGGCTATTGGCTACTGGCTACTGGCTACTGGTCTCGTCTGTCGGCCAATAGCCAACAGCCGCAGTCATCCTCGCCGTGGTCGCGGCGATGGCCGAGCTTAACCGTTTCTTAACCGTGGTTTCATCATGGCATAACAGTGGCGGGATATAGAGAGGCAGAGGAGTGACGAGGAGAAGAGAGCGATGAGAATGACACATGCGTTGGTCGCCGCACCGGTCCTTCTGGCCTTGGCTGGATGCGGCCAGTCTGTAGGGAACGGACAGCAGTCCGGCGGCGCGAAGGCCAAGACCGTCACCATCAAGGGCTCAGACACGATGGTGATCCTCTGCGGGCGTTGGGCTGAGATCTACATGCATCACAACCCCGGGGTCAAGGTTCAGGTGACGGGCGGCGGGACGGGCGTAGGCGTTGCGGCGCTGATCAACGGCGGCACCGACATCTGTGCGGCGTCGCGGCCGATGAAGGACAAGGAGAAAGCGCAGGTCAAGGCACGGCACGGCAAGGATGCGGTGGCACCCGGCAAGGAGGTCTGCGAGACGCCCGTGGCGCTCGACGGCCTGTCGGTCATCGTGAACGAATCCAATCCGGCCGAACAGTTGTCACTCGACCAGCTTGACGGCATTTACCGCGGCAAGATCGCGGACTGGAAGGAAGTTGGCGGCGCGCCAGGCCGGATCGTCTGCTACGGCCGCGAGAACAGCTCAGGCACGCACCTGTACTTCAAGGAACACGTGCTGAAGAACCAGGACTTCGCTGCGAACGTGCAGTCCCTCCCGGGCACCGCCGCAATCATCAACGCTGTATCCAAGGACAAGAGCGGGATTGGCTACAGCGGCGTCGGCTTCGTCGTGCCAGGCGTGAAGGAGATCAAGGTAAGCGCCAAGGAGGGCGAGAAGGGCATACTGCCTACCAAGGAGAACGTGGTGTCGGGCGTGTACCCGATCTCGCGCAAGCTCTACTTCTACACCGTTGGCGAGCCGGCAGGCGAGGTCAAGACGTTCATCGAATGGACGCTGGGCGAGGAGGGGCAGAAGGTATGCGAGCAGGTGGGGTACTATCCCATGCCGAGGCGGTGAGCGCGGCGGCGCACGGCAATGATGCCGTGGCACCCGCGGTATCGCCGCTGGCGCGCAAGAGCAGCGGGGCCGCGAGCGACCTCGTGGCCGCGTACCTCATCAAGGCCTGCGCATGTCTGGCCATCGTGTCGCTGGTGCTGATCTTTGTGTTCATCGGGAAGGAAGCGCTGCCCGTGTTCACGTCGGCTGAGATCCGCCAGGAGGCCGGCGTAGGCGAGCTCTTTCTGCCGGCCGCGGAAGCGCCGGCATTCGCGTGGCAGCCTGTCTCGGAGCCGCCGCGCTACTCTCTGCTTCCGCTGCTGGCGGGCACGCTGAAGGTGACGGTGATCGCGGTCCTGGCCGCGATCCCGCTGGCGATTGCCGCCGCGCTGTTCACGTCGGAGTTTGCGCCGGCGTGGCTGCGCGAGATCATCAAGCCCGTCATTGAGCTGTTGGCGGGGATTCCCAGCGTGGTGATCGGGTTCTTCTGCCTGATGGTCCTGGCCGACTGGCTGCAGCAAGCGTTCGGCTGGACGTTCAGGCTCAACGCCATAACGGCCGGTCTGGGGCTGAGCCTGGCCGTGATCCCCATTGTCTACACGATGGCCGAGGACGCCTTCACCTCGGTGCCGCGCGCCTATCGCGAAGGATCGCTGGCCATGGGCGCGTCGCGCTGGCAGACGGCGTGGCGCATCGTGCTGCCGGCATCGTCGGCGGGGCTTCTGGCGGCGTGCGTGCTGGGGTTCGGGCGGGCTGTCGGCGAGACCATGATCGTGCTGATGGCGTCGGGCAACTCGGCGCTGCTCTCGCTGTCGCCGACGGAATCCATCCGCACGTTCTCGGCGACGATCGCCGCCGAACTGGGCGAAGTCGTCGTGGGCAGCTCCCACTATCACGTGCTGTTCTTCATCGGGGCGTTCCTGTTCGTGCTGACGTTCCTGGCGAACCTGGCGGGCCACTGGTGGATCGGGCGGCTTCAGAGGAGGCTGCAGGGCGCGACATGACGATTGTGGATTGGGGATTGCGGATTGCGGATTGGCGCGTACCTCGCTGTGGTTGCGGGCCGCGGCACACGAGGATTGGCGGGCCGAGGTGAGGATGTTGCGCATGGCATTCTACAATCCGCAATCCGCAATCCGCAATGTAGCGGGATGGTTCTTCGGCACGCTGACGGGCGCGGCCGGCCTCATCATCGTGGCCATGGTCGCGATCGTCCTGGGCCACGTCGTTGTGAACGGCGCGGGCCGGCTGAGCTGGGAGTTTGTGTCGCGGTCCCCGGAACTCGGCATGCGGGAGGGCGGCATCTTCCCGGCCATCTTCGGAACGTTCTCGCTCGTCGTCCTAATGACCCTGGCGGTGGTGCCGATGGGCGTGGCCACGGCGGTGTACATGCACGAGTACGCGCCGAAACGCTCGCTGCTGGTCAAGCTCGTGCGTCTTGCGATCCAGAACCTGGCGGGCGTGCCGGCGATCGTCTTCGGGCTGTTCGGCCTGGGGTTCTTCATTGAGTTCGTCGGCCGGGGCATTGACCGGGGGCTGTACGGCGGCGAGCTGAACTACGGGCAGCCCGCCATTCTCTGGGCGGCGCTGACGATGGCGCTGCTGACGCTGCCCACCGTCGTGGTGGCATCCGAGGAGGCCCTGCGCGCGATACCGCAGCACTACCGCGAGGCCGCCTACGCGATGGGGGCCACGCGCTGGCAGGTGATCCGGCGCGTGGTGCTGCCGCAGGCCGTGGGGGGCATCCTCACCGGCGCGATCCTGGCGGTGAGCCGCGGGGCGGGCGAAGTCGCGCCCGTGATGTTCACCGGCGCGGCGTACTTTTTGCCGTATCTTCCGACGCATCTGAACGATCAGTTCATGGAGCTGGGATACCACGTCTACGTGATGACGACGCAGTCGCCGAACGTGGAGGAGACCAAGCCGGTCCTGTATGCCACGGTGCGGGTGCTGCTGCTGCTGACGTTCGCGCTGAACTTCACGGCGATGATGATCCGGGCGCGCATCAGGCAGCGCTTGCGGGCGGGGCGGTGAGCGGGCGTGTGGCACTGCGAGCTAGCCTTCAAACAAGTGCGTTGAAAGCACAAGAAAACTCGAAATGCCGAGTCTTCATAGGCGTCTGAATGGTATCTCAAGCCGTTCAGCAGCCGACGAGGAGGGCATTTCGAGTGAAAGCGGAAGATCGCCGGAATCTGCGAAATCGCAAGCGCAGGATTGCGTGGCGGCTGCGGCCGCGGGAGTGGCCGGAACGGCCGTGCCCCATGTTCGCGGCGTCCAACATTCAGTACGAGATGTCGGCGCGGCAGCGCGGGATCACCGCAAGCGGGATCGGCGCCATTCATCTGCTGGCGCGCCACGTGGGTTTGGTGCGCGAACTGGACCGCGTGCTGCACCTGCTCAAGCGGCACCTGCCCTACCACGAATCGGACCACGTGCTGAACCTGGTCTACAACATCATGTACGGCAACACGCGCCTGGAAGACCTGGAGTTGCTGCGCCAGAACGAGTCGTATCTGGACATGCTGGGGGCGCAGCGGATTCCCGATCCGACGACGGCGGGCGATTTCCTGCGGCGGTTTACCGAGGCGGACATTGTGGCGCTGCTGGATGCGGTCAACGGCATACGCCGGCGGCTGTGGCTGCACTTGCCGCGCGAGGAACGGCGGCGCGCCGTGATTGACGGCGATGGTACGGATGCGCCAACGGACGGCGAGAAGAAGGAGGGCATCGGCCTGTCGTACAAAGGCGTGTGGGGCTACAGCCCGCTGTTGATCTCGCTGGCCAACACACGCGAACCGCTCTTCCTGGTCAATCGGCCAGGCAACGTTCCCAGCCACACGGGTGCGGCAGAGTGGTTCGACAAGGCCATCGCATTGTGCGAGGGCGTCTTCGATGAAATCCTGCTGCGCGGCGATACGGACTTCTCACTGACGGCGAACTTTGACCGCTGGACCGCGAGGAACGTGAAGTTCGTCTTCGGCTTCGATGCCCATCCTTCCCTCGTGGCGCTGGCGAACAAGATACCCGAAGCGCACTTCCGGCCGCTGGTGCGGTGGCCCAAGTACGAAGTCCAGACCGAACCCCGCCAGAAACGCGACAACGTGAAAGAAGCGATCGTGAAAGAGAAAGAGTACAAGAACATCCGCCTGTGTTCGGAAGAGATTGCGGAATTCATGTACCGTCCCGGCAAGTGCCGGCAAGCGTATCGTATAATCGTGCTGCGCAAGAATCTCTCCGTGGAGAAGGGCGAGGCGGTGCTCTTCGACGACGTGCGCTACTTCTTCTACATCACCAACGACCCGGCAATGTCCGCGGAAGAGGTGGTGTACCAGGCCAACGACCGCTGCAATCAGGAGAACCTCATCGAGCAACTCAAGAACGGCGTCAATGCCATGCGGGTGCCGGTCTACGATCTCGTCTCGAACTGGGCCTACATGGTCATCGCCTCGCTGGCCTGGACGCTGAAGGCCTGGTTCGCGCTGACCTTGCCGCGAGCGGCAGACCGCGACGACGTGCTGCGCATGGAGTTCAAGCAGTTCCTCAACGCGCTCATCCGCGTGCCGTGCCAGGTCATCAGGGGCGGACATCGCATTCTGCTGCGGCTGCTGGGCTACACCAGCCGCGTGCGGTTGTTGTTCGCGAGTCTGCGCGCCGTGCCGGCCCTGAACAGCGGGTAGCACACTGACCCGCCACTGTGGCCGGGCCGTTGGGGGGGGAACCAACTCTTGTCCAGAAGACCGAATCAGGAAACCATCAGGCGAATGGGAGGGGGAAGGTGTGGCCCGAGACTGCCAGCCCGACCCACGCTTTC
>JAPLOD010000032.1 GCA_026692735.1 Planctomycetota bacterium | reverse complement strand
AACATCACGCCGTACCTCCGCTACGGGGAGAAGAATGACATCCAGTTGATCAATGTCTACGACCGAGGCTTCATTGAATACCTGAGCCTGCACGTCTACGACAAGGAGCAGAATTATCCCTGAGCCAGGGTCGCGCCATTCGGGATTTCAGGGCACAGCCGGTTTGGGCGTTGCTTCCGAGATGTTGCGATCGAGAACGGCGGCCCAGTCGTGAGTGTGTGTGGGTGCCGAACAGTGGAAGCTTCCGCCGGCATCCGTCTGAATTTCGACCGGCTTCGTCCGTTCTCCGGTGACCGGATCGAAGCAGGTCAGACGGTACTTCTCCTCGGGAGCCAAGCCGCGGATCACCACCGGCCGCGTGGCGAGCGCGTAGAAGACACGCAGGCGATCACCGATGCCCGATGCGAACGGCCCCGCCGTGTCGTCATTCTTTTCATAACGCGCCCAAGGCTTCTCGCCGTAATGCGCGGTGACGAGCGCATGTGGCCAGCGAGAGTCGTCGAACGCGGCGTCGCGCCAGCCGTCCGCCTCTTTCTTTTCAACGCGCCAGGCTGCGTCGGAACGAATCGAAACTATCTGGCCGCCAGCATCAATCTCGAGGCTTGCGATGAGCCCCGCCGGGTTCTCTTTGACGGGCGCCGGCATGTTCTCCGCCCGCACGGCGATAACATTGGCACCCGCTTTGAGCGACTTACTCACGTCGAAGCGGCCGGGCGAACTCCAGTCTGCGCCCGAGCCCGCTTCGGTGCCATTGACCCAGACGGTGAACTTGTCGTCCGCGGCCATCTGGAGCACCGCTTTGCGAATGGGCGCATTGGCGGGCAGTTCGAAGAGCCGGCGGAAATATCGCCGTTCGACCGGCGCGTCGCGCTTCGGGTCTCCTTCACTGAACCAGATCCAATCGCCCCACGACGCTTCGCCAGCCCAACGGACCGTTCCCGGCATCGGCGCGAGTTGCTGCCAGGGCAGCTCCGCGAGAAACTTCTTTCCAAGCCCGATCTGCCGCGAGCCCGGCATGTTCATGGCGTCCTCCCCGGAGATGACTCCGTAGTTTCCGCCGTGCGGGGATTTTCCGTGCGGCTGGTCTTTGCGGTTGCACTGCCAGATTCCATTCGCGCCGTAGGTGTGCCCCGCGGCGCCGCTCATCATGCACAGCCAGAACATGGCGCGGGGCCACTCGGGCTGAATCTTGTCCATCAGCATTTCGTAGCTGGCTTCGCCATTCAGCGTGGGCATCACAGGCTGTGAGTTGTACGAGTTCGTGACCGCCCTGAATGTCGGAGCGACGGCGTCGCGCTGGCCGTGCGGCGTTTGCAGCATATCGAAATCGAGGAGGGCCGCGTCATCAATGGCGTGGCGCGCGTTCAGAGGACCGATGCCCGTGGGATGAATGGTCACAAGCCGGTGGAAAGGATCGGTCGCGCGGACGTAGCGTGCCACGTCGGTCCAGCCGGTCACGAGCTTCCGGTCATCGTACGGGAAGCCCTTGGCCAGATACCACGGCAGGTTCGCCTCGCCCGCCACGCACCAGACCACGGGGTATGCGCCATAGCGCGCGATGAGATAGCGCCAGTGCTGCTTTGCTTTTTCGACGCCCATCCAAGGCAGGAAATAACCCCAGGCGCCCACGATACACGGCGTGAAAGCCTGCTCGACGAGATAGTTCAGCCGCGTGTCGGCCGCGTCGAAGTACTCCGGGCGGATGCGGGCGTATTCCTTTTCCCAAGGGAAGCCCGCTTCATTGGCGCCGCGCGGATCAAAGGGGTGCATGTCCGGGTAAAGGCCGGCGACGATCTGAATGACATTGAATCCTTTGGCGCGCCGGTCGGCTGTGAGTTTCTGGAATTCGTCGGGCCAATGCAACCGGTGGCAGAGCCCCATCCACCACGTGTCGCCGAGCCAGAAGAAAGGCGTGCCGTCGGCGTGCTCGAAATGGCGTTTGTCGGCGGCCACCCGGATCGGTCCATGAATGAAGAGCGGGTTCTCTCCGCGGTACGCTTGGACATCGAGATTGCCCTCTGTGCCGTGCAGTCCCGCGTCCTTTGTGTCATTGCACTCGCTGCGCCAATGATACATGCCGATTGCTGACGACGCGTAGCGAACCTTCCACGTCGAGCCGCCTGCCCAGAATGCGGGCACTCGCCGCGCCACTCCGGCGCGGTCCGTGAACAGCACGTCGAGTGTCACTGTATTGAAGGGATCTTCGTGCGGCTGCTGTGCGGTCAACGTGATCTCCACCGGCACGTTGGCCTCGGTGCGGAGGAGTTGCTCTTCAGCCGCGAGCCGCATCGGGACCACCGTGCAGGCCAGCAGGAGCGATGCCGCCTGAATCTTCTTGCCTGATCGCTTGAGCATACAGAACGTTTCCTTGGGCCTGAAGCTTGAGCGGGAACACCGCTCCGGGAGTTCCTGGATGATGAGCCATTGGCCGCTCCGGTGCGCTGACTTCGCGCGTTCCAAGCGTCACCATCCCGATCACCGCCCTTTCCGAGTTATTCTATTCTTTGGCTTTGTCGAGGCGTTTGATCCGGATGTTTCGGTAACGAACGAACTGCTTGGTAAGGTCGCCGCCGCCGTGGACCTGCAGCCCGATTCCGCCTTTGTCTCCCAAGCGTTTTTCGGTCTCGGTCCATTCCATGAACTTCACTCCGTTGATCCACGTGGTGATCGTGGGCGGATTGCCGACGATGCGCGCGCGCAGTTCGTTCCATTGCCCATGCTTCCAAAACTTCGGCCACTCCTCTTCTTTCATCGGAAACGGCACGGGCGGTTTCTTGCCTTCCAGTTCGGTCACGATTGTGATCTTCTCCGGCGCGTCGAGGAAGGTGAAGTTCCGCACATGCGGCTTGCCGCCCATGCCCTCGCCGTAAATGCCCATCAGATTGCCGCCGCCGTGGTAGTCAATCATCGCCTGGTAGCATTTGCCCTCTTCGGTGCTGCGCAGGAACAGGCCGCTGTCCGGGCCGAAGTCGTTGTTCGTCTCCAGCACGACTTCGAAGTCGCCGAACTGCTGGTCGGTGATCAGGATTCCACCGTTGCCCGGAATGTCCTGGCTGCCGACGATCGCGCCGTCCTCAACGACCCATCGGCCGCCGGTTTTCTGCTGGCTGGCGCGGCTGTGGCCGGTCTTGGCGCTGGCGTGCCAGCCCTGCAGGCTCTTGCCATCGAAGATGGCTTCGAAGCCGGCGTCTTTGGGCTCTTCAGCGAGCACCCACGGCGCTACGCAGACAGTCACGGCCAGAATGGCTGTTGTCAGTTTCATCGCTTCGTCCTTTCCGCACGTCCGAGGTTCCTCACAGCTACCGAGATGTATACACGCGAGTCCGCAAACTCTGCGGGAAATCCATCTCAGCGCTGCGCGGGCCAGAGTTCAATGCATGGCGGTATTGTACCACGGTGTTGGCAAAGCGCGGGGCTTAGGTACACGATGCCGGGCATAAGGCCCGTTGATGCTCTTGCCGGCATTCAATGAAGGACAAGGCACCTGGATGATACTCTGCGGTGGCAGGAATGCTTTGCAGAGAGAATAGCGATGCCTACAATGCCACGAGATCGAGTCGCCGAAGCGGCTCGGAGCGACTCATCCAGGAAATCCCGGACAAGCTTGAGACCAACTACACGTATGCTATCTCCGGCGGCACAGTACCGGAGCAGATCGGAAACGAACGACACGAAAGGCGGCAACAGTGATCCAGAAGGTTCTACACGGGGCAACCATGGCGCTGATCGTGGCGGGCACAGCGGCTTGGTCCGCGCAAGAGTCTCAAGCCGCGAACACGGTGCTCTGGCAGATCGGTGCTCCTGACGACAGTTCGAAGGAGTTCAGCGATTACAGACGCGCCAACCCCGAAGCGGTTGCCGTTGCTGCGGAAAGCAAAGCACAGTTGGACCCCGCGAGTGTCTCAAAGGGGTTGAAGGCGTCCATCAACCCGAGCATGGAGATCGCGTTCACTCTTCCCGCGGTCCCGAAGCACGGCGCGCTCTTCTCGTTCAAGCTGCTCCATGCACCCAAAGGCGGCGCGCAGATGGGTGTGTTCTCCAACGGGGTGATGGCCGGATTGATCCAGCTCTGGGGCACGCATGGCACGGCCAGTCCGTACCGCTGGCAGAAGACATACCGTCTCTACATTCCCAGCGAACTGCTCATGCAAGGCGCCAACATTCTGAGACTCACCGCGCCGCGCCCCATGTGGAGCGAGACAAGCGTGGACCAGCACATGTGGTGGGAATGGGATTACCTCAGACTCGAAGCACTGGCGGCGCCGGTTCGCGAGCCAATCCACGGCACAGTCTGCTATCTCGGCACGACCATGAAGCACAGCGCGAACGACTTCTTCGTCAACGACGACACTCTTCGCATCGCCCCGGTTGCATTCCGATGGATGGGCATCGCCTACAGCGGCAACACGATACGCGCGGACTTCTGGTACGACGTCGCGCGGATGCAGCCGCGGCGGCTGGAATACCTGCAGCTTCTGCGCGATTTCAACATGACTGTCATCGTGGACAACATCAGTTGTTCGCACTATCGCGTCGGTCCCGATGGCAAGATGCCGCAGAAAGCGAAGAACGATCTGCAGAAGTTCCTCGACAAGTATGGGGCGCTCGTCCAGTGGTACGAGATCGGCAACGAGCCCTGCATGTTCGGCGGCGGCTTCACGGAAACGATCGAACTTGCGAGGTATCTGAACGAGATCAAGCCGCCGCACCTCAAGACCACCGCGTGCGGCTGGGCGTACGGCGGCGGGAAGGGCACGCCGAAGAATTGGGACGCCAACGTCGTCAGTCGCCGCGCTGTCGAAGAGCACTGCCAGGCGACGAACGGCCACTCTTACGGCTTCTCGTACGCCGACAACAAAGGCGGCAGCTTCGTCGAGACCCTCGCAACGTACCAGGGCGTCCAGGACGGCTGGCCCGTCGAATACGTTAACACGGAGACCGGAACGAACGACTGGCATTCGGACAAGGCGGAGAACGCCGGGCCCAATTACGCCTCAACGCAGCCGCAGGCTCAGGCCTTCGATCGCATCATGCGCGCGCACGTCGCCGTTGTGGACCGCACGATGCAGCACGCGGCCATCTTCGATGACTTCGGCCTGTTCAAAGCGCCAACCAAGTGGAGCGAGCCGGAGACGCTGAGCGCGTTCCCCGGGTTCAAGGGGCAGGACACGCGGCTTAAGACCTTCCGCCGGCTGGCGCTGGCCTATGCCACGCATGGCGCGCCGCTGCCGTACGTCGTCCTCAACCGGGACGAAGTGGCGAACAAGCTGGTCTATTTTCGCGCCGTGGACACGGCCGCGATCCCTGCGCTCCCCGGCAGCGGCGGAACCTCCGATAAGGTACTACTGAACTTCGTCAACTTTGAGAACTCGCCGCAGACATTGAGGGTGCGGGTGAAGATGCCGGACAGCGCGACGTACAGCGGCGAGCGCCTTGGAGCGGGCAACACGTTCGCCGAAGCACGCTCCGCCGCGACAGACTTGAAGGCCGATCCTTGGATCGAGCTTTCTGCCGCGCTCGGCCCCGGCGATTCCGTCCAGTACATCCTGACGCCGCCGAAGCCGGTCGTCCCCTACACCCCAACCAGCGTGGAGGCCACGCCGGGGGACAAACAGAACATGCTGACGTGGGCGGGCAGTTCAGGCGCGACAAGCTATGTGGTCGAGCGCGAGCCGCCGGACACTCAGACATTCGTGTGCCTGGCTAAAGATATCAAGGAATGCCGCTACACCGACACGACGGCAAAGAACCGCGTGCCGTACTTCTATAGGGTCGCGGCGGCAAACGCGGCGGGAGAGAGCAGCGGTTCCGTTGCGGTTGGCGCCGCTGCGGGCACCCCGCTGCCCCCCGTCCGCGTCGAAGCCACTCCGGGCGACAAGAAAGTCACGATCCGTTTCACGCCCGGCGTGAACGCGAAAGGCTACAATGTGAGGCGTGGGGTGAGGCAGCACGGGATGTTTGAAATCATCGCGCGGAACTTGCAGGAGACGGAGTTCGTGGATGCGAACGTCAGCAACGGAACGACGTATTACTATTTGGTCGCGTCGCTCAACGACAACTACACGAGTTCCTACACAATGTCTGTCCCCGTTACGCCGGTTCCGCCGCCCCCCGCGCCGGGCAGACCGTCGGCCTGCGCCGACAGCGGACGTGTGGTGCTGTCGTGGCCGGCCAGTCCCGGCGCCATGAACTACAACGTCAAGCGCGCCACGACCGCGGATGGTCCCTACGCGTTGATCTTCGGCGGCGTTGCTGAGAGCCTGCTCGCCGACAACAATGCCAAGGACGGCACGACGTATCATTACAGAGTCTCGGCAGTGAACCAAGGCGTGGAAGGCGCGGACTCAGAAGCCGTGTCGGCGACTCCCGCGGCGGAACCGCTGCCGGAGGTGTGGAAGCAGGCCGACGTAGGCGCGGTGAAGAAACCTGGGATCGCAAGCCACGTTGCCGCGACCGGCATGTTCACTGTGACTGGTTCTGGGGACGACATCTGGGATATGGAGGGCTTCCACTATGTCTACCAGCCGCTCGCCGGCGACGGCGCGCTCAGCGCCCGCGTGGTGAGCTTCGACGACACGCACGAATGGGCCAAGATCGGCGTGATGATCCGCGGCGCGTTGGAGGGCAAACCGGCGATGGCCATTATGGCCGTCACGCCCGGAAAGGGTTGCGGGCTTAGCTTTCGCAGCGCTCCGAACGGGAAGTGCGGCATGCACGGCGGCAACGCTCAGCCGTGGGTGAAGATCGAGCGGCGCGGCGAAGCGGTTATCGGCCTCGTGTCGCCCGACGGCAAGACGTGGACCGAGTTCGGTTCGGCGAAGCTGGCATTGGACAGAGACGCGTTCATCGGCCTCGCGGTCTGTAGTCATGACGGCAACAGACTGAACAAGGCTCTCTTCGATAGCGTGGTTCTGTCCGGCGGCTCGGTGCGCCCGCCTTGATTGTCTTCGGGGCTTTGTTTTCCAGGCCGGCGACAAGCCCGCCGCTCAGAAGCCGGAGTAACCGCCGGCGCCGGCCATCCGCTACGCCTAAAGGCGGGCCGCGCTCACCAATTTTTCGGAACGGCCGAAACCGCGGGGCCCCATCGGCGTCTAAACACCATCGGAACGTCAGCCCGTAGGAGGCCACAATGCGGCACACAGCATTCCCCGTGATCCATCTCATCGCGCTCGCGACACTGGCAACCGTTCCGATATGGTCGGCCGCGGCGGGCGAAGGCGCGTGGATTGGCGAGGCCAACAACTCCTTCGCAGCAGACTTATACGCCCGCCTGGCCGCGCAGCCGGGCAATCTGTTCTTCTCGCCGAACAGCATCGAGACGGCGCTGGCCATGACCTGCGCCGGCGCTCGCGGCGAGACAGCCGCGCAGATGGCCAAGGTCCTACACCTGCCTGCAAAGGACGATGCGTTGCACAAGCACTTCGGCGCGTTCCTGAAGGAACTGAATGCCGACAAGGGAGCCGACGGCAAACCGCGCAGCTTTCAGCTATCGGCGGCCAACGCGCTGTGGGGGCAGAAGGGGTATGCCTTTCTGCCAGAGTTCCTCGACCTGACGAAGACCTGCTACGGCGCGGGGCTGAGCGAACTGGATTTCAGGACGAACGCCGAGGGTGCGCGGCAGACCATCAATGCATGGGTGGAGAAGGAGACGAAGGACAAGATCAAGGACCTCATCGCGCCGGGCGTCCTCTCCTCGATGACGCGCCTCGTGCTGACCAATGCCGTCTACTTCAAAGGCACGTGGGCCGACCAGTTCCAGCCGGCGGCGACCAAGGACCAGCCATTCCTCCTCGGGGGAGCGGAACAGGTGGATTGCCCGATGATGCACCGCAAGGGCGGCTACGGGTACAAGGAGGGCGACGGCTTCATGGCGCTGCAACTGCCATATCAGGGCGGAGAACTCTCGATGATTGTGCTTCTGCCCAACGCTATGGACGGCCTGCCCAAGCTGGAGAAGGATCTGACAAGCGCGAATCTGGCCGCGTGGCTGCGGGGGTTCCAGCACGGGGACGTCGCGGTCACGCTGCCGCGGTTCAAGGTCACCGCGGCGTTCATGCTCGGCGACGCGCTGCAGGCGCTGGGCATGAGCGATGCGTTCACCGCCGCGGCAGCGGACTTCTCGGGGATGGATGGCAAGCGCGATTTCTCAATCTCCGCCGTCATCCACAAAGCCTTCGTGGACGTGAATGAGGAAGGCACCGAAGCGGCGGCGGCGACGGCGGTCGTGATGAAGGGTCGAGCCGCGCCGCAGCAGCCCAAAGTGTTCCGCGCAGATCACCCGTTCGTATTCCTGATCCGCCACGAAACATCCGGCGCGATCCTCTTTATGGGCAGGCTGGCAAACCCAAAGGCGTAGCGACGCAAGGGAGACGAAATCATTCGGGGGGGCAGGGGGATATGTGGAAGACAATGGCGTTGCACTTCGCGGGTCTGGCTGTCGCGGCGGCTTTGGCGCAGGAGCAGAGCCCGAAGAGCTCGACCTATAAGGTCGCTAAACTCAGGGAGGCGCCGGTCATTGACGCCAAGTGGGACAAAGCTCCCTGGAAAGACGTCAAGCCGCTCGATGTCGCCCAATTCATGGGCCGCAAGCCGGAGCACCTGCCCCTGACCCAGGCAAAAGTCGCCTACGACGACGAGGCTGTATACGTGATCTTCAAGGTCGAAGACCGCTATGTGCGGGCCGTGGCGGAAAGCAATCAGAGCTCCGTCTGCCTCGACAGTTGCGTCGAGTTCTTCTTCGCGCCCGGCAACGATGTGACGGCGGGGTATTTCAACCTGGAGATGAACTGCGGCGGGACCATGCTCCTCAATTTTCAGAAAGTGCCGCGCAAGGACGCGAGGCCGCTCCCTGAAAAGGCCTTGAACGAAGTCAAGGTGGCGCACAGCCTGCCGAAGATCGTCGAGCCGGAGATCACCGAGCCTACTGTGTGGACGGTAGAGTATCGGCTGCCGCTGGCCATCCTTGGCGAACACTGTCCTGTGACCAAGCCGGCGCCCGGCGTCGTGTGGCGTGCGAACTTCTACAAGTGCGCGGACAAGACCTCGCACCCCCACTGGCTGACCTGGTCGTTCATTGACCGGCCGCGTCCCGATTTCCATGTGCCCAAGGATTTCGGCGTGCTGGAATTCGAATGAGCACCGCAACGGTCTTTTGCTGATTCTCTTCGCGCAAAATGATCGGACGCGGGTCCGACAGGAATGTCGGACCTACTGCGGCCAGCGGTCTTCCCTGCCAATCACGGTTGCCTCCCATGCCCCGCGGCTGCTATACTGCGCCCGCAGCGAATATCGAACGCGTCACGGGGCCGGGAGCGCATGGCGACTGAGCTGGTTCCTCCACGGCAGAGGCCAGAGCAGGTCTTGGTCACGGTGATTGGGGAGTGACCACATGCGAAGCGCGATGCTGGCGGCAATCTGCGCATGCGGCTGGTTGGCTTGGGCGCCGCTGGCCGTTGGCGCCAGCAGTAGCCCGCCGGCGGATCCATCCGTCATTCTGAACGAGAACAGCATCTGGCGGCAGTACTATCGTTTCGATGTGAACCGGATCTCGCCTGCGCTCATGAAGGCCGAAGGCGCGGCCCTCCTGGGGCCCAAGCTAGCCGATAAAGCAAAGCAGGACGCTGAGTTCTGGATTGGGAAACTCGGGCTGGCTAAAGCCGGGGTTGCCTGGCAGGACCACGTCCTGCTGGCCAACAGAGGCATGCGGGAGTTCCTTCCCACGCCCGCGCCGCTGCCAGCTCCCGATTGGGCGAAGGCCGATTTTGACGACAGCGCGTGGGTGCGCGAGCGCCACCCGTTCCAGGGCGGACCGGCGGCTGTTGTCACTAACGAGGTTCTGGGCCAATACGAAGAGTCCGTGGACTTGAAGCTCCAGGCGGCCTTCTATCGCGGGCGCTTTCTCGTGGATGATCCGCAGAAGGCCGGCGCTCTCACAGTGAAACTAAGCTTCAACGGCGGCGCGCGTGTGCTCATCAATGGGCGCGAACTCGGCCGGAAGCACCTGCCGCCGGGCGAACTCCCGCCGGGTGCGTGTGCCGACGACTATCCGGCGGCCACGTACACGCAGGGCGGTGACGCGGCGCGCCGCACGCTGGGTCCGCTGCCCGTGCCGGCTGACGCGCTGGTCAAGGGCTGCAACGTGCTCGCCATCGAAATCCGCGCCAGCCACATCCATCCCGTGCTGTTGAAGAACCCCATCCAGCCGAATTGGGGCGGCCCCAGGAGGCCGTTCCCCCACGGGCGGCTGCTAGACGTTGAGTTGCGCGGCAGCGGCGGCGACGTGCGCGCGGGCAAGGGTGCGGCCGAGCTGGCGCAGGCCGCCGGCGCCGCCATGCAGGTGTGGGTTGAAGACATTCACCACCGCGTCGAGACCACGGACTGCCCGGTGCCGGGCGAGTTGCCCGGCGTGGTGCGTTTTGTCGGCGCGCGCAACGGCGCGTACTGCGCGCAGATCGTGCTGCGCGGCAGCGCGGCTCTGACGGGAATCAAGATCACACCCAGCGAACTCGCGCACACCGGCGGCGCCACCAAGCTGCCCAGTGCAGCGCTCACAGTAGCCGGTTTGGCGCCATATCCTCTCGAGGAATTCAGCGCCGCGAAACTCGGCGACGAGCGCGGTTTGAACGCCACATTCCCGAGCCAGGCCGCGCTGGCGCAGGCGGAATCGGCCGCTGGCAGCAAACCGTGTCTCTTCGATCACCTGACGCCCGAGCCGCCAGCGATGGTCGCAGCAAACGCGGCCCGCCCGTTCTGGCTGACGCTCTCGGTGCCCGCCGACGCCGCGCCGGGAACCTACAAGGGCACAATCGAGGTGTCCGCCGCGGGCACACCCGCCGTCAACCTGCCGGTTGTGGCGGAGGTCGCTGATTGGGCGCTTCCGCAGCCGCGGGATTTCCGGACGCTCGTGGGCTGCGAGGAGAATCCCTACGCGGTGGCCAGGCAGTACAATGTTGCGCCCTGGTCGGAAAAGCATTTCAAGCTCCTCGAAGCCAGCTTCAGACAATTAGGCCGCGTCGGGAACAAGTGGCTCAACGTGCCCGTGCTCCGCAACACGGAATTCGGGAACAAGGATGATTCGCCGGTCAAGATCACCAAGAAGCGGGACGGCTCGCTGGCCTTCGATTACGCCGTCCTTGACAGATACCTCGATCTGGCGCTCAGATACTGCGGCCCGCCGCGCGTGATCCACGTCATCGTCATGCAGGGCATGAAGCCGGCCGGCAATGCGCCCGCGCCGCCCGAGGTCAGCGTGTTCGCCGAAGGCGCCGCGCAGCCGCAGCCGGTCAACGCGAGTTCGGGGCCGGGCGCGCAGCTCTGGACGGCCATCGCCAAGTCGCTGTACGGTCATCTGCAGGCGAGAGGTTTTGAGCAGGCGATGTTCTGGGGCGCGCCGCTGGAGGCGGAAGCCGATCCCGGCTTGAAGACAGTCCTTGCCGCCGCCGTTCCGTCAGTGGGCTGGACTGCCGGGCCGCACGAGATGATGTATAACGGCACGTTCGCGAAGGCCGAGCAGTTCTACAAACTGGTCGCGGACATCCGTTATCAGGGCGGCTGGCAATCGTTCAGAGACGACCAGGGCTGGAAGAGCAAGACCATCCATCTGCTCAACCCGCGCGTCGGCGGCACCTGCTTCGCGCTGCACACGACCTCGTACCCGCTGGCCTACCGCGTCTTGCCGGACCGCGCGCTGGCAATGGGGCGCGGCGGCTTCACGCGCGTGGGCGCCGACGAGTGGGCGGCCACGCACTACGGCGCCATGGCCATCCCGAAGTGGCTCACCGGCGTACCCGTGCTGTTCGTGCTTTGGCCGGGCAAGGACGGCGCGGAGCCGAGCGTCCGATTCGAGATGCTGCGCGAAGGAATCCAGGAGGCCGAGGCGCGCGTCTTCATCGAGCAGGCGCTCGACGCCGGCACAACGCCGCCGCAACTGGCGGCCCGCGCGAAGCAGGTGCTGGCGGACCATTTCCGCGGCACCGATTTCTTCATCGGCAACTCGGTGATGTTCAGCTTGGAACGGAACCACTACGGCTGGCAGGAGCGGTCCGCCAAGCTCTTCGCCATGGCCGCTGAAGTGGGCAAGGTGGCGAGATGAGGGTGCGACGAACGCGAGCGCTGCTGGCAGGCTTGCTGGCGACGGCGCTGCTGTCGTCCGTGGCCGTCGCGCTGATCAGCACCAAGTTCACGCCAGTTCATCTGGTCAAAGACGCGGACTTGATTCTCCAGGGAACGCTGGCGCCGGCCGGTGGAGCGGAATGGTCGCTGGAAGGAGCGACCGCATTGAAAGGCAAGCCGGAGGGCGCGCAGCTTTTCAGCGCCGCCGCGTTCAGCAACGAGCAGCGCGAGGAACTGCTGGCGCTGCTGAAAGCACGCCCGCCGGCCGTGCTCTTTGCCTGCCGAGTGGCCAAAAACGAATCGAAGGGCTTCGTGCATGCCGCGGGACGCTGGCTCTCGGCGAAGTCAGCGGGCGCGGGCAGGTGGGACTTGCTGGCTTTTGACCCGGCGCTGGACGCCACTTTTTCGGGCGGGACGGACATGCTCGCGAAAATGTCGCGCTATATCCTCGAGGAACCCCGCGCCACCGTGCCGGTTTCCGCAGGCATGACTTTCGACGACTGGGCGCCCGTTACGAAGAGCGCTGCGCCCGTCACGGGGCTTGCGGCCGTGCACACGGGCGGCAAGACATGCCTGTTCGTCGCCTCGCCTGGCGGCGACCGCTTGTTCGCTCCCGCGGGCCGGACGCCCGCGCAACCGTTTGAGGAACTGACCGCTCGCGTGGGACTCGACACGCGCTCAAAGCAGTTCGCCTGGCTGGACATGGACGGCGACGGGCTCTCCGACCTCGTCAGCTTCGATGGCGCAGTGGTCTTGCTCCGGCTTTTCAAGAACGGGGAACTGGAACCCGCCGGCACGGCGCGCACGTTCAAGCTGGACGGCAACTGCCTGGGCCTGGCCGCAGCGGGCATGTCGCCGCGCGGAACGGCGCGAGTGCTGGTGAGTACGGAAGCCGCGCCGCGGCTCCTTGAATGGAGCGTGGCCGGCTGGGCGCACTCCGAACTGCCGGACTTGCGGGGCGCTCCTCGCGGCAAAGCCGCCGCGTGCATCGTCGCCGATCTGAACGGCGACGGCTGGGTGGACGTGTTGCAGCCCGGCGAACACTCGGGCGTGTTCTGGGCGGGCACCGCCGACGGTTTCGCCGCGCCAGCGCTTTCGGCGGTCCGCTGTCCTGGCGTGGAGAGCTGTTTCGCGCTGGGCGATTTCGACGGCGACGGTTCACTGGATATCTTCGCCGGCGGCCCCACCGGGAACGAGCTTTGGGCAAACGACGGCCACGCCGGCTTTCGCGCGGTGCTCGCACATTCCGGCAGTCTCAGCTACAGACGGACCTCGCGTTGGGTTCCGCCGACGCCGGATTCGTGTACCATTTCAACCGGGGATTCCGCTGCTTCGGCGAACAGGGGGAAGTGCGGCTCGAACAGGTCCAGCCGGCGCCCACGTTGCCGTCGTGGGGCGTGCGGGCGCTGGCCGTTGCGGACTTCAACAACGATGATTCCTCGGACGTGGCCGTCGCGTTCACCGGCGGCGAGGTCCACTGCTACTTCAACAGGCTGGTGGACGTGCCCGTCTGCCGCCTCCGGCTGGCCAAGGGGATCGCGGGACCGGTCACGGTCAGCGCCTGGCAAGGCGCGAAGTTTTCCGTCTGCACCGGGACGTGGATGGCCGTCAGCCCTGATCAGCCCATCCTGGCCAGCCTGCGCGGACGAGGCAAGTTTGTGCTCAGATACGCGCTGCCGGGCCACCAGGCCCGCACCAAGGAAGCCGAGCTTGGCGTGGAAACTCCCACCGTGACGCTCGATTAGCGCCCCGTTGACGCAATCCTGGGACAAGTGCGGCAGTCCTGTAAGGCCGCCTTCAAAAGTCGCCCATGCGGCGGTGGTCTTCGAGTTCGGGGGGCCGCTGCGGCATCATCCCGCTGACAGCTACCAGCCAATAGCCGCCAGCATGTCGCCGAGATCCGCCTGGCTGTGGCAGGCACGTTGAAAGACGGGGAGCAGCCGCTCATACATCGCGACGTTGGCGGGAATCGGCGCGGCGACGTCTTCGGTCCTATGGATCGCATCAATCGGGGAGAAGTCCTTCCACAGTCCCGCGCCCACGGCCGCGACCGCAGCGGCGCCCAGGGAGCCGGCCTCCTGGCCGACGTTGGTCTTGAGGATCCTGATCTTCCACGCGTCGGCGAAGATCTGCCTCCACAGCCTGCTCTTGCTGCTCCCGCCGACGACCACCATCTCCTCCTGCACAGGACGGAGCCTGCGGAGCGTGTCGAGCACAAGGCGCAGGTTCAGAGCGATGCCTTCCATCGCGGCGCGAACGACATCGGCTTGCGTGTGGCCGATGTCCAAGCCGACGAACGCACCACGGATGTGTGGGCTGCCGTCCAGCGCCGATCCGCCGGCGAGGCTGGGGTTGAACAGCAGCTTGTGCGCGCCAACCGGCGACTGCGCCGCAAGCGCGGCCAACACGTCATAGGGATCCTTGCCCTGTTGCCGGGCGGATTCGACGAGGTTCGCGCACAAGTTGTCGCGCACCCACTTGAACGACGTGCCCGAGGAGAAGATGGCCACGGCCGACGTAAACATGCCGGGGATGACGTGCGTGAACACGTAGGGCCTGGCCTTATCGTCCAGCAGCGGCTGGCGCGATGTGACCGCAATCCAGGCCGATGAGCCCAGCGACGCGTAGACGCGGCCTTCGGCGATGCTGCGCGCGCCGAGCGCCATGCATGAGTTATCCACGCCGCCGCAGGCGACCTTCACTGCTTGCGGCAGGCCGAGCTCGCGAGCGGCGTCCGGCGTAAGCGTGCCGAGAATCCGCGTCGAAGGCACGATGTCCGGGAAGAGTGCGCGGCTGAGGCCGCTGGCAGCGATCAGTTCGTCAGAGTAGTTCCAGCCCAACAAGTCGTAGACGCCGCTGCCGGACGCGTACGAATAGTCGGTCTTGATCCGGCCGGTAAGCTTATAGTTCATGAAGTCCTTCGTGCCGATCACCGTGTGGATGCGCCTGAAGAGCGCCGGCTCTTCGTCGCGATACCACATGATCTTGAAGACCGTGTAGTGCGCAGCGGGGAAGCCGTTGCCCGTGAGGCGATACCAGCGCGCGGGATCAACCTTCTCGAAGAACCGCGGCACCTGAACCTGCGGTCGTGTGTCTGACCAGATCGGCGTGCTCTCGCGCAGGAGAGTGCCATCGGCGGCCAGCGGCACGCAGCCGAGGCTGTGGCCGGAGATCGCGAGGCACTCGATGTCGTTGGGGGCAGCCTTGCCGCCGGCGAGCAGTCTGTGCGTGCTCTCCACAATGGCGCGCCACCAGTCCATGGGCCGCTGTTCGTGCCACGAAGGCTGCGGATAGGCAGTTTCGTAGGGCACGAACACTGCGTCGAGGCAGTTGCCGTCAACGTCGTAGAGCGACGCTTTGTTGCCGCCCGTGCCGAGGTCGTAGGCGATGATGGTCCTGGCCATGGCCGGTCAGATCTCCACTGCGCCGCCGGGCAGAGCGGCACATTCATCGAGAATCTTCGCGCCGGACTTGTGGCTGATCCCGAAGCGCGTCGCTCCGCAACGGTAGAGTTCGACGAGCGTCTTCAGGTCGCGCACGCCGCCGGCAGCCTTGATCTTCGCGGCGCTGCCGACGGTGGCTTTGATCAGCGAGATGTTGTGCGCCGTCGCGCCGGTCTCCGTCCAGCCGGTTCCCGTCTTGACGAACGCCGCGCCCGCGCGAACGCACAGTTCGCTGCCCTTCCTGATCTGGTCGTCGTTCAGGTAGTGGACTTCCAGAATCACTTTGACCGGCGTGCCGCCGGCGGCCTGCACGACCGCCTTGATGTCATCGTGCACGTAGTCGTAGCGGCCGGAACGCAGCATGCCGACGTTGATCACCATGTCCAGTTCGACAGCGCCTTCCGCGAGCAGTTGCCGCGCCTCGGCAGCCTTCGCGGCCGTGGCGACAGCGCCCGAAGGAAAGCCGACGACGCCGCCCAGGCCGACATCCGGGCAGCCAGCGAGAAGGTGCTTGCACAGGGGCATATAGCACGGCATGGGAAAGATGCAGATGCAGTGCAGTCTCTTCGCTTGCGCGACCAGTTCGCGGATTTCAGCCTCGTCCACATCGGTCCGCACGGCGCTGAAATCCATCATGCGGGCCAGGTCGTGAGCAGTCAGCTTCATCCTTGAGAACCCATCGCTTCCCGTTCTCTGCGTCCTCCGCGCCTCTGCGGCAAGCAGTCAGTCCTTGAGGCCGAAAGCGGCCTTGAAGGCGTTTGCGATCTCCGGGTGGACGCTCGGATTGATGCCGTCCTTGTCGTAGCGGATGCCCATCGTGTCGAGGTCGTGCTTCATCTGTACCGTTTCCTGGTCGGCGCCGACTCGCGGCGGTACGGAGCGTCCCAGCGGCACAAGCCAGGCGTTGAGCGTGTGGCCGCCGTCCACCATCAGGTCGTGCCCCGTGACGTAGTTCGAGGCGGCCGACGCGAGGAAAATCACCGCGCCGTACAGGTCCTCGGGGCGCTCGACGTGTCCCAGCGGCGTCAGTTCGCGGATGCGCTGGCGGGCGATCAGCGGCGTGGAGGCGTGCATGGGCGTCAGGACGTAGCTCGGGCTGAGACAGTTCACGTTGATGTTGAAGCGTCCCCATTCGGCGGCCAGCGTCTTGGTCATGTGGACGACGCCGGCCTTGGAAGCATCGTACGACGCGTTGCAGTTGGCGATCGTTGCCGACATCGAGGCGATGTTGATGATCTTGCCCTCGGTCGGCTTCTGACTGATCATTTGCCGAGCTTCGGCCTGCGCACAGAGGAACGTGCCGGTGAGGTTCACGGCGATCACCTTGTCCCACTGCGCCTGTGGAATCTCTTCGTCCGCGCCCAGGATGGCGATGCCCGCATTGTTGACGGCAATGTCCAGCCGGCCGAACTTCGCGGCGACAGCCTTGACCATCGCCTGCACCTGATCCCTGCTGGTCACGTCGCATTTCACAAAGAGACCGTTGCGCCCCATGCCGCCGATCTCTTTGGCGGTGGCCTCGCCAGTCTTCGCGTCGAGGTCCACGATGGCCACGTCGGCGCCCGCCTTGGCCAACGCCACGGCGCAAGCGCGACCGATCCCAACGGCTCCGCCTGTAACCAGCGCCTTCTTCCCCGTAAGGACGAACAGTGATAGGTCCGGCATTGCCAGTCCCTCCCGATTGTACGCCCCATGCGAGCTTCGTGTCGGCGACGATACCTGTCTCGGTGCTCCTGTCAACGAGGCTCCACCCTGGTAACTGGCGCGACGGCTGCGAGGCCGTGTGGCAGATGCTCAGGGCAGTGTCGCACAACGACATAGTAATGTCGCAATGGTAGTGCTGTTACGGCGGCACAGGAAGTGTATACGTACAATGCCGGGCTTCCTTGAGCACGGAGGCCCCAAGAGGCAGGAGAGGATGAGGCCAATTCGCCGTCATACTGCGTGCGCCGTGTTTCTCGGAGTCCTCTTCACGGGCTCCTGTGCGTTGTCTGCTGAGGGACAGTCCGAGAAGCCGCCGGTGCCTGATCTTACGAGGAACGGCCAGCCCGAGAAGACTCACGACCTGTCGCCTGGCCCCACCGGCACGCGGACGACCCTGTTGGTGGCACTGCCGACGGAGCCCTCGTGGCAGGACATGGCGTTCCTGGCGGCGGTGCCGGCGGCCACCGTCGTCAATAGTGGAGCGCCCTCCCTTATCGCGCTGGACGCATCAGGCGCGCTCTCGCCCGAGATCCAGGACTACGCCCGCCGGTATCGTCCCGACACGGTGTTCCTCCTCGGCGGCGCGGCCGAGGGCGTTGTTGTCGCCGGTCGCACCTGCAGTGTGCTCAAAGCGGGCTCGGCTGACGAAGCCGCGTGCACACTGAGCGCGAAGTTCTGGCGCGCATGTGCGCTTGCCGTGATCTGTCAGGACGATGACTACGAAGCCGGTCTCGTTGCAGCCCCTCTCGCCGCACGCTTGCGTGCGCCACTCCTCTTCGCCGGAGCGCAAGGACTTTCGCAGCCGGCCGCGAAGGAACTGCGAAGGCTGCAGGCGCGCGAGCTGATCGTGGTCGGCAAACTCGCCGGTGCGCTGCAGTCGCTGAAGCAGGTGACGGAACAGGTGGCCGAGCTTGCCGGCGCGCGTGACGTCATGTCCTGGGTTCGGAAACGCGGGCTATCCGTTGCTTACCTGGCAGCTCTCAATCCGCTAGACCGGAGCAAGACGGTCATCAAGAAGCTGTCGCTGTCCGGAGCGCTTCTGGCGGCCGGACGCGACGGCCTCGTCGCTCCGCTGCCGTACTAGGTGCGGTGGAAGATTCCGTTCAAGGGCGAGGAGATGAAAGGCGAACTCCCGGCGGACCTGC
>JAPLOD010000031.1 GCA_026692735.1 Planctomycetota bacterium | reverse complement strand
CAACCAGGCCTCTGCACATGTGCAATCGGTCTGCCGTAGCCGTTCAGTCGTCTCGTCCTCCGCGCCCCCGCACTCTGGCATCCGATATCCGGTATCCGGCATCCGGCATCCGGTATCCGGCATCCGGTATCCGGCATCCGGTATCCGGCATCCGGTATCCGGCATCCGGTATCCGGCATCCGGTATCCGGCATCTGGCATCTGGCATCCGGTATCTGGTATCCTGTCTCTTGCATGAGGCGGCACTGAACTGCAACCATTTTTCATTTTGAATTGTGCATTGTTCTACTCGCTCCATTCCGGCTGCACCAGCGTGGGGATCAGGCGCACCAGATACCCGACGTCGAGGAGCAACCGTACGGCCGCACGGCCCTGCGTGCCGTAATCGAGCGCGTAATCGTTCACGTACATTCCCACGAACCTGTCCGCCTTGTCGCGGCCCATGTTGCGCGCGTACTGCAGCGCGTAGCCCAGCGCCTCGTCGCGGTGAGCCAGGCCCCAGGCGATCGAGTCGTGCAGGTGGCGGGAGATGCGCCGGATGCGTTCCGGCCCCAGGTCCTTGCGGATGCCGTTGCCGCCCAGCGGGAGCGGCAGGAGCGTCAGCGCGTTCCACCATTCGCCGAGGTCCACGACCTTCTTCAGGCTGCCGCTGGCGGCTTCGTGGTAGGTCAACTGGCCTTCGTGGATGATGAGGCCGGCGTCGAACTCCCCCGCCGCGACCCTGGGGATGATCTGGTCAAAGGGTACGGTGACCGTCTTGAGGACCGGCCCCGCGGACGTCACCGGGTCCGTTCCCTGGACGAACAGATGCAGCGCCAGGAACGCGCTGGTGCGTTCCCCCGGCACCGCAATGGTTTTGCCGGCGAGCCACGTGCGTGCGGCATCGAACGAATGCAGCGCCGCGCCCGCTGTGTCCTGCGGCGCGGCATCCCTCGCGACCAGCAGCGGCCCGTAGTTCACGCCGAAACTCGCGCCGTGGGGCAGCAGGACGTATCTGTCCGCCACATAGGCGTAGGCGTGGAAGCTGAGCGCCGTCACGTCGTACTGTCCGCGTTCGGCGGCGTGGTTGAGCGTCTCGATGTCAACGAGACGGTGTTCGTAGACCTCGGGCGCCGTGTCGAACTTGCCGAACGTCAGGGCGTAGAACATGAACGCATCGTCCGGGTCGGGCGAGTGGCCGACACGGACAGTGGCGCGCGATTTTGGATTTTGGATTTCGGATTGCGGATTGCCCATGTACTATCTCCGGGTGAAGGCGGCGCTGTAAAGAATAGGGGCGATGGACGCGCCTGCAACTGACAACTGCCCACGGACGCAGCCATGACAAATCCAAAATCCAAAATCGAAAATCCAAAATCTCCCGGTCCCGTCGAGACCATCCCCAACCGCCATCCCGGCCGGGACTACGAGATCAAGATCGTCGCGCCCGAGTTCACCGCGGTCTGTCCGCGCACGGCGCAGCCCGATTTCGCCACGCTGACGCTGACGTACGTCCCGGACAGGCTGTGCCTGGAGTTGAAGAGCCTGAAGCTGTACCTGCAGAGCTACCGCAACCGCGGCATCTTCCACGAACACGTCACCAATGAGATTCTGGATGATCTTGTCGCAAGCTGCCGTCCCCGGCGCATGACACTGGTGGGCGGGTTCAACGTGCGTGGCGGAATCAGCACCACGGTGACGGCGACATATCCGGCCCGGCGCAGCAAAGCGCCCTAAGCGCCAACGGATGAACCAGCCGTTCTTTTCCCCCTCCTCTTGCGGGAGGGGGTAGGGGGAGGGGTTCTTCCGTCAGCTCTTATCCGTAGACGGTCGCGGTCCTGCCGCGGCGGCGCCGGCGCGCCAGGATTTTGCGTCCCGACTTGGTGCGGTTGCGCTTGCGGAATCCGCTGACGCGCCGCTTCTTCAGCCGTGAGTTGCGTATATTGGTCTTCATCGCTCCGTCTTCTCCTCCCTCCTCCAACGACAGGCGGGGCATTATAGTGGCAAATGCCGAATTCCAAATGCAAATCGGGATCCCCGCCGTTCCAGGGGTGCATAGTCCAAGAGTAAGCGTGCTGCCGCGTGTGTCCCCTCTCCCCCGTGGGGAGAGGGATCGGGCCGAGCTGGCACAGGCCCGGCTTCAGCGCCGGGTGAGGGGGGTGCGCACGGCGGCCCCTTACGCCTGGCGCGGCTGCGGCCGCAGCGCGCCTGCTTCCACCATCGCGACCAGCGCGTTGTCGTCCGCCGTCAGCGGCAGGTCCACCCGGCCGTGGATGCGGCTGGAATGCCACGCCGCAAAGATGACTTCCGTCCCGTTCAGCGCGCTCTGGCTGTTAAGCTCGCAATCCCGGCCCGCCTTGGTGCAGGCGATGAAATCGGCCACGGCACGCTCGATGTAGCCCGGACCGTGGCAGTGCTCGCCCGCGGTATCAACGTACTCCCAGTCCTTCATGCCGTGCTTGCGATAGCGCAGGTGTTTGCCTTTGGCTTCGGGGGCCTGCGAGCCGATCTCGACCACACCGCCGCTGCCGACGGCGCGGTTGTGGCAACCCACCATGCGCGCGCCCAGGCCTGTGCTCCCGAAGCCCAGAATGCCGTTCTGGTACTCCCACTGGACCAGCGCCTGGTTCTCGTTGTGAGTGCCGAAGATCAGGCTCAGGTCGCGGTAGTCAATCTGCGCGATGACCCACTTCGCCTTCGTCTCGCCGGCCAGATAGCCGGAGAGGTCGAAGTGGTGCGAACCGTAATCGTAGAGATTGCCGCAGCCGAACTCGATGCGTTCCAGCCTGCCGATGGCGCCGTCGTCAATCAGTTTCTTCGCTAGACGGAACGGCTTCCCGTACCGGCGCTGATGGTTGAACGCCAGTTTCACGCCCTGTTCCACGCAGGCCTGATGCATGTGTTTGCAGGCGCCCCACGCATAGGCCATCGGCTTCTCGCAGAAAATGCCCTTCACGCGGGCCTTGGCCGCGTCCACCACCATGCACTCGTGCAGATCAGGCCAGGTGCAGATGCTGACAATGTCCAGCTTCTCCCGGGCCAGCATCTCGCGGTGCTCCGTGTAGATGCCCGCCTTGGGCACGCCGAACGCCTCGGCGAACGCCCGCGCATTCTCGTGTGCAATGTCGGCGCAGGCCACGATCTCCACTTCGCCTCGCGGCAAAGCCTGATACGCGACCGCGTGCTGGTGCGCCATGCCGTAGCCCATGCCGCTGGGTTTGGCGGGCTTCTTCCCCGTGCCGATGAAGCCGATCCGCAGCGCGCTCATTGTGGTCTCCTCGTATTCCGTCGGCCTGTTGAATGAACCTGCCCAGCGTTACGTCAGGAATGCAGCGTGTCAAGTCGTGAAGGCCACGGCGAAAGCGACCTGAGACGACTCCTTGACGGGGCCGGTTTCCCCGCAGGCCCGAGCCGGGCTGCGAAAAGACTTCCGGTTTCGGCCTACGAAGAGTTAATGCTGGCGCGTCAGGAAAAAAGGACTATACTGGGCGTCCAAAATCGGTTAAAGATGTGCCCAGTCACCTGTGGTGGGGCTACCGCATCGTGCCAGTGCAGTCAGCGAGTAAGACGAGGCATTCGCGCACCGGAACCGGCGTCGCCGTTGCGCGTAAGCCGGTCAAGGCGAGCGAAGCGAAATCCCGCTCCGCCGATACCTCCCACCCGCCGTCCAGGAAGACTTCTGCTCTCGTGCCCAAGCCGCCCACGAGGCTGGCCGATGCGCTGCCCACCGTGGACGACCTGCAGGCAGTGGATTCCATGTCCGATGAGGACTTGATGAAGCTCTGCCAGGAAGGCGACGAGGGCGCCTTCGGCGCACTCTTCCAGCGCTACGAGGGCCAGGCGTTGTCGTTCATCCACAGACTGATCGGGGACCAGAGCCGCACGGAGGCGCTCGGTCAGGAAGCCTTCATGCGCATCTTCAAGGACGCGAAGAGTTACCAGTACCCGCGCAGCTTCACGACGTGGTTCTACACCATCGTCAGGAACCTGTGCAAGAATGAGCTGCGCTGGCGCTCCCGGCACCCCACCGTCTCCATCGAGGAAAATGTGGACCGCTCCGAACACGCCGGCTCTGAGCACAGCGCGCGCATCGGCGACTTCCTCGAATCCGAAAGCACCGATCCTCTCGCCGGCCTGGTCAGCCGCGAGATGACTCACAAGCTGGAACAGGCGCTGCGGGAGCTTCCCGAGCTCGAACACGACATCCTGATCCTGAATCGCTTCCAGGGCCTGAAATATCGCGAGATCTCCGAGGTCGTTGGAGTGCCCATCAGCACCGTGCGCGCCCGCATCTACGCCGCCCTGGAGCGCCTGCGCAGAGCCGTGCGAGAGTACCTCTAACCCGCATTATTCACCGCGGAGACGCGGAGAACACAGAGAACAGCAGGGAAGTACATGGGAAACCGCCCTGTGTTCATCACTTCACTCTGCGTCCTCTGCGCCTCTGCGGTGAATACTCCAGGCTAACATCCTTTGGAAAATTGGTGACAGACCCAATCCTGTTCGGCACCACGTTTGCTATTGAGCGCCCTTTCCACATGGAAACAGGTCTCGGAGCGTGACCGCCCTTGCTCTCCGTCCGCAATACGCGGCGGTTCGCGCAACTCCTTTGCTCGCCCAGATTCCGTTCGTATGAAGCAAGCGCCGTGCCGAACAGGATTGTGACAGACCAGAAAATTGGTGACAGACCACACCAACTTTACGGCGCGCGGTTGAGGGCGATGCGACGCGAACGGCGCGTTTGGCTCGCCCCCTGGTGCCGCAATTGCCGTGGTCTGTCACCGATTCCCCAACAATCCTTCCCGTTGCTATCAGCTCCCTGGATGAGGACACGCCATGCCGAAAAATGTGTCCGACGAAGCCTTCGCCCGCGCCGGCGGGATAGACGCCGCCGCTACCAAGACCCCCCGCGACGAGCACGTTGCCGCTGTTCAGCAGCGTCGCGGTGTGATAACAGCGCGCAATCGCGAGGCGGCCCGCCGCGCTCTACGTGTTCGTCCCCGGATCGTACAGCTCCGCACCCGCGAGCCAGAGTGCGTAGTGCTATTGTGACACCCCTATGCGGCTTCCCGGTACGTTCGTGGTTTGTCGTTCACACTGCGGCGCGTGTCGCGGAAAACCACGAACCACAAACCACGAACCGCGGTGCGAGGATTCCATCAGGCGTGCTCGTTGCCGTTCCGATACCCTGAACCCTGAACCCTGAACCCTTTGCCTCTCTTTGGCTGCGGCTCCGCTACGCCAGGCTTTCCCTGTCACAGTAGGACTACGCACTCCGAGCCAGTGGCTCGTGCCATCGTAGTTGACTCGCCCTGCTCTGAGACTAGCATGGACGAAAGCGACGCGATCATAGGATCGTCACGCACCAGGTGCCCCGGGGGGAACTATGCTCTGTTCTTCGCCTGCGGGAGAGAACACGTCGAACCGCAAGTCCGCATTGGGCCTTTGCTGGCTTGCGGCGCTCTGTGTTCCTGTCGCGGTGGCTATGGCGGGGCAGCAGGCGGAACAGAAGGTGCCGCCGCTCCCCCAGGCCGAACTGCAGGCCCTGGTGTCGGGGCCGATGCGGGGCGCGGGGGAGATCGTCTTCGCCGTGCGGCAGCCGGGGAAGGACGGTCACTGGTACGCAAATTTCGGTTATCGGTGCGAGAGTGAGACGGCGTACGTCCACGGCGCGATGGGGCGGCTGTGCAAGGTCAACCTCCTCGGCGGACAACTGCGCACGCTGCTGGAGGATCTCGACGGCGCCATTCGCGATCCGCAAGTGCATTACGACGGCGGGAGAATCCTCTTCTCATATCGGAAAGGCGGTGAGAGCAACTTCCACCTGTACGAGATCCACGCCGACGGATCGAGCCTGCGGCAGCTTACCGACGGCCCGTATGACGATATCGAACCGACCTATCTTCCGGACGGCGAGATCGTGTTCTGTTCGAGCCGCTGCAACCGCTGGGTGAACTGCTGGGACACTCCGGTGGCCACGCTGCACCGCTGCGATGCCGACGGACGGAACATCCGCCGCCTCTCCGCGAACATCGAGCACGACAACACACCCTGGCCGTTGCCGGACGGACGGATCCTGCACACCCGCTGGGAATACGTGGACAGGAATCAGCTCTGGTATCATCACCTGTGGACGACCAACCCGGACGGTACAGCGCAGACGGTCTATTACGGCAACCAGATCCCTGGCAGTGTCTTCATTGATGCCAAACCCATCCCGGGCTCCAACAGGATCATCCTGATTGACTCTCCTGGACACGGAGCGAACGAACACAGGGGAGTGGTCGCCACGCTGGACCCCGCCTTCGGCCCGGATTGCCGGGATGCCCTGAAGCCGGTTCCCAACAGCGCGAACTGCAGGGACCCCTATGCCCTCGCGGAGGACTGCATTCTTGCCGCTCAGGGAACGCGGCTCGTCCTCCTGGACGGGAAAGGGGGCGTCCGTCTCCTGTTCGACCTGCCGAAGAACCTGGCGGAGAAAGGGGCGGAACTCCATGAGCCCCGGCCGCTGGTTCCGCGCCAGCGGGAATACGTCAGCCCGCGGAGAGCTGCCCACGACAGGGACACAGGGACTGTGATCCTTGTCAACGTCTACCTGGGACGCAACATGGGCGGCGTGAAGGCGGGCGCCGTCCGGAAGCTGTTGATCGTCGAGCCCCTGCCCAAGCCGGTCAATTTCCTGGGGTTGTTCGGCGGCTGGACGGAACCCATCACCCTGGGCGGTTCCTTCACGTTGGAGCGGGTCCTGGGGACGGTGCCGGTCGAGCCGGACGGTTCGGCGCACTTTGACGTTCCGGCCGGGATTCCGCTGTTCGTTGTGGCCTGGGACGAGAAGAACGACTCCGTGAAACGCATGCAGAGTTTCTTCACGGTGATGCCTGGCGAGACGCTCGGTTGCGTGGGGTGCCACGAGTCCCGCGCGACCGCGCCGCACGCCGGCGCGCCCCCGTTGACGGCCTTCCGGTCCGGAGCCGCGCAGATCGAGAAGTTCGAGGGTCTCCCCGAGGTCTTCGACTTTCCGCGCGACATCCAGCCGATTCTCGACCGGCACTGCATCCGCTGTCACAACAGCCAGGATCGCGCGGGAAAGGTGGTGCTGGAAGGAGACCGGAGCGAGACCTTCTCCATCTCGTACGCCGCGCTGACGCTGGCAGGGCAGATTTCCGACGCGCGTAACCGCGAGGGCAACAGGCCGCCCTATTCGATCGGCAGCTCCGCCAGCCCCCTGTTGAGAAGGGTGAAGGGCGAGCACCACGATGTGAAGGTATCGGCGCGCGAGGAACTGGTGCTCAGGCTCTGGATCGAGTCCGGCGCGCCGTACCCAGGGACCTACGCCGCGCTCTGGACAGGTTCCATTGACCTCAAGCAGCGGCCTTTTGACGGCGTGGCCGTATGGCCGCCCTTCGCCCCTGCGGCCGTAGCCATCCAGAGGAGTTGCTTCCCGTGCCACGACGAGAAGGCGGAAGGCAACATGCGGCTGCCCCTGTCGCCCACCGATTGGGGGCTGATCGCCGGAACGTACGGACCCTCGGAGCAGAAGGAACGACGGAAGTGCATCTCGGCGCACGTGGCCTACAACCTGACGCGGCCGGAGAAGTCGGCCATGCTGCTGGTCCCGCTGTCCGCCCGCGTCGGCGGGTATGCCGGCACGGAAAAAGGCCGGCATCCCGTCGTGTTCAAGGACACTTCCGACGCCGACTATCGGGTACTCCTGCAGGGAATAGGCGCGGCACAGAATGCGCTGGAGGCGAACAAGCGCTTTGACATGCCTGGCTTCAGGCCCAACCGCCAGTACATCCGCGAGATGCAGCGGTACGGCATTCTGCCCGGGACTCTCGACGCCGCAACAGACCCAGTCAACCCCTATGAGACGGACAGGAAGTATTGGTCCTCGTTCCTGCAACAGAAGGCGGCGAAGGCGAAGTAGTGGCGGCCTCCCGCTGGGCGGCCCGCTATACCGAGGTTGACGATGCGCTGGCCGCCTTGCGAGGCACGACGGTTCTGTCGAATGTCGGCCAGGAACTGCCGGACGATCTTGAGGATGCCTATCGGTTCATCCTTCGCGACTTCGAGCGGTACGCGGAACACCGCTACATGCTCTTCGGTTACACGGGCATGCAGTGGCGCGTGGCTGACCGGCCTCGCATGGTGGCGCTGCATCGTCGGCTTGATGCGGAGTGGGCCGTACGGTATCGGGCAACACCTGCGCACAGCGGTCGGCATTGATCGAGCATGGAAGGACACGTGAGCCTGCTCGCGCTATTCGCTGCGACACGCTCCGACGCGCTCTTCGAGGAGCTCATCAGACGTCATGGAGGCATGGTCTGCAACGTCTGCTTTCGCGCTGCCGTTACCGTTGCCCGTGGCCACCAACTCCCGGACGCGATACGCCGGCTCTTCATTGGAGACCAACGCAGGTATGCATGGCAACTGCTGCGGCGACTGGCGTGCGTGCACGCTGACATACAGGCTCTCGGTGCTCTTGGCGCTCGCGCACAATGCGCTGGCGCGGCACGCCGCTTCAACATCACGTCAGAGAAGTCGGACCTTCGGCCTTTATGGCATGCTGGCTAGCGGCCTTTGCGCCCCGCAACTGGGGTGCGATCGTCCCGGATGGCCTGCCGCTCGCGCTCGGCGGCACGCGAGGCCGCTTTGCGCTGGGCGTCTTCCAGCGCCTTCTCGTTACGGACTCGCTGTTCGTCGGCCTGGCGGTTCGCGTTGAGACGCGCCTTGGCCTCCACCTCAAAGGCCTTCCGCTGCTCCTCAGCCGCCTTCGTGGCCTGCGCCTGGGACGCGCGCTGCGCCTCCATCTGCTTGCGCTGTTCGGCCTGTTGCTGCTCCAGCGCCGCCCGCTGCTTCGCCTCCGCCGCGCGGTTCCGTTGCTCGTCCAGGTCCTTCAGACGCTGCTTGTCGGCGGCCACTTGGGCCTCCTGCTTGCGCCGCTGGTCCTCCTGTGCGCGGCGCTGGACTTGGATGGCATCCGCGGCGTGCTTTTGCTCGGCGGCCTGTGTCTCTTTGCGGCGCTGCTCGGCTTCCCGAGTGGCCTGGGCTTCCCGTGTCTTGGCCTCCGCTAGTTGGCGCTTCCGGTCTTCCTCGGCCTTCCGCACCAGTTCGCGCTGAGGCCCCGCCTCCGTCTCCGCGCGGACGACGCCGATGCGTTTCAGCTCGGCCTCGTGCGTCAGCTTCTGGTCGCGCACGCGGCGCACTTCGGCTTCGGCCTCGTGCTGCTTGTGCCGTTCCGCCACCGCCTCCAACTCCTTGGCGAACACGCCCTGGCGTTCCTGCGCTCGAACGCGCTGCTCGGACTGCGCTTTGGCCAGACGTTGGTCGTGCGCGATCTCGTAGTGCTTGATCCGCTCCGCGCGTGCCTCCTGGATCGCGACCGGCAGATGGTTGATCGTCGCACGCACGGCGGGACGATAGAGCAGGAACTTGTTGCCCTCGAAGGACGCGGGTCGGACGTGTTCGCCCGGCCGCCCGGCGAAGCGGGCCAACTCGTACCGCGGGACCGGCCGGCCCGTGACACGTTCGACCACGGAGATCTCCAGGCCCCGGTTGATGAGGATGTTGTTCACGATCTCAACGTGTGTGTGCGCCATCGGCTGGCGTCCGTACAACGCGATCTTCTCGTCCCGAGGGTGTCGCGACTCCCACCAGCGGGGCTCGAAGAGCTTGGTCAAGGCGACGAACACGAAGTCCCGCGCCACGAGGCCCCACTCGGCGTCACGGCCCGTGTAGACCACGCCGACCCCGGACCGGAAGACGGCGGCGGGCGGCATGGGCGCCCAGCCGCAATCCGAGGACCCTGGGCGCCAGACGACCCACGCCGGACCCCAGTCGAGACCCGGCGTCCACACCCAGCCGTGAACCGCGTGCCGGTGCCATCGGCCGTAGTGAAAGGGAGCCCAGCCCCACGAGTAGTCCGAGTACCACGTCCACCCGTGCTCGGTCGTCACCCAGTGGCCGCGATGGCAGTAAGGCCGCCAGTGCGCATCCACGGTGGCCGCCATCGGACGCCAGACCCATTGGCCGTCCGCCTCGAACCACGTGCCGTACGGCGACAGCGTGCGGTAAAAGACATCCTGGTCCACCGTGTCGCCTTCCGGAAGCGCGGCTTCGGCGTCCCACTGCAGTTCATCGGCCGGGGCGGCGCTCTGCACGACGTAGACCGGTTCGGTCTGAGCCACGGTTCGGTTATGTTCGTCTATGGCGACGAAAACCTTCTCATCCACGCCCAAATCGAGAAGATTGGTCTTCTCGCTGTCGGAGAGCACGAAGCGGCCTGGCGCGCCGCGCAGAAAGACGACCATGTCGTCGGTATCCGCGCCCGCTTGGGCCAGCCGCACGAGGTCGAGGAAGCCCTCGGAGGCCCGTGCGTTCGGCCCGGGGATGCCGCAGCAGATGCCGATCAGTGCCGCGGATACGAACCAACCGGGTGAAAAACGGCGAAGCGCGAGCGTCATGGCGTTCTTCCTTATGATAGGACCCGACCAACGGCGTTCATCCACTACACAAGGGAGGGGTAGAACGCCAAAACGGGCCCGAAAACCCCTGGAAAGCCGGGCCTGCTGAGCCTTATGCCTCGTCCCGGGCGCGCTGGAGCACCGCTATGGCCGCATCCAGCACTCCTCGTACGCGCTGCTTGACGATGCCGCTCAAGGTCGCCTCAAGCACCTTCAGGTCGCTGGTCGGTGCCGCAGGGGCAGCAGCCTTCGCTGGGCGAGCCTTGGGAGCGGCTTTCCGGACCGGCTTCTTCGCCGCTTTCGACGCGCTCTGCACGAAACGGATCAATCGCGGGCCTTTCCCTCGGAACCCGGCGGCTTTGGCGACCTCAAGGGCCTGGGGCCAGGTCTTCCCCGCCCTCCGCGCGGCCACAGCAGCCTTGATGATCGCGGCCTTGGTCGCCGCATCGTATCGAAGCCCGCCGGTCAGCTTGCCGGCAGCCTGCGCCGGGGCCTTGGCCGTGGTGGCCTTGGCGGCGGCCCTCCTGGCGCGCTTCCGTTTGCCCTTGACGAAAAGAATCAACGAGACGAGTCCGCCCCGGTACCCGGCGGCCTTGGCAGCCTGAAGGGCCTCAGACCACTTCTTCCCGGCCTTGCGGGCATCGCCGGCGGCTTTGAGGATGGCGGCTTTAACGTTGGGCTTGTAGGCTTTGTGCTGCATTGCTCCCCCTCCGGAGATTGTCGAACGGAACCCGGGAGGCTACCAGACGTTGCTGGCGAGCACAAGGCGCAACGGACCCTGGGGCTGAGCGTGGACCTCGTGGGTATACTCCTGGAAGCCGGCGCGAAGACCAACACCATCGGCGGCACTGTGCGTCACAGGGCGGGCCGTCCGATGCGTCGGAGTCGCTGCCCGGCGCTCGCAACCCGTGCCGGGGCGGGACGCCCACCCGCTGGAACCGCGCGCTATCATCGCGCACATAAGAAGCCAGAGCGCAGAGGGTCAGGGAGTCGTGGACGGAGCACACCCAACCACCACGCGGAAGCCGTAAAGCGCGTACCGCTGGCCATAATTGCCCCTGCCGCGGTGCGCCGAACGGCAAAGGCCTGGTGCAAACTTCCAGCAGCCGCCGCGCAGCACACGGGAGAAATCGTCAGTTGCCGGGCCTGTCGGGTCCGTCGCCGCGCCCGCGGCGTACCTGCCATACCCGTCCTGACACCACTCCCACACGTTGCCGTGCATGTCGTACAGGCCCCAGGCGTTTGGCTTCTTCTGGCCGGCGGCGTGCGTCTTGCCCTCGCTGTTCGCGTCGTACCACGCCACATCCGCAAGAGCACTATCGGTGTCACCAGAGGAGAACCGCGTTGTCGTTCCTGCACGGCACGCATACTCCCATTCTGCTTCCGTCGGCAGGCGCACCGTCCACTTCCCCTGTCCCCCGCGAGGAGAAAGTATGGTGAGGGGAAGCGTCGCGCTCGCCTTCTTGCAGAACTCCTGTGCGTCATCCCACGACACGTTCTCCACGGGGTCCCTCGCTCCCTTGGAGTAGCTTAGATTCCAGCCGGTGACTGCCTCATATTGCTCCTGTGTGACCTCGTACTTCCCCATGTAGAACGGTTTGCTGATCGTGACCTCGTGCTGCGTTTCGTCAGGGTCTCTTTCCTTCTCAGTCGCCGGGCTGCCCATCAGGAACTTCCCCGCGGGGATGAGCACCAGTTCCAGCGTCACGCCCTTGCCGAGATCAAGCACCAGTTCTTTCGGCAGAGCGCCGGCAACGGCGGTTTCTTGTTTCTGGTCCGTCGTTGGTGGCTGAACAGCTTCTGTTTCAGGTTGCACGGGGCCGGTATCGGGATGCGTGGTCACGGTGTCGGTTTCCACCTTCGCGGGAAGTCCGGCGACGACCACGCGAAAGCCTTGGTCGTCGTGCGGCTCGCGTGGCGGGCACCTGTTGCGATCCGCCGAGCGGCAGCTCCTTGGAGGGTGGAACCAGGACCCGCCCCGCGTAACGCGGCCATCGCCCTCTGCCGTGCCCTTCGGGTCCGTCGCCGCCCTCTCCGGGTAATCCCCGTACCAGTCCTCGCACCACTCATACGCGTTGCCGTGCATGTCATACAGCCCCCAGGCATTCGGCTTGAGTGAACCCACGGGTGTTGTTCCCCCCGCGCTGCCCCACTGGCCATCGTAGCTGCACCACGTCACTTGCTTGATTGCCTCGAAGTCATCGCCACTACAGTAGACCGTCGTTGTGCCTGCCCGGCACGCATATTCCCATTCCGCTTCCGTGGGCAGCTTGACGGTCTTTCCCGTCTTGGCACTTGCTTTCCTGCAAAACTCCTGCGCCTCGTCCCACGACACCATTTCCACGGGGTGCTTCGCGCCCTTGAACCTGCTTGGGTTCTCACCCATGACTGCCTCGTACTGTTCCTGTGTCACCTCGTACTTCCCCATGTAGAACGGCCTGCTTATAATCACTTCGTGCTGCGTCTCGTCCTGTTCTCTCTCGTCCTCCGTCGCCGGGCTGCCCATCAGGAATCTGCCCGCGGGGATCAGCACCAGCTCCAGCGTCACGCCCTTGCCGAGATCAAGCGCCAGCTCTTTCGGCAGAGCGCCGGCAACGCCGGTTTCTGGCTTCTGGTTCGTGGGCGGCTTCGCCGCTGCCGTGAAAGCCTCACGCTCCACCGCACGACCTGTCTCGACGTAGCGCGATAGCAGCCCCCCTGCGCCGATCGTTGCCGCGACCAGCGCGGCAATCGCTCCCGTCTTCACGGCCAGCTTTCTCGGAGAGCGGCGCGGTTCCGCAGGAAGACTGATTGCTGGCACGGCGCCCAACGCGCTGCCCCGCGCTACCTCTTGGGAAGAGGGGGACACAGGGGGAGCCGGTGCTTGTTCAGCGGGTAGCTGTTCAGTCCTGGATTGGCGCGGCCCCGCGGGCCTGTGCGAGCTCGGCCCGATCTCCTCACCCGGCGCGCTTTTCAGCGGCGGGCCTGTGCCAGCTCGGCCCGCTCCCTCTCCCTCACGGGGGAGAGGATGAACGGCGGCCTCAGCGGCGCGCACGAGCGCGGACGCCCGTGCTGCCTCTACAGGGGGGGTCGGGGGCTCCTGTGTCAGCGTCGGCGCGTCCGCCCGCGTGCGCGCCGCCAGACAATCCTGCAGCGCCCCGAGGACCGCCTGACCGTCTCGATAGCGCCGTGCCGAATCCTTCCTCAGGCTGCGCTCCAGAAACGCCGCCGTCGCCGGCGACACGTCCCGCCGCAATCGCGTGATCGGCTCCTTCCTGTCCAGATACGTGCTCAGCCTTCTCTCCATCACCGAATCGCCGTTGTACGGCGGATGCCCCGCCAGCAACGTGTACAACGTCGCCCCGAGGCTGAAGACGTCCGCGGGCTTGCCGGCGCTCTTGGCATCCTCGGCCTGTTCGGGCGCCATGTAGCCCCACGTGCCCATCGCCGCGCCGGCCTCCGTGAGTGACGGCCCCTCGCGCCCCGGCGCCTGCGGGACGTACACATCCGCCGCGTCCTCCGCGCGTTCCGTGCGGGCCAGGCCCAGATCGCAGAGCTTGGCGTCCGAGAACAGCAGTTGCGCCTTGTCCCGCGCCTTGGGGATGAGGATGTTGTCCGGTTTGACGTCCCGGTGGATCACGTTCCGTACGTGCGCGTCGGCCAAGCCGTTCGCCGCGGCGATGCAGATCTCAAGGGCCTCGTTTTCCGGCAGGCCGACCTGTTCGCTCCTCTTGATGAAGTACTTGAGATACTTGCCCGCTGTAACGCCGTGCACGTATTCCATCACCTGGTAGAAGTAGCCGCTGTCCTGGCCGACATCGCGGACGGGGACCAGGTTGGGCGAGTTGATGCTGCCCGCGATCTGCGCTTCGCGCAGGAAGCGCTTGACGATATCCGGGTTCTGGCTGACGAGGTGCAGCGGCAGGACCTTGACGGCCACCTCGGCCCCGAGGCGCGTGTCAATGCCGTAATAGACGGCGGCCATGCCGCCTTGGCCGAGCTTGACCAGCAGAGGGATGCCGCCCAGCGCGGGACGCGGCGCCCCCCGGAAGACGATCATGGACGCCTGAACGAGCAGCGGGTCGCCGGTGAGGTCCTGCGGGGGGCGGGAATGCGGCGCCGTGTCGTCCTCGGCCATGTCGCCGGCGCTGGCCCGCTGCGGCGGCACCGTGTGTGCCTCGCCCGTTCCCGCCGTTGGCTCCGTCCCATCCGTGGCCACAGCCATAGCTCCGGCACGCACGATAGTGGCTTCTGCGGCTGCCGAGTTTAGAGGCGCAGAGCAGACGGAGCAACCTCATTCCTTGAGGAGCGCGGGGAAGGGCAAGTGTGATCGGACGGCGGCTATGGCCGCCTCTCGGCCAAGAGCGAGGAATCACGGCTTGGGCTGCGCCTGAAGTGGATCGGCAGGGACGCATAGAGACGGATGGAGGACTTGCTGCGGGGCCTACAGTATAGCTTGTCGGCCACCAGCCCTCCGTAGCCCCGTCGCGCCCCGAAAAGGAACATCGCGCTGCGATCCCTGCTCAAGGAGCTTTGATCGCGGACGCATCTGCCGCGAAGACGACGAAGTTGAAATCGCGATAGAGCATCCAGGCTCCGACCTGCAGCGGCGACCATGAACTGGCGCCGCCGGGGTAATTCCTCGCGATGTTGACGCGCCACCAGTCGCCGGCTTTGGGCGCGCCCTCCTTCAGGATCTTGAACGGCACGGCGATTTCGCAGGTCCAAGAGCCATCGCCCCGCTGGACGGCCGTCTTGATTCCCTCCCCCTTCCACTCGGTGTCCTTGTGCCATTGGTCATGGATGCACCTGACAGGGCCGAATGTCTTGTTGAACGCCGAAAGGGCGATTTGATAGTAGGCGGCCGCGTAATTCCGTTCGGACACGAACAGCATCTCCAGGCTGTCGGTATGCTGTCCCCAGATGGCGTCGGTCTCCTTCAGCGAGGCGATATTCGGGTTGACGCACCGCACGGCGATGTAGAGGGTGTCGTCGTCCCAGAGCATGCGGAACTCGCTCTGGGCGTTGCCGGGGGCGGCCTCGAATGTTTTCGGCAGGATGAATCCGCCTGACGCCGGGGCGGCTTTCCATGCTTCCTCGTCGAGCTTGCCGTTGATGGTGATTTCGCCTTTCTTGCGGCCGCACAGGTATTCTTTCTTGCCATAGTTCAGGGCGATGCCCTTGTCCATGCTGCGTCTGAGCGAAGCCGGGACCGACCAGTCGAAGTCCTTCCGGGCGGTCTCGACGCGCTGTTTCACGAACCATGACTTCGCCGCCTGCTTCGCCTGGTCGAGGCTCTTCCCCATGGCGGCTACGATCTCCGGCGGGAAGGCGTAGGGGTTCGGCCCCTGGTCGTAGCCGAAGTTCTGGAGGTCTATGTTGTTCTTGAGGACATGGCTTTCGTAGGTCTCGTAATACTCCCTCATCTGAGGAGCGGCCTCCTGGTAGTAGGCGTTGAAGAACTCGTCCTTGATCTTGGCCGCATCCTGAGCGACGTCCCACAGCATCCGGGCGTAGGCGTAATGGTTCCACGGGTTGTGCGGCAGGCAGTGGATCCAGCTCTGGGTGCCGCCGTTCCACGCTCCGAGCTTGTGGAGGAACTTCGAGCGGTCCACGATTGCGGTGATGGACGGCAATGGCATCGGGAGCTCCATCCATTCTCCCTCGATCAGGGCGTATTCGTAGTTCTGGAGGTGGCCGCATTTGGCAGCCCACGTCTCCATGCACTGGCGCATGGCTGCGTTCGCCGGGCTGGACATCGGAAGGTTGCGCGAGCCGTATTGGCATACTTGCACCCAGACGTTGTCGGGCAGCTTCTCGATCTTCCGCGGCGGCGTCAGGGCGTCGGCGTACGCCAGAGCGTCGATCCTGGCTCCGGGCGCCTTGTCCGCTATCCGCTTCCCGATTTCCGATACGAAATAGTAGTACGCGTCGGAGACCGTGTAGTTCATGCCCGGAACCCATGGCAGGTCAGGCTTCTCGTACGGCTTGTACAGTTTCTGGCACTCCTCGCACTGGCAGTATTTGCAGCTATCCATCGGCACCATCTTGAACTTGACGCGACACTCTTTGTTGTCCCCAACCCAGTCCAGCACCTTGTCGGCGACAAACTGGACCGCCCCTTTGCTGGTGAGGCAGAAGGTTGTCGGCCCGCCCTTGTTCGGGGGAAGACGCTTGCCGTCCTCGGTCATCCCGCACCAGTCGGGGTGCTCCTCGAGCAGCCGGTTCGGAATGAGGGACTGAAAGTTGTGCGGCGACCCCTCGAACCCCTCCCGGTTCTCCGGCTTGACCTGTTTCGGATCCCGCGTCTGAGCCGCGGGGATCGCAGGCACCTCGTTGTGCTGTCCCAGGAACTGACGGATCGGATTCCAGTCCGAGTTGTAGCCATTGCGGGCGAAATAAAGGAACGCTTCTGTGGGGGGATAGTATTCAGAGTGCGGGATGGGAAAGTTGGCGAACCTCCACTCGGCAGACGGGCGATTGCGCAGTGGGAGGATTCCGAGGTCCACCCCTTTGCCGTTCGGCACGAAGTCGCCGTGGTCGTCCGGGTAGACCCACCTCACTCCCTGGCGGCGGAGGAACTCCCAAACGCTGCTGGCCACGTTCCTGTAAGGCCACGCGCGGAAGACGACCTTGCGCCCATCCCGCTCCACGTTGACGCCGTCAGGCAGGCTCAAGGTCTGAAGAGACACCACGGTCTCGGGCAGCGGCCCGCCGGTCGGAAGCTTGCCGGACTTCAGATTCTCCAGCATCGTCGGATAGTCGGGGGCGAGGCGCTTCAGATCCTCGATCCTGTAGATCGTGCCGGGATACTCGGGTTCCGCCTCAGGGGGGATGATGGGAATGGGATTCCCGGTGAGCTCTCCGATATAGTACCGCAGATCTTCGGCTGCCTGCCTCAGCAGCTCGGGCGCGTTCTTGTCCAACGACACCGCATCCCCCTTCTTGAAAGCGTTCGCCCCGCTCCCGCCGTACAGCTCAAGCTCCGCCACCCTTGCCGGCCCCTCGATACGCAGGCAGCGCGCCTTGACAGGATTGAATCTGATGTTGATGTCCAGTGTGACCAAGCTTCTTGTCTCGGAGGCCGGCGCCACAGGAAGAATGTCCTCGACTCCTTCCTCGAGCATCTTCTTCCTGTTCTCTCGCGCCTTCCACAACTCGGTCTTCGGCCGCGAGTAGCTTCTGACCACGGGGTTCCGGTCGTCAGGGCTCGACAGAAACGACACCTTGAGCGACTGCGGCGCCTCCCCGCTTCCGGGGTTGAGGTAGATGCGGTGCACCATCGCCTCTTGCCCAAGGTCAATCAGCAGCCCCTTGCCGCCGTCGCCGGCCCACAGCGTCTCGAGATTGTTGTCCGTCACCGCCTGGGTGACGTTTCTGCCAGTGGCGATATCCGTCACCGTCCATTTCGACGAGTCCAGGC
>JAPLOD010000030.1 GCA_026692735.1 Planctomycetota bacterium | reverse complement strand
CGGATCGGCCAAGCCCATGAAGAGTTCGTACAAGGACGGAACTGCCGCCGCTGAAGCATGTGCGCTCATGATTCTCAACCTCCTTGAGGTTAAGAATCGGCATTTCACCTATGAAAGAAGACGAGAATTGAAAAGCCCTGGCGGTTCGGTCTCGTCACTCGAGCCCCGTCTCTCGGTATTCGTCACTCCCCGCCCGTACTCGAATGCGAGCGCGGGTTCTTTGACAGGCTGTCGTTCGCCCGTTACCTTCTGCCTCTGGCATGGGTCTGAAACTCGCAATCAGCGGCAAGGGAGGCGTGGGAAAGTCCACGCTGGCGGGCATGTTCGCGCAGCTTGCCGCGCAGGAAGGGTGGCGCGTGCTGGCCGTGGACGCTGATCCGGCAGCGAGTCTCGCCGCGACACTTGGCATGCCCGAAGAGGAGCGGCGCAAGATCGTGCCGCTGGCCGAACGACGGGCGCTGATCGAGGAACGGACGGGCGCCAAGGTCCGCCAGTACGGCCAGATCTTCAAGCTGAACCCCGACGTCGCGGATATTGCCGAGAAGGAATCCGCGTTCTTCCGCGGCATTCACCTGCTGGTCCTGGGAGCCATCGAACGCGGCGGTTCCGGATGTGCGTGTCCTGAGAACGTCGTGCTGAGGGAACTGGTGGCCGACGTGATCCTCAATAAGAAGGACTGCGTGATCCTGGACATGGAGGCCGGCCTGGAGCACCTCGGCCGGGCCACGGCCCGCGGCGTGGACCTGCTGCTTGTGGTGGCGGAACCCAGCAACCGGGCGGTGGAGGTCTGCGAGAGCATCAGGCGGCTGGCCGGCGAAGCGGGCATCGGCCGCATCGCCGTCGTGGGCAACAAGGTGGCCGGTCCGGCTGACGAGGAGTTCTTACGGAAGGCCTGCGAGGGGGCAAGCTGGAGTGCTTGTCCTGCCTACGCCGGCTATCTCGGAGGCCTTCCCTTTGACGAAGTCATCCAGCGGGCCGACCGCGAGAACCGGTCCGTATTCGATGTCGCCCCGCCCGAACTGCTGGAGCGCTTCCGCCAGCTTTGGGAGCAGGTCAAGGCGAAGGCGGCAGGGCAATCAGGAACCGCCGATGGACGCGGATGAGCGCAGCGTACCACGTACGGCGCTCCAAGTTCCGGGTTGACCCTTGACAGTTTGAGGGAAGCGCGCCAGAATCCAGCGCGATCCAGTTTCGCAAGCGAGCGCAGGGACCAAAGCAGACACTCAGAGGGGGAAACTACGCATGAACGTTAAGCCGCGCTGCACGGCCACCGCCATCGGGTCGCTGCCGCACCCGGATGCCGACAAGGCGGTCGAGGTGGTTCTCAAGGCCATCCCGGACGCACCAATCTGGCCGCAGTTGCCCAAGCTGGGCCTTCGCGAACAGATGGAGATTCAGTACTCGGAGGGCATGCCTCGAATCGTGATAGATGACGCGAAGGGGCGCATGTACTTCGATACCGCGGGGGACTACTCAGAGGACCTGGCGAAGTTCTACGAAGGGTACATGGCGGCGACCGAGAACGCGGACTTCTCAGCGGCGGCCATCAGCCCGCGTTTCTCCGCCGGCATCCCCGCTCTGGAGAAGCGCCTGAAGGGGCTGGGCAAGAGGCTGCCGTTCGTGAAGGTCCAGACGACAGGCCCGATGTCGTTCGCGCTGACGATCGTGGACGAGGCCAAGCGGGCGATCTACTACAACGAGGAGTTCGTGGATGTGGTGGTCAAGGCGCTGGCACTGAAGTGCCGCTGGCAGATTCGCAAGTTCAAGCCCTATGCCGAGAACATCATCTGCTTTGTGGACGAACCGATCTTGTCCGCCTACGGCAGCTCCACGTACGTCTCCGTCAAGCGGCCCGATGTCATCGCCAAGCTGAAGGAGGTCGCCGAGGCGATCCACGCCGAGGGGGCGCTGTCGGGCATCCACTGCTGCGGGAACACGGAGTGGTCCATGCCGGTGGACGCGGGCGTCACCATCGTGAACTTCGACGCCTTCCAGTTCGGCGAAACAGTGGCGCTCTACCCCGAGCACATGAAGCGACACCTGGTCGAGAACAAGAACGCGCTGGCGTGGGGCATCGTGCCTACCAGCGCGGCCATCCGCGACGTTACGGCCGCGCAACTGGTGGAGAAGTTCGAGAAGCTGACGGACAACCTGGCCCGGAAAGCCGGTGTAGACAAGAAAGTCGTCGCTGAACAGGCGTTCATCACTCCGTCGTGCGGCACCGGCTCGATGGCCATTCCGGACGCGGAGCGGGTCTTTGGCATTCTGGCGGAGACCAGCGGAACGCTGAAGCAGCGGTACGGGTTCTAGCAGCGCGGCCCGGACGGTCGCGTCACGGGGCCACAATCCAGAGGACTGCGTTACAGGGAGGGGAGCAGATGGCATTCGATCCGACGAAGAAGCTGACGCGCGCGAACTTCAGCAGACTGCCGGTGCTGTGCACCGACGGGGCCTGGGGCACGGAGTTGATGAAGCTGGGCGGCAAGCCCGGCGAGGTGAAGGATTTCTGGAACGTCAGCGCGCCCGAGAAGGTACTGCAGGTGGCCAAGTCCTACGTGGACGCCGGCTCGCATATCATCCTCACCAACACGTTCAACGCCAACCGCATCGTGCTCGCCCAGCACAACGCGGCAGAGCGGGTCGCGGAGATCAACAAGGCGGGCGCGGCGGTCTCGAAGAAAGCGGCGAAAGGCAAGGCGTACGTGTTCGCCTCCATCGGCCCGACGGGCAAGATGGTCACCACAGGCGACCTCAGCGCAAAAGAGGCCGAAGAGGTGTTTGCGGAACAGGCGGCGGCGCTGGCAGCAGGGGGCGCGGATGCCATCGTGGTTGAAACCCAGACGGACCTCGAGGAAGCCAAGGCGGGACTGAAGGCCGCCATCCGCGCGACCAAGATACCCGTGGGCGTGACGTTCACGTTCGATTCAGGCAAGGACAAGGACCGGACCATGATGGGCGTCAGCGTGGCGCAGGCCTACGAGATGGCCAAGGCGAACGGCGCCAGTTTCGTGGGCGCGAACTGCGGCCTGGGGATCGAGGGCTATATCGCGATCGCTCAGGCCTTCGCCAAGTGCGGCAACGGACTGCCGATCTGGATCAAGGGCAACGCGGGCAAGCCCGAACCCGGGCCGGATGGCAAACCGGTGTACAAGGCCACGCCCGACGTCTTCGCCAAGGCTGCCAAGCCGCTGCTCGACGCCGGCGTGCACTTCATCGGCGGCTGCTGCGGCTCGACGCCCGCGCACATCCGCGCACTGGTGGACGCCGTGAGGAAGGCGCAGAAGTAATGCAAAATTGAGAATGCATTGCGTCCATTCTTCATTTTGAATTTTGAATTCTGTCCCGCTGGTTCCCGATTGTCGCTGCGGAGACCCTGAATGAGCTGGACACTGGCGATCACGGGCAAGGGTGGCGTCGGCAAGAGCACGCTCGCGGCGCTGGCGGTGCGGTGGCTTGTAGAGCGCCAGCGGGGGCCGGTGCTGGCGGTGGACGCGGATCCCAACACGTCTCTCGACGCCCTGCTCGGCGTGAAAGCCGGCTGCACCGTGGGGGGCGTGCGTGAAGAGGCCAAACGCCTGGCGCAGAACGATTCCGCGGGGGGCATGGGCAAGCAGGAGCTCCTGGATCTCAAGACCCAGGAGGCCTTGATCGAGGCCGACGGTTTCGACCTGATCGCCATGGGCCGCCCGGAAGGGCCGGGCTGTTACTGTTACGCCAACAACGCGCTGCGCGCGGTGCTGGGCCGTCTCGCCGCGCACTACGCTTCCGTGGTGATTGACAACGAAGCGGGGCTGGAGAACCTGAGCAGGCGCACGGTCCAGAAGACCGACTGGCTGGTCTTCGTGGCCGAACCGTCCCTTCGCGGTCTGACCACCGCGCGAAAGCTATACGACCTGGCCCTGGAGATGAAGATTGAGGCGGCGGCGTTCGGGGTGGTGGTCAACCGCGTCCGCGGAGGCACGGGCGCCTCGCCCGTGGTGGCACGGGCGCGCGAGCTCTTCGCGGGAACGCCCGTGCAGTGCTTAGGCGGCCTGCCAGAAGACGCGGAGCTGCTCGCGCACAGCGAGACTGCCGAGCCGATTATGTCCCTGTCTTCGTCCAATCCCGTCTGGCACGAAGCCGGAGAGATGCTGAGGCGGATGACGGGCAAAGAAGCTCCGGTTCCGGTTTTCCCCAATCCGTAAGAGGCAATCCGCGCCGGCCCGGTTATACTGCCGCCCACGGACGATGTGAGCATATTGCACTCCGGAGGGCCGGTACTTGTCTACCGGCATATGCCCATGGCCACATCGGGGGCGCAGAGCGAAGGGCTGTTCGGCCAGATAATCGTGGCGCGGCACCTGGCCACGCCAGCGGACGTGCGCCTCTGTCTAGAGATCCAAGCGAAGGAAACCGGTCCCGGCAAACCGCGGCGGACGCTGGGGGAGATCATGGTCGAGCGCGGCTTTATCACCGCCGCGCAGGCAAGGCTGGTGCTCGAGGAACAGCAGCGGCGGCAGGGGCCGAAGAAGTTCGGGCCGTATGAGATGCTCTGCAAGCTCGGCGAAGGCGGGATGAGCAGCGTGTACAAGGCGCGCGTGCAGGCGACGGGCATCGAGGTTGCCCTGAAGGTCATGCCCCGGAAGTATACCGACGACCGGATGTTCGTGGCCAGGTTCGAGCGCGAGGCCCGGTTAGGGATGTCGCTTGAGCACTCCAACATCGTGCGCACCGTGGACTTTGGCGAGGTGAACGGCATTCACTATATCGCGCTCGAGTACGTAAATGGCGGCTCGCTCGACAAACTGCTCAAAGCGCGCAACATCCTGACCGAGCGGGAGGCGCTGGATGTCTGCGCCGCGGTCGCCAGGGCGCTGCAATACGCCGGCGAGAAGGGGCTGATCCACCGCGACGTGAAGCCCTCGAACATCATGCTGAGCTCGGCGGGCGAGGTCAAACTGAGCGACTTCGGCCTGGTGAAACACACCGACGCGGAAGCATCCAAGCTCACGCAGTCGGGCCTGTTGGTCGGCACGCCGCATTACATTTCGCCGGAACAGGCGCGGGGCGACACGGACATTGACGTCCGCGCCGACATATACTCGCTGGGCGCGACGCTGTACCACCTGGTCACAGGGCAGACGCCGTTCACCGGCTCGTCGCCGCTGGTCATCATCACCAAGCATCTGAAGGACGAACTGACACCGCCAGACGAGATCAACCCGGGCCTCTCGGAAGGCTGCGTGGCCATCATCGAGAAGATGATGGCCAAAGACCGCCGTGACCGCTACGACACGCCCGAGGCCATGCTCGAGGACATCGAACGCGTGCGCAACGGCGAGGAGCCGCAGCGCGCGGGCATCGAAGTCGGCAAGTCGAGCGTGCGGATTTCGGCCAAGCGCTCCGAGAGGTCCCGGGGGGGAGCGACCGGGCGGCAGGGCAGACCGCGCGCGGGGGACGTCCCGGTGCTGCCGACCGCGGGCGTAGCCCCGGGCAGGAACATTGTCCCTGGGGCTGAACTGCAGACTCCCCGAGGCAGGCATCGTTCGGGCGTGGTGGACGCTGTGCCGGTGCCCGGCCGGGCCACGCCCGCTGCCGGCGAGCAACTGCGCCAGCGGCGGAAGACGACGGGGCCGCTCACGCCAGTGACAACGAAGCCGGAGGAGGAGGAGCAGGAGCAGGTCCCTGTGGCTGCGGAACGGCCCGGCAGGAAGACGCCGTGGGGGCCGACGCTGGCGATGGCGGGGGCTGTGGCGGTCTTTGCAGGGATACTGGCACTATGCCTGTGGCCGGACCGGCAGGCGGCAGGACCGGCGCCGAAACCGCCTGACGGCGCCGCCAGCAAGCCTGCGGAGGGCGAGGCTATCGCCCAGTACAGGCGCGGTTTCAGGGAGAAGACGCCTGCCGCGGGTTGGCGCTACATGTGCAATATAATGGGTCCGATCAGGTCCGCTGGAGACTACCAGGACCTCGTGTGGAACGAGAAAGCGCGCGGCTACTGCGCCAGCGCGCAAGCGTATCCCGGCGGGAGCGAGCAGTCGCCTGTCTGCCTGAACGCCAGCGGCGGCCATCCCGGGCCGGGCACAAAGCAGGGCGCGGCCACGGACCGCTACGCGATCGCCGCTTACAAGGTAGAGGCGGGAAAGGGCGGCCCGTTGGCCGTCAGAGGGACTCTCCGCCGCAACGCGGCCGGCGGCAAGGTCGAGCTGTGCGTGTACGTCAACGAGAGACTGAAGGACGACCTCCAGACGGCCGGCGGCAATGCACCCCTGGACTTCAACATTCCGCTTGGCGTGTTGAGCGGCGGCGAGACGATCTATGTATGTGTCGGGCCGGATGGGGACAGTTCCGAAGACGCCTTTGACCTGGACTTCAGCATTTGCGCCATCCGCTGACATTGCACCACGAAGAACACGAAGAGCAGGACGAAACGATTGGCCGCCCTTGCGCCAATTCTTCCTTCTCTTCTTCGTGCTCTTCGTGGTTAGCGCAGGGTGCGGGACGCTCAAGGCGCGTCGATAGTTAGACGAAAACGAAATGGGGGATACTCGCGTGTTTCAAAGGAGCGCCCCCATGCCCGCCCTGACCACCCGCGCCGCCGCTCGTGAAAGACTCCTGAAAATGGCGC
>JAPLOD010000029.1 GCA_026692735.1 Planctomycetota bacterium | reverse complement strand
CCATAGACGAGGTTGCTGTAGATGGACTTGGCGTTCTCCTTGTCCAGCAGCGAGCCCTCCATCAGGTCAGTCTCGCTGTTGATCGTCATGGCGAAGCGGTCCACGGCGGCCTCGGACGGCAGGGCAAAGGAGAAGACGCCTTCCAGCAACTCGTCGGTCTGGTTCTGGAATACGTGCGTGACCGTCGTGCGCGCCGTCAGGCCGTCAATCTCCGTGGCCACGTCCAGCGTGCGCAGGCCGAGATCGGCCTCCTTGTAATGGCCGTTCTTACCGTCGGCGGTCTTGACGGAGAGTCTGCCCACGGCCACTTCGCCGGCGTGAGCGTACGGCGTGGCGCCGTTCACCCCGCGCCGCGCATGCGTGACCCTCATGCGCTGGCCGGACAGCCCAATGACGAGGCTCTCTTCAGCCACAGCAAGCCCGGCGGCCACAATGATGCAGAGCGACACAAGAGATATGCAGCGGCAGGTACGCATCGGTGAGCCCCTCCTCGGATATGCGTTCCCAACTTTCACCTATGCGACGGGGAGGAGCGGCTTTTGCGCCAGAAAAATAGGAGATTGTTTCAGGACGCAGCAGCGGCGCATCATCGTCCCCACGCGACAGCGAACGCCCTACGCTCTTCTCGGCAATCGCGGCCGCGCCGATGATGTCAGCGTCGTCCGTCCCCTTGCCGGACACGGGTATGCGCTCATCGGTAATGCTTCATTGTTCCGCAGATTCTCGAAAGTCGTCCGGGACGGCACCCGGATGTTGCACATGGTCAAAGAATGTGGTATTTTTCCTTTATTAGCTAAAACAAGCGGGCTGGGGGGGAAGCTTCTCTCTCTATTTGCATCTTCTGGTGAGGTTACTGGCGATGGCAGGCAGCAGGGAAAAGCCAACGACGAGCGCAGGGCAGAGCACGGACAGCGCGCCGGTATCCCAGTCACCTCCAAACATGGAGCCACAACGCAGCGCTGTCCTCGAGACAGTCCTGCGCTTGGGTAAGCAGGTCACCCAAGCCACCGACCTGCGGTCGGCGCTGTTGAAGATATATGGCGCCGCGCGGCAAGGTCTGGGCTTCGACCGCGCGAGCATCTGGCTTCACGATCCCGCCCACAACGTCTTCCGCGGATCGTTCGGCACAAATGCCGCGGGTGAACGCACCGAGGAATGGGACCTCAGCTACGAAGCCCCTACATGGGGCGGGATGTTGAGCAACCCCGCGTGGATGCTCCACACCAACAACTACCCTTCGGAGACGGCCGCGCATCCCGAGACCATGGCGGGCGTCCACGAGCACGCGGCAGTCGCCATGTGGGCAGGCGACACGCCGGTGGGGACACTGTGCGTGGACAACCTCCTGACGCAGCGCCCCCTCACCGAGGCGCAGTTGAGCGGGCTGCGCCTGTTCGCCGGTTACGCTGGTCAGGCCATCGCCAACGTGCGGTTGCTGGAGGAAGTGCGCGAAAGCGAGGAGCGCTTCCGGGCCCTGTTCGAGCAGGCGGGGGACATCATCCTGCTGCTGGAGGTCCCGCCGGGCGGCATCCCCATCATCCGCGACGCGAACGCCGCGGCCTCTCGCCTTCTGGGGTACGAGCGCGACGAACTGCTGGGCCAGCCGATATCCCTCATTGAGGCGGACCCGCAGGCCGAAGACCTGATCAGGGGCAGGCGGCGGGGAATCCTCTCCGGCGAGATGAGCGTGTTCGAGGTGAAGCACCGGCGCAAGAACGGCACGGTTTTCGTGGTCGAGTGCTCGACAAAGGAGATTCAGGTCGGCCCCAAGACGTTCGCCTTCTCCATCGAGCGCGACATCACGCAGCGCGAACTGGCGGAGGCGGAACTGCGACGGCAACGCGCGGAATTGCAGCTCATCCTTGACTCAGTGCCCGCCTTGATCTTCTACAAAGACCGCGCGCACCGGCTCGTGCGTGTCAACGAGTTCCACGCCCGCTGCCTGAACCTTCCCAAGGATCAGATCGAAGGGAAGACAGACGCCGAGCTTGGTTCGCCCCATGCCGCGAAGTACATCCAGGATGACCTGGAAATCATGACCACCGGCCGGCCACGCCGCGGTATCATCGAGCCCCTGTTCACATCCACTGGCACGCGCTGGCTGCAGACGGACAAGGTGCCCTTCCGTGACGCCCACGGCAACATTGCCGGCCTCATCGGCTTCGCGGTTGATATCACCGAGCGCAAGCAGGCGGAGGAGGCGCTGCGGGCCTCGGAGGTACGGTATCGCCGGCTCTTCGAGTCGGCGAAAGACGGCATTCTGATCCTCGATGCCGAGACCGGGACGGTCGTGGATGCGAATCCGTTCCTGATCCAGATGCTGGGGTTCTCACGTGAACAGCTCATCGAAAAGAAGGTTGGGGAACTGGGCTTCCTCAAGGACATCGCCGCCAACCAGGCCAAATTTCTGGAGTTGCAGGCGAAGGAACACGTCCGTTACGATTACTTGCCGCTGGAAACCGCCGACGGGCGACGGATCGAGGTGGAGTTCGTCAGCAACGTCTACCTGGTGGACCACCAGAAGGTGATCCAATGCAACATTCGCGACATCACGGCGCGCAGGCAGATGGAGGAGCGCATGTCCCAAACCGAGAAGCTCGCGGTTCTCGGAGAGATGATAGCCGACCTGGCTCATGCAATCAACAATCCGCTCTCTGTGGTCTACAGCAATGCGCAGTTCCTCTGCTCCACCTTCAAGGACATTCCCCTGGAGCGGCTCTTACCCCACAGGGCTTTTCAATTCTCGCCCTTGTTCATAGGGCAGATGAACGCCAAAGCGGCGAAGGGGTCCGCTATGAAGCGTCGCAGGGCGTCTGGCAGGTATTTGTGCCGGGTACGCTGTCGAATCAGCCCAAGCGTCAGATTACG
>JAPLOD010000028.1 GCA_026692735.1 Planctomycetota bacterium | reverse complement strand
TCTACATCAAGAAGAACGGCCTGCAGGACGCCAAGAACAAGCGCATGATCAATGCCGACGAGAAGCTCAAGGCTGTGTTCGGCGGCAAGAAGCAGGTCTCCATGTTCGAGATGACCAAGCTGGTGGGGAAGCACATGGGGTAGGCGCGTCGCCGGTCCATCCCTGACGCCTCACGTGGTGCCTCGGCAAGCATCTGCGCCGCCTCGGCAGCGGCAGAACGCTTACACACGAGTGGGGCAGAAACCGGTTCATGGGTTTCTGCCCCTGATACTCGCGCGGCACTCGCGTCTTGCGCTTTGTGCTTTGTGCTACTGTTTCGCTTCGGAGTTGGCGAACTTCATGCCGGGCTTGCTGAACTCCACCTGGTTGTGATACGTCGCGTATTCGCTGACGATCGCGCCGTTCGGACCCGCGCGCTGGAAGTGCCACGACTCGGGGTTCTTGAGCGGGTAGATCTGGCCGGCCGACCGCTTCACCACGAACTTCGATTTGAACCACGGTTCGCCGAAGCCGCACGGCCGCTCCGCGGCGGGCATATCGGCGATCGGCGTCTCGCCGTTGGCTCCCTTGTACTCGCCGAAGAATTCCACGGTGCCGTAGCGGATGTGCCACGACTCCATCTTGGGCCCGTAGCCCTCGTTGCCGCCGACATGACGATGCTCGGGGATCATCTGTCCGGGCAACAGGTAGATCTCGTGACCGAGATACCCGTACAGCTTGCCCTTGAAGTCGCCTGCGTAGCCGTCGTCCTTGCCGTAGGTGTCGTGCTCATTCTTCCAGAAGATGCCCGCCATGCCCACCTTCTCGAAGTTGCGATCGACGAAATCGCTGACCCAGAAATCGTTGCCCTTCAGGATCGCCGGAATCGGAGCATTGTAGGCGGCCATCATGTCGTAGTATGCCTTCTTCGCCACGTCGGCGTCAAAGGCCCCGTCGGCCTTGTAGAAGGCCTTGTTGCCGGGGTTCGTGACCGTCAGCAGCGGCTTCGATCCGTCGCCGATGTCCTTGATGACCTCGGTCTTCCCGCCGCCGGTGGTTTTGGCGGCTTCGGGTTTCGCGCCCTCGCCACACCCGGCGAACAGCACCAGGCCCGCGATGCACAGCAGGCTCGCGCACGTTCCGGCGGTCCACAGGTATCCACGCTGATTCATCGGTTCTCCTCTCATTTCGTTGACCTGTCCGCCGGCGCCGACGAACAAACCGCGATCGTCCGCACGGCCCGACGCACATGTTGGGTACAGATTGAGAGTCTAACCAAAGCACCTGCGATCTGCCACCGAAGACTCCGGCGCCCACGTGGGTTGAGTGTGTAGGCTGGCTCGCGAGTTCGCGGATGCCGGCAGCAATCGCCAACGACAATCCCACAGGCGGGACCCTTCGCCCAAAGACTGCGGTTCTATGTTCTATTGAGGGTGGAACGTGGACCGAATCCCGTCCTGCTGGACGGGCACGGCATACAGGCGGGAACCCGTCGGGGTACGGCATGGCGGCTGGTCGCAGTGGTTATCGCCGCGGCCGAGGCGCTGCTCGACGCAGCCCGCCGGCACATCAGCAAACGGTGAAACGGCGCCAGGCCGCTTCCAGTCGGAGGCGGCTTGGCATCGCGTTCCTTTTTATCTATCAACCACGCAACCGGTCCATCAGAGTTGCGCCGGGACCTTCTTTTGCGGTGTCGGAGCGACGCTACGCTTCACAGAGTGCGAAGCTGGCTTGATTGTGCTTGGCTTCTTGGCTGCAACAGGTGCTTTCTTCGAGACTGTAGTAACGAAGTCGGGAATTGCGTAAGTTTGGCAAGCTATGGTGACGATACCCTCCCAGGGGGAATGGGAGGGGCGCATGGCAAGACCTGGAGTGTACGTTCCCGATGTAACGGTTGGGGTGGTTGATCCA
>JAPLOD010000027.1 GCA_026692735.1 Planctomycetota bacterium | reverse complement strand
GCCCACCAGGATCCAGACCGCGTTGCTCGACTTCGCGGACACGGCGGGCGGCGCCTGGCTTGCCTTGGGGGCGGGCGCGCGAGCGGACGGCGGGATCACCCGGTTGGCGCGCGTGCTGGGCGGAACTTCGCGCGTCGCCGCGGGCGTCCGTTGCCTCGCCGGACGCCGTGCCGCCGCGCAGCGGGCGCAGTAGGTGCCTTGAGCGTCGCGCAACGCCGAGCCCGACTGCATCTCGCTGTCGGACACTCGCACGCCGCACGAAACGCAGTAGACGATCTCCATGGCGAAGCCCGCTGACGGCGACGAGGCCCGGCGTGCCGCGCCGGGCATGTTCCATCCGCCTGGTAGCCGCCTGTGTACTTCATCGTACCGAACCGCACGGCAAATGCGAAGGTTTTTGCGTCGTCGTCGGGTCGTCGCGCGGCGCATCTTCGCGATTTCCGTTTTACTTTTCAGATGGGCATCTTACCATCGAGGCGTTGTCAACGGCCCAGGCGAAATGGTGCCGGGGGACCTCGTGCCCGATGATGGGCGCGGGGCGTTCCATGTGGCTTTAGGAGACAGGGATGGAACTGAAGATCGAAGGGCGGCATTTTAAGATCACTGAAGCCATACAACAACATGTTGAGGACAAGATAGGCAGGTTAGACAAGTATTTCGACGGCATCCATCGGCTGCATGTCATCCTGGACGTGGGGAATCCCAGGGAGCAGAAGGTGGAACTGGTCTGTACCGTGGCGCGGCGGTATACGCTGGTCGCCAAAGGCGAGGCCGAAGACCTGTATACGGCCATTGACAAGGCCGAGAAGAAGCTGCTCGCCGCGCTGAAGAAGTACAAGGCCAAGCTGCGGCCGCAGGGACGCGGGTCAAAGCGCGCCGAGGCCATGAGCACCATTGGGACGCTGGAGACGGGTGAGGCGGAGGCCGGCGAAGAGCAGGCGTAGGCCGGGATTCAGGTTTCGAGGCGCGGGATTCCGGGGGTTCTTGGGTTCGGCGCTGCGGGGTGTTTTTGCGGAGGCGTAGCGGATGAAGTTGTGCGACATTATTCCCGAGGGCGGGATCCTGGACGATCTCAAGTCCGTCCAGAAGGAAGACGTCATCAAGGAAATGGTGCAGGCCCTTGTGAAGGCAGGCAAGATCGAAGAAGGCAATGCGAAGAAGGTCATCAAGGCGCTGATGGACCGCGAGGAGCTTGGTTCCACGGGAATCGGCGCCGGCGTGGCGGTGCCGCACGCCAAGCACGACTCCGTTACCGACCTCGTCGGAGCATTCGGCCGCTCCAAGAAGGGGATCAACTTCGACGCGCTGGACGGGGAACCGGTCCACGTATTGTTCCTGCTGCTTTCCTCGAAGGGCGCGTCAGGCACTCATCTGGAGGCGCTGGCCTACATCTCGCGGCTGGTGCGGGATGAGAAATTCGTGCGGTTCATGCGCGACACCAAGGACGTGAACTCGTTGCGCGACCTGTTGAAGGAAGCCGACGAGACGCTGGGAGGAAGCTGATCCCGGCCCGGAACACGCACGCGAAATCAAGAAATCGCATAGTGGTGAAGGCGCCACGCGCGTCTTTTCAACGGCGAGCGTGTCATCTGCATTTTTCATTGTGAACGTTGGATTGCTATGTCGCTGGGAAAGTTTTTCAAATGGCTGCAGCCGGGCCTGCGGATCAAACGCTGGATCGCGGTGATCCTCCTCGGGCTGCTGTTCGCCGTCTTCTCATCGTGGGCGGTGCTGCTCTACCTGTTCAACCCGGCATCCGAGAAGTTTGACCAATGGGGCAACTCCCTGCTGGTCGGTTCGGCCCTTGGTTATTTCCTTTCCGGCTTCTGCCTGATCACCGGCATTTACCGGCTTATCAAGTCCATGTGGGGCCTGGTGGACCGCCGCGGCGCGCGGAAGGGGCTGGTGGAAGCCGCGTACGAGCGGGCGGTGCTGGCCGCGGGGCCGAAAGTCGTGGCCATCGGCGGCGGCACGGGGCTGTCCTGCGTGCTGACGGGCCTCAAGCGCTACTCGCGCGACATCACCGCCATTGTCTCGATGGCCGACGACGGCGGCAGTTCGGGAAAGCTGCGGCAGGAACTCGGCATCAACCCACCGGGGGACATCCGGAAGTGCCTCATCGCGCTGGCGGATGAAGAACCGCTTATGGGCGAACTGCTGGACTTCCGCTTCCCGGAAAACGAGCTGGGCGGACACAACTTCGGCAACCTGTTCTTGACCGCGCTGGCGCGCATTCGGGGCGATTTCGGGGAGGGCGTGCGCGAGGCCAACCGTATTTTGTCTGTGCGTGGCCAGGTGCTGCCCTCGACGCTGGAGCGCGTCCTGCTGGTGGCCACCCACGAAGACGAGACCAAGACGACCGGCCAGGCGCTGATCTGCAAGACCGACAAGCGGATCAAGCGGCTGGAACTGCGCCCCGACCCGCAGCCGGTGGCCGCCGACATCGTGAAGGCCATCGAGGAGGCTGGCCTGATTGTCATCGGACCGGGCAGCTTGTATACCTCGGTGATACCGAACCTGCTGATCCGCGGCATGGCGGAAGCCCTGGCGCGCAGCCCGGCCAAGAAGGTCTTCGTCTGCAACATCATGACCTACGAAGGCGAGACACGCGGGTACGATCTGCCCGATTTCCTGAAGGCGATTGACGAGCACACGTATCCGCATCGTGTCTACGACTACGTGCTGGCGAACAACGGCAGGCACGGCGATACGGGGATGCTGGCGGTAAAGGAGCGCAACGCCCAGTTAGTGCGCTATGACCTGAACCACCTTGGCAATGCACCGTTCAAGCTGCTGGCGGACGATGTCGTGAACCCGGCATACCCCATCCGGCACGACACCCAGAAGCTGGCTCAGGCGCTGGTGAACATATTGAACTCGCGGTGAGGTCGGGGGGATGGGCGTGGTCACGGGAGGAAGGATTCTCGCCTTGCTTTCTGCCGGCAAAGGTACTACGTAAAACGTAACGGGCAGAACGCAGTGCGTGGCGAGGGCAATGCCACGTTCTACGAAGACCGTGCAGGTGTTGCACTGGAGTATTGTGATGACGGACGTGTGGTTGGAGAAGAGCATCAACCTGAAAAACAAGCATGCTCTGCACATGCGGCCGGCCCAGCGTATTGTGGAAGTGGCGAACAGGTTTGAGGCGGATATTCGCGCCGTGAAGGACAGCCTCGACTGCAATGCTAAGAGCATTCTTGACATGATTGGCTTTGCTGCGCACATGGTGCGTGCCACAGCCGAAGACGATCACACGTTTTGCTTTCGTGCCAGCGGCAAGGATGCCCAGGCCGCCCTCGACGCACTCGCCGAACTGGTCAACGACCGTTTCGGCCTGGACTGAGCGACATCCGGCCCCTCTTCTCTCCTCGTTGTTGTGTGCGTGCAATCAGGCTGCGTGAGCCGTAAGCGCCGTTCGCCTACTCCGCGGGCGCGTCCGGAGCTTTCTCGGGGACCTTAGCGGCGTCGTCTTTCTTGGGCGTGGCGTCCGGAGCTTTCGGCGGTTCTTCCGCTTTCGTCGCGGGCGCGTCGGCTGGTTTGGCGGG
>JAPLOD010000026.1 GCA_026692735.1 Planctomycetota bacterium | reverse complement strand
CGTCCTGCAGGCCGTTCTTCTTGATGTAGACCCAGAGCTTCTTAGTGACCTCGGTGCGCGGCATGGCCTTGTCGCCGATGACCGGCGCCAGCACCGCGTCGGGCTGCATGGGCTTCATGAACGCCGCGCTGGGCTTGCGGGTGGATTTCTTCGCCTTCGCCATGGAATGACTCCTCCTTGTGAGAGAACGCGACCAACGTAACAGGAACCTGCGCTGCTATAGCGGGCTCGGGCGCGAGCGTCAAGGCGGAAGCTAGTGTCCCGTTGAAAAGATTGTGGAACGCATTGAGTCACCTCAACCCTTGGTTGCACGGCACTTACACAGTTCCATGACTAATTCAACGGGACCCTAGGGACGCTTCGCGGACATCGTGACGGCGCTTGACGACGAGCGTGTCGTCGCGCTGGTCGAGGCGTTGGTCGCCACCAAGACGGCGCCCGGCGGCCAGCCGGATTGAGCCACGACATGACGGCCGGCATGAACGGCAAGCCGAACCAAGCCTTCGCGCGCGACCCTACTGCGCGTGTTATGACTCCTGGAAACATGCCTCGGTTACAGGACTGGCATATATGCCATTGTTGATCACGGCCCGCGGAGGGACCAAGGCTGGTCAGCTACTTGGGGTCGGCGGGCTTATCGGCAGGAGCGGGCTTCGAGACGGCCTGGAGACAGAGGTCGAGGTAAAACTCCTCTTGTTCGCGGGCGAGTTTGGCTTTTGCCTCCTGTGGGACGGGCTGAGCTTTGGCCCGGGCGATCTCCTTCTGGTACTCGGCAACTGCGGCGGCGCGGTGGGCGGGACGCTTGTCCATCGGTTCGCGCTCGTCTTCGGAGAGGAGCCAGTAGCAGCGTGCCAGCGTGAGCGGCGAGACCTCCGCGCCGTTCTTGCGGGCCTTTTCCAGGAACTCAACGGCCCAGTCGTTGACGCCGCGGAAGGCATACCATTCGCCAAAGGTCTTCAGCGCCTCGGCGTCGTTCTCGTTCTTCTGGATTGCTTTGCGGGCCTTGGGCAGCCGGGCGTCGAACTCGCGGTAGCGGGCGGGGCGGGTAAAGTCTCGAAACTGCATATTATCTCTGCCCGCCGACAGAATGTGCTGCTCATCTGGCGAGAATGCGACGCTACATACAGCCCCGGTGTGACCTCTGAATGTCCGTAGCTCGCGCCCCGTTGCCACCTCCCAGAGCTTCAGAGTCATGTCAATGCTTCCCGAGAGCGCCATCTTCCCGTCGGGCGAAAACCCGACACTCGTTACGGCCTCCGCATGGCCGCTGAATGTCCGTAGTTCGCGGCCGGTCGCCACGTCCCAAAGCTTGACTGTCTTGTCATAGCTTCCCGAGAGCGCCAGCTCCCCGTTCGGAGAGAATGCGATGCCCGAAACGTAATAGGTGTGGCCGCTGAATGTCCGCAGCTCGCGCCCCGTCGCCGCCTCTTCCTGCTCTGGAGACAGGTTCCACAGCTTCAGCGAATTGCCAGCAGCGCTCGACATCACTAGCGGTCACGTGCCCTGTCGCGGCCATCGGCCGATGCTGCCGAGACGCTCTTCCTTGGCGGGGCGATCAGAAAGTCGAGGGCGGGATCACCAAGGCCGATCTGCCGGCCCTGGTGACGATGGGGATCGTCATGTCCAGGCCGGCTGGCCGGCGGGTTGATGATGGTGCCGCCGGAACGGACCGGCGGCGGGGACACTGCTTGAGGCAGTCGCGGCACCATGACCGCGAGGGCGGTTGATGCCCGGCTGAATTCTGGAACATTACGAGCATCGCTGGCGTTCGGTTCGGCGATACACGCCGCCGCGCAGCTCTGCCGTCAGGCCAGGCTCGAAGGCCAGGCTATCCCGGATGTTGCTGCGTTCGCCAGCGCGTATGAGGGTGCGTGGCATGCCGAGACCGTTCATGCACCAAAAATGAGTTAGCCGGTGCCATGTGTTTGGCTCGGATGTTTGAGCCGAACTCATGCGTGCTCGCCGGTCTAGCGCAGCATGCATGAAATCGCGCCCAACTGCCGGCGCGATTGAATGCGTGGCACCAATGGGGACTTCAACGGCGCGGGGCGTCTTTGGCGGCCGGCGGACCGGCGCGTTTGCGCGTGATCATGAAACTGTCGTAATACACGTACTCGTCTTTGGATGCGGCCCAATCCTTAGACGCTCCGCCAAAGAACGTCGAAAAATAAAACAGGTCAATGGCGAACGTGTCCACATTCCGAAAGCGCAGGTCCTGGCGCTCGAGCGCCAGCTTGCCGTCGAACCACGACTGAATAATGCCGTCCTTCTTTCCGGGCGTGTTCATCACGACGCGCGTCTCGACGTGGTGCCAGACGCCGGGGACGAAGACCGCGGGCTTGCCGTCGAGTTTCCACACCAGGTCGTCGCCGTACGACGTTTGCTGGTCGGCGTGATACACGTACTGGACCGCGCGGCCGCCGGGGCGCCACATGATGCGCGCCGACCAGCCGTCGTTTCCGTCGGGCTTGCGGCCGCCCGTATTGGCTTTGCCGCCGGCCAGGCCCGGCAGCTTGCCGCCTTTTACGAAATCGAATCCGGGGGCGAAGCGAATCATGTACGAGCAGTAGACTTCCGAGTAGCTTTCCTTCAGCTTCAGGTTCCACTGCGCTCCGCCTTCTTCAGGACCGACGCCGTCCTTCGGGTAGAGGACGCGGAGGCTCCTGCCGGAGAACGCGTCTTTTCCGCCCACGACGCTCACGCGATTTTCCAGGCCGCTGGCCCACGTGCAGGTTGGCCAGTCTTGCTTCCAGGCCTCGCGCGTATAGGCGCCTTCCGGCGCGGCATCCAGCGGGATTGAGAACAGGATGTCAGCGGGAGCAAGCCGCGGATTCTGCGCGTCCAGTTCGGGCTGGGGGTCGCTCTTCTGAGCCGGATCGGCCGGCGGCGGATATTTCTTGGGTTCTTTCTTGGGCGCGGGCGGCCGGGCTCGTTCAAGCTCCTTGGCTGTGCTGGGGTCCAGTGTCCAGAGCGTCGCGATCATTCTCTCGAACACGGCCGTGTCGCCGATGGCCAGGCCTAGTGTGCCGGCGTGCAGCAGCGCTTGGGCATCCTGGCCGCGCGCGGCGATCGCAAGACGAATGAGATCGCTGTCCGAGAGGTCTTTCCAACGCAGACGCATGTTGCCTTGCCCCTCGACGTCCACGCCGGTCTCGTCGGCCTTCGTGACGCGGACCTGCTGGTTGGCGCCCATGACGCTGAGCTGCGCGGAAACAGGATATTGAGTGGTCTTTGCCTTCAGCGCTTCGCGCAGGGCTTCGCAGTGCGGCTTGGGATCGAGCGTGGCTTTGCCATCGGAGGAAGGAATTTCGCCGGCTCCTGTCACCAGAGGCAACGCCAGCAGGGCACTCAGAACTACATGCCGAGGCATCATCGACTGCCCGCCGATACAGTGGCACTCGTTGCTACGTCCCACGCTATCTGACCCAGACAGTCCCGGATTATCTGACCCCGCATAGCGGCGTCAAGGGGACAGGGAAACGGCGCACGGGCCGCGGTGAGGCGGCCCGGGTGGCGACTCCGGCGACGGGCGCGGGCGGGATTGTCTGTTCTCCGGCCGCCGCCAGCCTCGCCGCTATCGCCTGCGTGCTGATCGCGTCGGGGTCGCGGTAGTGCCGCATGGCCGTCCTGATGTCGCGGTGGCCCACGAACGTCATCATCTGGTCCACGGGGATGCCCGCCGCCGCGCCCCCGGCGTAGACAGAAACTCTGCGGCCGTCGCACGTCGCCTTATCCGATGACCCCCAAAGGACGGAGCAAGGATGACCGGTCGCATGTCTTGCTTGTGGGGTATAAGTACTGGAGACCTGTCATGACGTGGCCCGCCATAGCGATCAGAAGATGGCCGAACTCAAGGCCAAGTTTTCTCCACCGGCGGACATGGGTGAGGCGAATGGACTGTGCTTCAAGGGAAACGATGGCCAGCTCTACACTGGCGCGCATATCGCCGGGGTTGCCCGACGCGAGTTGGTGCCGCTGGGCGTTCCGGCGGTCCCGGCGCTGATCAAGTACCTGGACGACGATGATTCCAAGATTTGCTGCGTCGCGGCCATGGCGCTGGATGGCATCACGAACGTCTATGCAGGCGGCATGGTGATGAACGACATGTATGACGTGAAGTCGCCCGGGCATGCCAGGCTGGTCGCTGCATTCCAGGAATGGTGGGCCCGCGCCACTGGGAAATACGCCCAGCCGGACCTGGGCTTCGACTACTCGTGTCGCCGCGCGAAAGAAGGTATGAAGAAATCCTCGCTGTGGGTGGAGCAGCGCCATCAGCCATTCCTGCTATCGGACGGCAAGGTGGGCATCCTTTCAGGCGCCAAGGACGTCAGCGTCGCGATCTTCGATCCGGCAACTGAGTCAATCAGCTACCGGGAAGCCCCGGTCAAGAAGGGCTGGCTCCCTCCGGTAATCCCCCTTCCTCAGGACCAAGTGTTGATGCTGAACAACGATACTTGCACCATCTACGACTTCGGATCAAACGCGTCTCGCGGGCTGGCTGGCGAGTTCCCGCTGCGGAAGAACTTCGAGCGGGCGTCAACCGTGCTGCCAGATGGCAGAGTTTTCTTCTGTGGCGGCTCCATTGATCGCCAGCCCGTGAGCGGGTGCTGGCTGTTCGAGCCGAAGAGCAGTTCGTTCTCCAGAGCCGGCGAGTTGGCGGTCCCGCGGTCCGGGCATCAGGCCACGTTGCTCTCCGACGGCAAGGTTCTTGTGAGCGGCGGAAAACCCGAGGACTTCCGAGCGCCATGCCTGGACTCTATCGAAGTCTTTGACCTGGAGACCGGGAAGTCGCGGCTTCTGGATGCCAAGCTGAGCGTGCGGCGCAGCGCCCATGGGGCGATCCGCCTTCGAGATGGAAAGGTCCTGATTGCCGGTGGATTCGATGTCACCCAGCGCCCGTCGGAGCTGCACGCGGCCGAGGTGTTTGATCCGGCCCTGGGCCAGTCGGTCAAGGTCGATCCCATGGCGCTCGGCCGCAGTACGGTCTACATGTCCCTGCTCCCCAGCGGGCGCGTGGCAGTCTTCGGCGGAGTCGAGAACGCCCGCGTGATCGAGATTTACTGTCCTGGCGAGCAGAAGTTCATCATGGCTGATCAACTGATGCTGGACCGGCGCAAGTGGATTGAAGGGCAACCGGTTGCGCTGCGGAGCGGCGAAGTCCTCGTGGTCGGAGGACGGCCGAACTCCACGAACGAAGTGCTGACAAGCATCGAGTTCCTGAGGGAAACCCACGTCGAGAAGCGTCCTGGTCACGCGCAGAAACCGGGCGTGCCCGCGCCTGGCAAGCCTCTGCGTTGGTGCATCGAGCTTCAGAAACGCGATGGCTCTTTGGAGAAGCTCTTCCTGGCAAAATACCCGGCCAAGGAAGAGCGCGAGGGGCTGTCTAGCCTGCTGAAACCAGACGTCACGCAGATCATCGTTCGATTTCCGAGTCTCTACCTCTACGAGCAGCAAGGCCGGAACCTCGACTGGGTTGGAGGGACTTCCTTCCCGAACGTGTTCTTGGGCGCACCGCTCCAGGGCGATGAGTAATGGCAGCTCGTTGGTGACGAGCGCCTCGGTTTTGTCGAAAGATCTTGTGGACCACGGCCTGCAGCCACCTGGGGCAGAGCGGGGCCGCCGGTACGTCCTGTATCCAGCCGACAGACAGCGACGACAGAGTCGGCCGCCTCGACGGCAGACCAGTGGCCCTGTGGCACTTTATCGACGGCTCGCCGGCCACCGAACGCTCGCGCATACAGTCGCGTCATGTTCGTTTTCGCCCCGCTCTCGT
>JAPLOD010000025.1 GCA_026692735.1 Planctomycetota bacterium | reverse complement strand
CTCAACTTCTGCCGTGCCGATGCGATGACCGGAGACGTTCACCACATCGTCCACGCGGCCCATCAACCAGTAATCGCCGTCTTGATCCACGCGGCAGCCGTCGCCGGTGAAGTAGATGTTCGGGTACATGATGAAATATGTGTCAATGAAACGCTCGTGATCCCCGTAGGTTGTGCGCATCATCCCGGGCCACGGCTTGCGGATACAGAGCTTGCCGCCCTCGTTCCGGTCGCACTCCGTGCCATCGTCACGCAGCACGACTGGATCAACGCCCGGGAAGGCTCGCGACGCGCTGCCGGGCTTGAGCGTGTGCGCGCCCGGCAGGGGGGTGATCAGAATGCCGCCCGTCTCGGTCTGCCACCATGTGTCCACGATGGGGCAGCGTCCGCCGCCGATGTGCTCGTAATACCACATCCACGCCTCGGGGTTGATCGGCTCGCCGACCGAACCGAGTATGCGCAGGCGGCTGAGGTCGTACTTCTTGGGCCACTGGGGACCTTCGCGCATCAGAGCGCGGATGGCCGTGGGAGCAGTGTAGAAGATCGAGACACGGTGTTTCTCACAGACCTGCCAGAACCGGCCCGCGTCAGGATACGTGGGCACACCCTCGAACATCATCGCGGTCGCCCCGTTGGCCAGCGGCCCGTAGATGATGTAGCTGTGGCCCGTCACCCAGCCGATGTCGGCCGTGCACCAGAAGACATCTTCGTCGTGGACATCGAAGATGTACTTGTGGGAGATGGCGGTGTGCAAGAGGAAGCCGGCGGTCGTGTGCACGACGCCCTTGGGCTTGCCGGTCGAGCCGGAGGTGTAGAGGATGAACAGCGGGTGTTCGGCTTCCATCGGCTCAGCCTTGTGCACCGAGCTCGCCTTGGCCATCTCGTCGTGGTACCAGACATCGCGGCCCGGGGTCATGTTGATTTTGCCTTCGCCACGCTTCACGACGATCACGTTCTTTATGGACGGGCAATGGGCCAGCGCCTCGTCCGCGATGTTCTTCAGCGGGATATGCGCCGAGGCGCGCGCAGGCCAGCGTCACCACCGCCGCCTCGGGGATCATCGGCAGGTAGATGCAGACGCGATCGCCCTTCTTGACTCCCTTCGAGAGCAATACGTTGGCGAACTTGCAGACGAGGCGGTGGAGGTCGCCGTACGTGAGCTTGACCACGTCATGGTCCGGCTCTCCCTGCCACAGAATGGCGACTTTGTTCTCCCGCACGGTGCCCACATGCCGGTCAACGCAGTTGACGGCGGCATTCAGGGTGCCATCGGCGAACCATGTGTGCTTGATGATGCGCTTGGCCGTATCCCAGGTGTATTCCAGCGCCTTGGTCGGCTTCTTGAACCAGACGAGCGTATCGGCCTGCTCAAGCCAGAAGGCGTTCGATTCGGTCGGCGAGATCGAGCGCTTGTACATGGCCTCGTATTGCGCGAACGACTTGATGTACGCTTTGTCGGACACGGCCTTCGGCGGCGGGAAAGTCTTCGATTCGCCAGCGAGCGATTTGATGGATCTCTGCCCTTCTGCCATTCTCTTGCTCCTCTCTGCACTGTACACGCGGACTACACAGAGCGCCCCGGCACCCCTGCCCCACGGCATGGCTCCTTGGATCACCTGGACAGCTTCCGCACATTCGGCACAAAACTGTAGTTAAGTATACAGCGCTTACAAGTGCGAAAACGAGTCCAGTAAAGGGTCTACAACATAAACCGGATTTGGCCTTGAAACGCCGCGCTTCTTCGCTATCATGCGCCCCCCGTGTGGAAGGGAAGCGCATGGGGCGCGCTATGGTACTGAGGGAAACGCGCCGCGGGTTCTCCTGGGGAGAGCCCAGATGGACAGGACAAAGGAAAGCCTCGCCCAGAGGCAAGATGAGCCGAAGTGGAGTGAAACGAAGCCGTCATGGTGATGACCGCAACCCGTCGCAAACAGTTGGTCGAAAGCTACCGTACGAATCCCGGGGACACCGGGAGCGTGGAAGTGCAGGTGGCGCTGCTGACGGAGCGGATCGGCAACATGACCAAGCACCTCAAACTCCACGCTAAGGACCACCACTCCCGTCTGGGCCTTTCCAAGATGGTTGCGAGACGCACCCGCCTGCTGACCTACCTGCGTGACAAGGATATCGAGCGCTACAAGACCCTCATCGAGCGCCTCGAACTCCGGAAATAGTCAATTGCCGTCTGTCATTGGTCCTCTGTCATCTAGCATCAGTCATTGGTCATTGGCCAACGGCTGCTGGCGATGCGCCCGCCGCAATCTCGGCGCAGTCGCTCGCCGGCCCTTGGCGGTTGACCACCGACTCCGGCACGGCCGTGGCGCCTGTGCTATGATGCCAACAGGAGGGCAGAGGATCCGTGGCAAACGGCAGACGACAAAGCAGCAGAGGACTTAAGACACATGGCTTACATCGTTGTTGAACGTGAGATCGGCGGGCGGAAGCTCAAGATTGAGACGGGGAGGATCGCCAGACAGGCCGCCGGCGCGGCCTTGGTTACTCTGGGCGACACCATCGTACTCGCCGCCGTGACGGACCAGGTCCTGCGGGAGGGCATGGACTTCTTCCCGCTGACGGTGGACTACCGGGAGCGGGGCTACGCCTCGGGGCTGATCTTTGGCGGACGCTTCAGGAAACGCGAAGGCGCGCCTTCCGAAAAAGAAATCCTGACCATGCGGCTGATTGACCGCCCCATCCGCCCGCTGTGGCCGTTGAGCTATGGCCGCGACGTGCTCATCCAGGCCCTGGTGCTCTCCGCCGAACCGGACATTGACCCCGACATTCCGGCCATGATCGCCGCTTCCGCCGCGCTGGCCGTCTCCAAGCTGCCCTTCCAGGGGCCGCTGGGCGCGGTGCGCGTAGGCTGTGTGGACGGGCAGCTCAAGCTGCTGCCTTCCAAGGCGGACATGGAGAAGACAACGCTCGAACTGGTCGTCGCCGGGACCAAGAGCGCGGTGCTGATGGTCGAGGCCGCCGCCAGCGAGCTGTCCGAGGACGCGATGGTGAATGCCATCGAACACGGCCACCGGTTCATCCGCGAGATTGTGGCCATGCAGGAGGAACTCGTGGCCAAAGTGGGCGTGCAGAAGGATGCCTTCGTGCCGCCGACGCCCCATCCCGTCACCGGCGTCATCTGCAAGGAGAGCTTCGAGGCTGCCAAGGCCGCGGCACTGACGCCGACCAAGTTCGGCCGGCGCGACGCCCTGAAACACCTTCGCGACCAACTCGTCGAAAAGTACTCCAGGGAAGCTCTGCTCAAGGCCGGCCAGCCGGTGGACGAGTCCACACCGTCCGCGTGGCACATCAAGGCCGCGTTTGACATCCTGCAGGAAAAGGTCATCCGCACGCTCATCCGCGAGAACCGCCGCTGTGACGGCCGCAAGCGGGACGATATCCGCCCCATCACGGGCGAAGTCAGCCTCCTGCCGCGCGCCCACGGCTCGGCGCTGTTCACCCGCGGCGAGACGCAGGCTCTGGTGGCGGCGACGATGGGCACCGTGGGCGATGAGCAGACCGTCGAGGCGCTCGCCGGCGAGTTCACGGAGAAGTTCATGCTGCACTACAACTTCCCCAGCTTCTGCGTGGGCGAAGTCAAGATGCCGCGCGGCCCCGGCCGCCGCGAGATCGGCCACGGCAACCTGGCCCGCCGCGCTTTCAAGCCCGCGCTGCCGGACTACACCGTGTTCCCCTACACGCTGCGCCTGGTCAGCGAAATCATGGAGTCGAACGGCTCCAGCTCGATGGCCTCTGTCTGCGGCGGAACCCTGGCGCTGATGGACGCAGGCGTGCCCATCAAGGCGCCCGTCGCGGGCATCGCGATGGGTCTGGTCGAGGAACAGGGCGAGTACTACGTCGTGTCCGATATCCTGGGCGACGAAGACCATTACGGCGACATGGATTTCAAGGTCGCCGGCACGGCCAAGGGGATCACCGCGCTGCAGATGGACCTGAAGAGCCAGGGCATCCCGCCAGCGGTGCTGCGGCAGGCGCTGGAACAGGCCAAGGCGGGCCGGGTCCATATCCTCGGCGAGATGGCCAAGATCATCGCGGCCCCGCGGCCCAACATCAGCGAGCACGCGCCGAAGATCATCCAGATGAAGATTGACGTCGAGAAGATTGGCAAGCTCATTGGCCCGGGCGGCAAGATGATCCGCTCCCTGGAAGAGAAGTACAAGGTCACCATCGAAGTCAGTGACGACGGCAAAGTGATCGTCGCCAGCCCGAAGCGCGACCAGGCCGAGGCGGCGAAACTGGAGATCGAGGGCCTCGTCGGCACGCCGGAAGTGGGTAAAATCTACATGGGCGAAGTGGTCAACATCAAGGAATTCGGCGTATTCTTTGAGATCATGCCGGGCACCGACGGCATGTGCCATGTCTCCGAGCTGGACACGTCCTACGTCAAGGATCCCCACGCGTTCTGCAAGATGGGCGACAAGATGGAGGTCAAGCTGATCGCCGTTGACGAACTCGGCCGCATGAAACTGTCACGCCGTGCCGTCATCGCACCAGGGTCAGAGGCTGCGCAGCCGGCGGCCGGTGAGGGCGGACACGGCGGCGGCGGTCGCGGCGGCGACCGCGGCGGGCCCCGGCGCGGTGGCGATCGCGGCGGTGACCGCGGAGGTCACAGTCGTGGCGGCGACCGCGGCGGCGATCGTGGCGGTCGGCCCCCGCGAGATCGCGGTCCACGCGAAGAACGGCCTGCGTCCGCGGCGCCACCCGCGCCACCCGCGCCGCCAGCACCGCCTGCACCGC
>JAPLOD010000024.1 GCA_026692735.1 Planctomycetota bacterium | reverse complement strand
ATCGCGTCCTACTATGGCTGTCTGCTGGTGCGTCCGCCGAAGGTCATGCAGTTCGACGACCCGGAAGCGCCGCAGTCCATGGACCAGATCATCAAGGCGCTGGGCGGGACGCCGGTCGAGTGGGGCCTGAAGACGGAATGCTGCGGCGGCGGGTTCTCGATGTGCCGCACCGACCTGGTCTGCAAGATGGTGCGCGACATCCTCGACAACGCCGTCTTTGAGGGGGCGGGTGCGTTCGCCGTGGCCTGCCCGATGTGCCAGTCGAACCTCGATCTGCGGCAGCACAACGTCAATGAACGCTACGGCACCGGCTTCAACATCCCGGTGCTGTACATCACCCAGTGGATCGGGCTGTGCCTCGGACTGTCGGAGAGGGAACTGGGCATCAACCAGCACTACGTCAGCGCCCGCGCGGCGGTGCAAAAGGCATTCGCGCCCGCACCGGCGAAGAAGCCGGCCCCTGTGGCGGCCGGGGCGGCGGGGGCGGGCAAGGAGTAAGAAGCGGCATGGCGCGGATTGGCGTGTTTGTCTGCCACTGTGGCGAGAACATCGGACGCACGGTTGACGCCGCGGCGGTAGCCGCGGCGGCGAGCAAGTTCTCCGGCGTGGTGCACGCCGTGGACTACAAGTACATGTGCTCCGACCCCGGCCAGAACCTGATTCGCCAGGCCATCAAAGAGAAGCGACTCACCGGCGTCGTTGTGGCCGCGTGTTCCCCGCGCATGCATGAGCCCACGTTCCGGCGCGCGACGGCGGAATCGGGCGTGAACCCGTTCCTGTGCGAGATGGCGAACGTCCGCGAGCACTGTTCGTGGGTCCACGAGAACCGCGAGGAAGCGACGGCGAAGGCGATTGACCTGGTGCGCGTGATTGTGGAGAAGGTCAAGCGCAATCAGCCGCTGGTGCCCATCAAGGTGCCCGTCACGCGGCGCGCGCTGGTCATCGGCGGCGGCATTGCCGGGATTCAGGCCGCGCTGGATATCGCCAACGGCGGGCATGAGGTGATCCTGGTCGAGAAAGACCCCTCGATCGGCGGCCACATGGCGCAGCTCTCGGAGACCTTCCCGACGCTGGACTGTTCGCAGTGCATCCTGACGCCGCGCATGGTCGAAGTGGCGCAGCATCCGAAGATCAAGCTCTACGTCTACTCGGAAGTGGAAGAGGTCAAAGGCTTCATCGGGAACTTCGAGGTGAAGATCCGCCGCAAGGCGACCTCCGTCAACAACGCGCTCTGCACCGGCTGCGGCGCCTGCCAGGCCGCCTGCGTGGTGAAGAAGGTGCCCAGCGAGTTCAACCGCGGGCTGGGGAGCCGGACAGCGATTTACTCGCCGTTCCTGCAGGCCGTGCCGAACAAGCCGGTGATAGACCAGGAGAATTGCCTGCGCTACAAGGCCGCGCAGAAGAAGGGGATTCCGCCGGTCGAATCCACGGTGTGCGGCAAGTGTCTGCAGGCTTGTCCCATCGCGCCGCAGAAGGCGGTGGATTTCTCGCTGTGGCAGGACACGTTCGTCACCGAGAAAGTCGGCGCGATCGTGGTCGCCACGGGCTTCGATCTGCCGCCGCTGTCCACGTATGGCGAGTACGGCGCGGGCAAGTACGCCGATGTGATTGACGGCATGCAGTTCGAGCGGCTGGCGAGCGCGTCGGGGCCGACGCAGGGAGCGATGAAGCGGCCGTCGGACGGCAAGGAGCCGAAGGAGGTCGTCTTCATCCAGTGCGTGGGTTCGCGCGACAACGCCCGCGGCTGCGCGTACTGCTCCAAGATCTGCTGCATGTACACGGCCAAGCACACCATGCTCTACAAGCACAAGGTCCATGACGGCAAGGCCTCTGTGTTCTACATGGACGTGCGTGCGGCCGGCAAGGATTACGACGAGTTCTGGCGGCGCGCCGTGGAAGAGGACGGCGCGCAGTACCTGCGCGGCCGGGTGTCGAAGGTCTACAAGCGCGGCGACAAGCTGATCGTGAAGGGCGTGGACACGCTCAGCGGCGAACTGGTGGAGATCAAGGCCGACATGGTGGTCCTGGCTACCGCCATTGTGGCGCAGCGCGGCGCCGAACGGCTCGCGCAGCGCCTGAGCATCGCCTACGACATGAATAAGTTCCTGTCGGAAGCGCATCCCAAGCTGCGGCCCGTGGAAACCAACACGGCGGGCATATTCCTGGCGGGCGCGTGCCAGGCGCCGAAGGATATCCCCGATACGGTCGCTCAGGCCAGCGGCGCGGCCAGCAAGGTGCAGGGGCTGTTCTCATCGCAGGAACTCGCGCGCGACCCGACGGTTGCGCACGTCAACGAGGCGGCCTGCGTGGCGTGCTGGTACTGCGCGGATTGCTGCCCGTACGGCGCGATTGAGAAGAAGGAGATTCGCGACAAGAAGGGCAATCTGATCAAGATGGTGGCCTCCGTTAACGAGGGCGTGTGCCAGGGCTGCGGGCTGTGTGCGGCGACGTGCCGTTCGAAGAGCGTGGAGCTGGACGGGTTCAAGGACGAGCAAGTGTACGCGGAGATCGTGGCGCTGTAGGGACCGCTGAGAGTGACGATGGAGCACAAGGAACAGAAGGACCAGGTTTCAGCGCAACGCGTGTGGCAGCCGAAGGTGATCGCCTTCGTCTGCAACTGGTGTACCTATGCCGGCGCGGACCTGGCGGGCACGAGCCGCATCAAGTACGACGCCAATATCCGCGTCATCCGCCTGCCATGCACGGGCCGCATTGATCCGCTCTTCGTGATCAAGGCGTTCGAGCAGGGCGCGGACGGCGTGCTGGTGTCGGGGTGCCATCCCGGCGACTGTCACTACAACACGGGCAACTACCATGCGCGGCGCCGCTGGACGCTCTTCCGAGAGCTGCTGGAGTTCGTCGGCATTGACCTGCGGCGCGTGCAGTTCGCGTGGGTGTCGGCGGCTGAGGGCGCCAAGTGGGCCGAAGTGGTAAACGAGATGGTGCAGCACGTGCGGGAACTGGGGCCGTTCGAAGGGTACCACGTCATGCTGGCGCGCTCGGGCCGGGACGCATGGCTGGAAAAGGCTGCCGCAGGCGGCGGCAACGGTTCAGGCAAAGGCGTTGCCGGCGGGACGCCGGCGGTACAGAAGGCGGAGTGACGGATGGCAGAGGCTGTTGAGGAACTGCGCGCGCTGGCTCGCGACCTGCTGGCCAAGGGCACCGTACAGGTTTTCGTGGGCTACGGTCCCGGCTCCAGCCCGGACCGCACCATGCCGCTCATCATCACGTCCGCCGACCGCGCCGGGGGAACTGGTCTGGAACAAATACTGCCTGAACAACCTGGCCGTGTACCTGAAGCGCGACGAGGTGCTGAAGCGCGGCAAAGTCGGGCTTGTGGTCAAGGGCTGCGACGCGCGCGCCGTCACGGGGCTGATCCAGGAAAGCCAAGTGGCGCGCGAGCGTCTGGTGCTCATCGGGATGGCCTGCGACGGCGTGGGTGAGCCGCTGCTGGACATGTGCAAGCACTGCGACGTGCATACGCCGGCGGGACCGGGCGCGGATGCGCACCGGCTGGCGTGCGACTACGTCAGCGGCAAGGCCACCGTGGCGGACGCCAAGCCCGAGGACGAGGGGTGGCTGGACGACGTGCGGAAGATCGAGGCGCTGATGCCGCCGGAGCGGTGGGCGTTCTGGCAGGAGAAGCTGAGCCGCTGCATCCGGTGTTACGCGTGCCGGCAGGTATGCCCGTTGTGCTACTGCAAGCGGTGCCTGGTGGAGAAGAACGAGCCGCAGTGGATTTCCTCCAGCGCGCATGAGGCCGGCAACTTCGCGTGGAACATCATCCGCGCGATGCACCTGGCGGGGCGGTGCATCGGCTGCGGGGCGTGCGAGCGGGCCTGCCCGCAGGACATCCCGCTGACGTTGCTGAACAAGAAGATGGCGGAGTCCGTGGCGCGGCACTTCAAGTACCGCGCGGGGTACGACCCCACGGCGGCGCCCGCGGTCAAGGCGTTCGATAAGGCAGACGAGAACGATTTCTTCAGGTAGAAACGTGGCGACGATCATCACAGCAGGGAACCTCACGCGTCTGGCCGGCGAGCTGATGAAGGCCGGCTGCCGCGTCATTGCGCCGGCGAAACTGGACGGCATGGTGGTCTTCAAGGCCATCACGGACGAGCACGAGATGCTGCCGGAAGGCGAGTACATCCTGCCGCATTCCTCGTTCAAGGAATTCGTGTTCCCGCGCACGGAATGCATCCTGCGCTACAGGCTCGGTGAGCAGGGCAAGGTGTCCTATGAAGCGACGAACCTGGACGCTGAGCCGGCGCAGGCGGCGATCGGCTGCCGGCCCTGCGATGCCGCGAGCCTGCCGATCCTGGACAAGGTGTTCGGCTGGGATTACCGGGACGAGTTCTACTTCAAGCGGCGCGAGAAGCTGACGGTTGTGTCCATTGCGTGCAGCCGCGCCGGCGAACGCTGCTACTGCACGTCCGTCGGCTGCGCGCCCGATTCGAAGGCGGGCAGCGACATCCTGCTGAAGAAGACGGCCGGCGACAAGTACGTCGTGGAAGCGCTCAGCGACAAGGGCAGGCAACTGGCGGAGAAACACGCGAGCCTGTTCGAAAAGGCGGAGGGCGAGCCGCCGGTCGAAGTGGTGGACCTGAAGCCGGCGTTCGATGTCGAGAAGATCAAGCCATGGCTGGACACGCACTTCGAGGACCCGCTTTGGCTGGACATGGCCGCGCGCTGCATGGGCTGCGGTACGTGCGCATACGGTTGCCCGACGTGCCACTGCTTCGACATCGTGGACGAAGGCGACCTGCGGGGCGGCTGCCGGCTGAAGAACTGGGACACATGCGCCGCGGTGCTCTTCACCAAGCATGGTTCGGGCCACAACCCGAGAACGAGCCAGGAGCAACGCTACCGCCAGCGGGTCATGCACAAGTTCAAGTATTACCTGGAGAAGTTCGGACTGCGCGCATGCGTCGGCTGCGGGCGCTGCTCCAACCGCTGCCCGGTCGGCCAGGATCTGTACGCGGTGCTGAAGACGATTGCGGAGCGGGCGGCGAAGTAGACTCAGGAAGCAGAACGACATGACAGCAACGCTGACCAACATCTATGCGCCGTATCTCATGAACGTGGATGAGATCATCGAAGAGGCGCCGGGCATCCGCACGCTCAAGCTGATGTTCCAGGATGAGGAAGCCGGCAAGAGCTTCGCGTTCAAGGCCGGGCAGTTCGGGCTGTACTCGGTGTTCGGCGCGGGCGAGTGCACGTTCTGCATCGCTTCAGGCGCGACGCGGAAGGGCTACATCGAGTGCAGCTTCCAGAAGGTGGGCCGCGTGACCAACGCGCTGCGCGACGTGGAACTGGGCGACACGGTCGGCTTCCGCGGGCCGTACGGCAACCACTTCCCGCTGGATGAGAAGGTCAAGGGCCACAACGTCGTGTTCATCGGCATGGGCATCGGCCTGGCGCCGGTGCGGTCGGTGATCTGGACCTGCCTGGACGAGCGGGACCAGTACGAGGACGTCACGATCATTTACGGCGCGCGGTCCGCGGAGCTGATGGTCTACAAGCGCGAGCTGGCCGAGTGGGCGAAGATGCCCGGCGTGAAGTTCGTCAAGACGGTTGACCCCGGCGGCAATCCTCCGGGCTGGGACGGCGAGGTGGGCTTCGTGCCGACGATCGTGGAGAAAGCGGCGCCGTCGCCGAAGGACGCGTTTGCGATCCTGTGCGGCCCGCCCATCGGCATCAAGTTCACGCTGCCCGTGCTGCTGAAACTCGGCTTTGACCCGGAGCGCATCTACACGACGCTGGAGAACCGCATGAAGTGCGGCATCGGCAAATGCGGCCGCTGCAACGTCGGCGGCAAGTATGTCTGCAAGGAAGGGCCGGTGTTCACGGCGGCGGAGCTGAAAGCCCTGCCGGCGGAATACTGAACGGACTGCTCACCACAGAGACGCGGAGTCCGCGGAGAACAGCAACCACAGATACACACGGGTTGACACGGAAATCCCGCGAGGAAACCGTATCCACGTTCATCTGTGTTCATCGGCGGTGAACTGGCCGTCAGATGCTGAGGACCTTGTCCACTGCGGCGGAGGTCACCCTGACGGCGTCCGCCAGGCCCATCTTCCGGAGCGGCTCGTTAAACGGCTCGACCGTGACCGGGCCGTCGTAGCCGATCTTCCGCAGGGCGCTGAAAAAGCTCTTCAGGCCGATGACGCCGGTGCCGGGGAGTTCACGCCGGTTGTCCACCTGTTCGTTGACGTGGATCCCGACGGGCGCGTCGTTGAGGTGCACGTAGACGACTTCGCGGGCATCAAGCTGCTCAATGTCCGTCACCGTGGCCTGCGCCGTGTGCCAGTGCCAGCTATCCAGCAGGAAGCCGACGTTGCCCGTGCCGATGGCCGCGGCCGCGGCCCGCATGCCGTCCATCGTATAGATGAAGCCGTGCTTCTTGCTGGCGCGCAGCGTGCGCGGGCCAATGAACTCCAGGCCCAGCGACTGGCCGAAGCCCTTCAGGATCTGCGCGATCGGCTTCATGCGCGCGACGAAGAGCTCGAAATGCTGATGGTAGGTGAGTTTGTCCGAGCAGGGCATCACCCAGGTCGTGCAGCGCGTGACGCCGAGTTCCGCGGCGAGCCGGCAGTCCCGGATGAAGCCTTCGAGGCTGTCGGCGTAGTCCTTGTCGGAATCGCTTTCACGCCATTTCACGTTCACGCCGAAGCCGCCAAGCTTCAGGCCATTTCTGGTCAGCAGTTCCTTCGTGGCCGCCACGCCTTTCTCGCGGGCGTAGCCGAGGTCGGGGTCCACGCCGCCGAAGCCGTAGTCCTTGGCCAGCTTGGCGGTCTCCTCAAAGGTGGCCTTGTGTCCGAGTGCGCCGCAGTTCAGGTTCTTGAACATGGTGGTCTCCTTGGCCCGTTGTGTGTTGAGCAGGGGAAGATGCTACGGCGGAGCGGGGCGGGGGGCAAATGCAAGGAGTGGGCCGGTGGTGATGCGTCAGCCGCCTGCATCCGGCAGCCTCTGGATGAGGAGCGGGCGCGAGACGCCCGCTCCTCCCGTAGCCTTGGGCGGATCAGCCAGGCTTGCAGCAGCACGGCTTGCGGCTGCGGGGGCCGAGCCTGGCGGCGGCGGCCCGGAGTTCCGCGGCCTTGTCGGTGCGTTCCCAGGTGAAGGTGGGGAGTTCGCGGCCGAACGCACCATGGCGCGCGGTTTCGAGGTAGATAGGGCGGCGCAGCTTCAGATAGTCAATGATCGCGCGCGGCCGGAAATCGAAGTGTTCGCCGACCAGAGCCCCAAGGGCATCGTCGCTGATCACGCCGGTGCCATGGCTGTCCACTCGCACACTGACCGGTCTGGCCACGCCGATGGCATACGCGACCTGCACCAGCGCTTCCTCAGCCAGGCCCGCGGCGACGATATTCTTGGCCACGTAGCGCGCGAAGTAGGTGGCGCTGCGGTCAACCTTGGTGGGGTCCTTGCCGGAGAACGCGCCGCCGCCGTGAGGCGCGTAGCCGCCGTACGTGTCAACGATGATCTTGCGGCCGGTGAGGCCGGTGTCGCCGTGTGGGCCGCCGACTTCAAAGCGGCCCGTGG
>JAPLOD010000023.1 GCA_026692735.1 Planctomycetota bacterium | reverse complement strand
CGCCGAGTATCTCGACGAGGGCCGCGTCACGCTGGAGACCGAGCGCCGATACGTTGAGAACGCCTTCCTTCTGGAGCAGGTCTTCCGCGGTGTGATGGCCAAGGCCAACGCGCGCGCCCTGACGATCAACAACTGCATGAGCACCATCATGCCGATGGCCGAGACTACCGCCTGCCTGACGCTCTGCCTGCTGAACGACGCCGGCTTCCTGGCGTTCTGCGAATCGGACTTCGTCGTGATTCCGGCGGGGATTCTGCTGGCCAACATCTCCGGCAAGCCTGTGTTCCTGAACGACCCCACCTATCCGCACCAGGGCGTCATCACGCTGGCCCATTGCACGGCCCCGCGGAAGATGGACGGCAAGAAGCTGGAGCACGTCCGCATCGTGACGCACTTCGAATCGGACTACGGCGCCGCGCCCAAAGTAGAGATGCACAAGGGCCAGAAGGTCACCAACATCATCCCCGACTTCAAGGCGGAACGTTTCACGGGCTTCGTGGGTGAGATCGTGGCCGCGCCCTTCCTGCCGATCTGCCGTTCGCAGATTGACGTGGCCTATACGGTTCCCGACGAACTGATCGCCGAGAACATGCCGGGCTTCCACTGGATCACGGGCTATGGCGATTACATGCGCGAGCTCGGCTACGCGCTGAAGCGCATCCCCATCGAGTGGCGGGCGATCTGACGGCGGGGCATTACTGGGCAAGCCTGCGGTGGATAAAGCGGCGCCGGCGTGGCATCACGCCCCATATGGGTTTCACGTAGCCGGGGCGTCATCTCCCTGGGGGTGCTCTATGCGTACTTCGCTGCTGCTACTGCCCGCCGTTGTGTGCTGGCTTTCACTGCCGTGCCTGGCGAGAGCCGAGGCCGCTCCCGAGACCAAGAAGGAGCTTGTGCTGGACTTGGGCGGCGGGGTGAAGATGGAACTGATCCTTATTCCCGCCGGCAAGTTCGCTATGGGATCCAATGGCGGCAACGCGTATGAAAAGCCGGCTCACCAAGTCACGCTGACCAAGGCGTTCTACCTTGGGAAGTACGAAGTCACGCAGGCACAGTACCGGGCGCTCATGGGCGCGAACCCAAGCGAGTTCAAGGGCGGCACGAACCCGGTGGACTCTGTCTCGTGGGATGACGCGCAGGAGTTCTGCAAGAAGGCAACGGCGAATCTGAGCCGCGACCGTAAGGGAGCGGAGACGAAACCGCTTGCTGACGCGCGCGGCTCGGAATACGTTGTGCGCCTGCCTACAGAGGCGGAGTGGGAGTACGCGTGCCGGGCCGGGAGCGCCAATAAGTTTTGCTTCGGCGACAGCGACGCGAGCCTCGGCGAGTATGCGTGGTACAGGGCCAACTCGGATGACAAGAGCCATCCCGTTGGACAGAAGAAGCCGAACGCCTGGGGATTGTATGACATGCACGGGAACATCTGGGAGTGGTGCCAAGATCTCTACAGCGGCGATTATTACAGGGAGTCGCCGGCCGTTGATCCGAAAGGCCCGGCAAGCGGCCAAGAGCGTGTTCAGCGCGGCGGTAGCTGGTTTCATGACCCAGGGGTTTGCCGCACGGGGGAGAGACTTCGCAAGGAACGCCGGCACGCGGCAGTCCTGCCGGGGCCAACGCACGCGCCGTTCCCGCGCTTGAAGAATGGGGCACCAGCCCCTATTTTCTGGGGGTAGCGGATACAGGATACACGATACGTGGCTGAAGGCGTCTACTCGAACGGCTTGCCCCATCCCCCGCTCACGCTGCGTCTCCGCGTGGCGATAGAGCTCACCGTTCTGGCGGTCGCGACCACGCTGCTGCTGATCTTCCTGCCGCGGCACATGCACAACACCGTTGTCTACGCGTCCCTGGCGCTGGTCGGCCTGGGGCTGGTCGGTTTCACCGCCCGCGAGACGAAAGAGCGCATCTGGGGGCCGCCGGAGTCGCCGGAGTTCGACCGCATTCGCCGCTGCGCCCTCGGCATGACGGCGCTGACCGTGCCGCCCGTGTTCCTGTTTCTGCTCCTGGGCCTGGCCGCGCGATACTGGGACCTCTGGCTGCCGGCGGGAGCCTGTTCGATGTTCAGCCTCCACTTCCTGATCGCGCTGGTCCTGTACCCCGTGTGGGCCTTGCTGCAGCAGACGCTCTTCCAGTTCTACCTGCTGGGCCGCTTGCGCGCCCTGCTGCCCTTCGCCTCGCCGCTCTTTCTGTCCATTCTCAACGGCGTGTTCTACGGGCTGGTCCACGTCCCCAACTGGCCCGTGGCGCTGGTGACGATCATCGGCGGGACCTTCTGGAGCTACTCGTACCACCGCGACCGCTACGTGCTGCCGATTGCCCTCTCCCACGCCGCCCTGGCCTCGACCTTCTACTACTGGATCCTGGGCAAGGACCTCGTGGCGGAGATGGCGCAGCGTTTCGGCCAGTGATCCCCTGCGCCGGAATCCCGCATGCCGTCGCAAAGGCAATTGACGAAAACCGCCCGCGCCGTATGGTGGCGTTCACATCGAGTGTTTCCGTGTTCTGGTTGAAGCTGCGTGCAGCTTGCATTCTGGGGAGGGTGAAACAATGGCACGACCGGTAACGCTGTTCACGGGGCAGTGGGCCGACCTCAAGCTCGAGCAGATCTGTGAGAAGGCCAAGGCCTTCGGATACGATGGTGTGGAGCTCGCCTGTTGGGGCGATCACGTGGACGTGGTCAAGGCCGCTCAGGACAAGGCCTATGCGAAGTCCCGCAAGGACATCCCGGCCAAGTACGGCCTGAAGGTCTTCGCGATCTCCGCGCACCTCGCGGGCCAGTGTGTCTGCGACAGGATTGACGAGCGCCACAAGTCCATCATCCCGGACCGCATCTGGGGCGATGGCAATCCGGAAGGCGTCCGTCAGCGCGCCGCCGCCGAGATGAAGCTGACCGCGCAGGCCGCCAAGAACATCGGCGTCTCCGTCGTCAACGGCTTCACCGGTTCTTCGATCTGGCACCTGCTCTACAGTTTCCCGCCTGTCTCGCCGGAGATGATTGACGCGGGCTACGCGGACTTCGCCAAGCGCTGGCGGCCGATCCTCAATGAGTTCGACAAGTGCGGGGTGAACTTCGCGCTGGAAGTCCACCCGACCGAGATTGCCTTCGATATCGCGTCGGCCGAGCGGGCGCTCAAGGCCGTGCGCAATCACAGGCGCTTCGGGTTCAACTTCGACCCCAGCCACCTCGTCTACCAGAACGTCAGCTACGTGGGCTTCGTCCGCAAATTCGGCCCGCGCATCTTCCACGTGCACATGAAGGACGCCTATAAGTCCAAGCTGCCGTGCGAAGTCGGCGTCTTCGGCGGCCACATCAACTTCGGCGACCCGCGCCGCACGTGGGACTTCCGCAGCCTCGGCCGCGGCAGCATCAAGTTCGAGGAGATCATCCGCGCCCTCAACGACGTCGGCTATCAGGGCCCGCTCTCCGTCGAATGGGAGGACGGCAAGATGGACCGCGAACACGGCGCCAGGGAAGCCTGCCAGTTCGTGCGCGACATTGACTTCAAGCCCAGCGCCATCGCCTTCGACGCCCAGTTCGATAAGAAGAAACAGGCCAAGTAGTCCGTCGTCAGTTGTCCGTTGTCAGTCGCAGCCGCGGGCCGGGGGAGACTCCGGCCCGCGGCACGGAAACGGCCTATGAGCAAGCGGGCCCGTCTGCTCTTCCGAATGCGCGCTGCGCCGCATGACATCCGCTTTCGCGACATTGACACGCTGCTGCGGCAGGAAGGCTTCGTGATCTTTAACCAGCGCGGAAGCCATTGCACGTACCACCGGGCGGATGGTATAGTAATAACCATCGTGAAGCCGCACGGCGGACGCAGGACGTGCCATCCGTGCGATGTGAAGCGGCTCTTGGAGGTGTTGGGCTATGCCTGAGACGACGCATCAGTACCGCGGGTACGTCTTCACCATCCGTTACGTGGCGAAAGATCCCGCGTACACGGTCGAATTTCCGGACATTCCCGAGATCATCACCAGCGGCGACACGTTGGCGCTCGCTTTCGAGCACGCTTGTGAAGCGCTTGACCTGCACTTGGAGAGTCTGCTGAAACTCGGCCGCCATCTCCCCCCCAAGCGGACGAAACTGATTGTGAAGACGGCGTGACCCGCCCGCGCCAAGGTCCGGGCCAGCTCGCGTTACCGCACGTATACTTCCGTCCGCCGCCGCGTGAAATCGTGGTCCTTCAGCATCCTCACGATGGCCGTGCAGATCTTCTCCCCGCCTGCGGCTGACGGCTCAATCGGGTTGGCGTAATCCGAATCCTCGTTGCAGATCAGCCGCAGGTCGAGGAGTGGGACGCCGGCCTGGGAGGCGAGCTTGATGATGCAGTCGTTGAAGTGCGTCAGCGCCGCCACGGCCAGCCGTTGCGCCCGCGTCTCCGGGAAGCGCGGATAGTAGATCGCGCAGACGGCCGTAGGCAGCTTGCGCGCCAGCACGTGCTGCAGCATCGCGCGGTAGTCCCGCTCGAACCTCGCGCTGGCGCCCGCGAGTTTCCCGAGTGCTTCGGCGACAGACGAGGCGGTCTCGGAGAGCAGCCCGGCGTGTCCGAGCGCGTCGTTGCCGCCTGCGCTGACGACGAGGTGCGTGGCATCCGTGGGCAGCGACCTGCACTGCGATATCACGTCCGCGATGACGCTGCCATCAACCGCGCACAGGGTTGCCTGCCAGGCGCTCGGCAGCGCCCGCCGCAGTTGGGCGATGACGTCGGGTTCGCCGGGCACGTACGCGGCGTTGTCGAAGATCGAATCGCCGAGAAGAACGACATGTGGCATGGTCTGCAGTGTACGCGCCCACGCGCGCCACGGCCAGCGCCGCGGCCGCGGGAATCACTCTTCACCTGCTTTCGCCTGCGTGCTATGGTGGAGTGGGCGGGAGCAATAGTCCGCGGCCTGAGGAACCCCCATGAACAACAAACCGGACCCATGTATCGTGGTCCTCTTCGGCGGCACTGGCGACCTGGCACACCGCAAGTTGCTGCCCGCCATCTACAACCTGCACCACGACAGATTGCTGCCCGAACACTTCGCCGTCTGCGTCTACGCCCGCCGCGAGAGGAACGACCTTCAATACCGCAACGAGATGCGGGAGTTCATCAGCCAGTTCTCCCGCCAGCCCGTTCAGGCCGACTGGGAACAGCTCGCCAGCCGCATCTTCTACGTCGCCGGTGAGTTCGGCGACAACGCCGGCCACGCGCGGCTGATGGCGCGGCTCGCGGAGCTCGACACGCAATGCGGCACACGCGGCAACCGGCTGTTCTACTTCGCAGTCGCCTCCGACTTCTTCGTGCCGCTCATCCAGCGCCTAGCCGGAAACGGCCTGCTGCAGCGCTGGCAGGACCCTCCGGCCTACGACGTCGCGACCGGGCGGCGCGCGCTGCAGGCGCCCTGGCGCCGCGTGGTTCTCGAAAAGCCCATCGGACACGATTCCGTCTCTGCGCGCCAGTTGCTGACACGCGTCGCGGAGCATGCCGGCGAGAGCCAGGTCTTCCGCATTGACCATTATCTGGGAAAAGAGACCGTCCAGAACATCATGGCCCTGCGCTTCGGGAACGGGATCTTCGAGCCGCTCTGGAACCGCAACTACGTGGACCACGTGCAGATCACGGTGGCGGAAGCGGAGGGCATCGGCAACCGCGCGGCGTACTACGAACGCGCCGGCGCGCTGCGCGACGTCGTGCAGAACCATGTGCTGCAGCTTCTCTGCCTCGTGGCCATGGAGTCGCCCAGCTCGATGCACGCCGACGACATCCGCAATGAGAAGGTCAAGATCCTGCACGGCCTCCGCAAGATGACGGCCGCGCAGGTGGCCGGGAACGTCGTCCGTGGTCAGTATGGCCCCAGCGCCGACGGCAAGCTCCCCGGCTACCGCCAGGAACAGGGCGTCGCCGCCGACTCCGCGACCGAGACCTTCGTCGCGCTGCGCTGCTTCGTGGACACCTGGCGCTGGGCGGACGTCCCCTTCCTGCTGCGGACGGGCAAGCGCCTCCCGCGCCGTCAGACGGAAATCTCCGTGCACTTCCGCGTCCCGCCCTTGCGGCTCTTTGACCAGGCGGCCGCGCAGGAGTCGTGCATCGGCAACGTGCTGCGTATCCGCATCCAGCCTGACGAAGGCCTCAGCCTCGAACTGGCCGCGAAGATCCCCGGCGCCGGCATGCGGCTCAAGAACGTCGCCATGGACTTCCTCTACGAGAGGAGCTTCCACCTGCAGACGCCGGAAGCGTATGAGCGCCTGCTCCTCGATGCCATGCTTGGCGACGCCACGCTCTTCCCGCGCGATGATGAAGTGCTGGCGCAGTGGCAGTTCATTGACAGCGTTCTGGCCGGGTGGCACGGGCTGCCGCTCCGCTGCCCCAACTACTTCGCGGGCACGTGGGGGCCTGATGACGCGGCGCGCCTGCTGCCGCCATGCACCGGCGGCTGGCATATGGAATCCGCGGACATGCCGGGACGCCGGTAGCACGCGACGAAGAGTTGGTGCTACTCGCCAAGGTCCACGGCGCAGCGGAACCCGATCGTCCCGCAGCGGTCCAGACCCGGCCACAGCAGCAGGAATTTGGCCGCGAAGTCAGCCTCCTTCGCTCCGCCGTCGGCGTACCATTCCGAACCGAGGGCCTTGTAGCTCGCGCCGCCTTTCAGGATCGCGAAGCGCGTCCGGCCGTCGCTCCGCTCGCTCTCCGTCCACTCCCAGACGCGCTCGGCTCCCCACCCGAGCGCCTTCTGCTCGCCGGCACGGTACCATTCCTCCTCGGTCGGCAGACGCCTCCCGGCCCACTTGGCGTACGCGCGGGCATCGTCCAGGTCCACGTACACGACGGGGCCGTTCTCCTTCCCCGCCGGCGGCTTGCCGTCCTGCCAATGCTTCAGGAAGTTCTCAGGATGCGCCGGTTTGTAGCCTGATTTCGCGATAAACTCGCCAAACTGCGCGTTCGTCACAGGCTGCGTGTCAACGGCGAAGGCGCGCACGCGCGCCGAGCGTGTGAAGCGCTTCGGCTTGTGAAAGCCCAGCACGGAGGGGTCTCTGCCGAGCGGCGGATCGGTGTCGTAGAAGCCGCACTCACGCACCGTGAACGTCACGGGCATCTCGAATGCGCCGGCAGCCACCGCCGTCATGCCCGGCGGCACGTCGTTGGCGGCGCGCTTCTGCGTCGGCGCGGCCGGCTTGAGCGTCTGCTTGCGGGCGGGGAAGGCGGTATCGCCGTCCGCGCGCCTGGCCAGTTCGGCCTGGCCGGCGAGGAACTGCGCGAAATCCTGGCCCAGTGCCTCCGGTGTTCCCGCCACGAAAGCGCCGATGCCGCGCGGGCGAAGTGCTCCCTGCAGCGCGGCCTTGTCGGCGGCGCTCTCCACCTGCGCTTCACATCCCGCGATGAGATCGTAGTACCGCGCCCCGGCTTTATGCTCGACCTTGAGCAGCGTTCCGCGGGCCTCCTTCTCATCGCGGTTCACAAGAGTCCAGAGCCGTACGGCCCCGGCTTCCCACTGGCTTGCGTAGACCCCCTTCGCTTCCGTCGGCACAAGCGGCGTCCAGCCCTCGCCGGAGAGAAGACTCGCGTACCGCCGCTGGATCGGAAGCATCGTGCGCAGGATCGAGCGGTCGCGCGCATTCCAGCCGACCCACGTCCCGAAGACGTTCTCCCAGACCAGCATCCCGCAGCCGTTCATCCACGCCATGTGCAGCTCGCCCGTGTGATCGCGGTCCCAGCGCCGGATGACGTGGTGCATGTGCCGCCGTTCCAGCCATTTGTTGAGCAACACCGCGGGCGCCTGGCCGTCGGCGACCCACTGCGCCCATTCCATGTGATGCGACGCGACGTCCTCCGCCCGCAGGCAGAGCTCCGATTCCAGCACGACGCCGGGCCGCGCGGCGTCGAGCTTCGCGCGGATCGCGGCCGGCCCCTGGTTCATGGTGTCGAGGAAAATGCCGTCGGCTTCGAGCGCTCGCACGAGTTCCGTGAGCGCGTCGAGATCGGACGTCCCCTCCCGCCGCGTGCCCTTGTCCCACGGGTTGTAGTCAATGAAGACCTTCACGCCGCGGGCGTGGAAACGGCGCGCCACATCGAGGAGACCGGGCAGCCCGCCGGGCATGTCGCGGTAGAAGTCGAACTGGTTGCGGTCGTCGAATCCGATGCGCGGGTAGGCGTGCCACAGCACCACGCCGTCGTAGCCGCCGGACTCCTTCACTCCCTCGTCGAGAAAGGCCTCAACCTTGTAGCGCCCCGCCCCATGATCGTAAAACTGCTCGTCGCACATCATCAGGAAGCAGATCGAGAAGCACGACGGGACCCACGCGAACTCGGGGCGTTTGTAGAGCGCGTCGTCGTACTTCAGCGCGAGCTTCTTGTCCTCACGCCACTTGGCGAGCGACTCGCGGAACGCGGGCCATTGCTCCGGCTGCGTGGGGGCCGGCTTCGTGGTCTCGCTCAGGGCACTGCGTGGCACGAACGCGGCCACAAGCGCACAGATGGCAAGCGTTGCGGGGAGACGGTGTCGCATAGGGACCTACGCCGGCTTGGCCCGCGCGGCGACGCGAGCGATGGCGTCCAGCCTTCACTCGCTCTTCGCCGCGATCTCCGCCCAGTAGCCGCCTTCCCACGACCAGCCGTTGGGCTGGTTGATGAGCTCGACGTTGACGGATTTGCCCGCGTACGGTGAGAGGTCCACGTCCGTCTCGAGCCAGCCGTCCTTCGTCGCGGTGTCCTTGCTGACGAGCTTCTTCAGCAGTTCCTTGCCGTCGGCTTTGACAATGAGGTCCCAGTCGCCCTGGTCGTGATGCGACACGACCAGATGCAGGCTGGTCTTCTTGTCGGCGGGCACATCCAGTTTCCGGCTCAGCACGCAACCGGTTTCCTTGTTCAGCGGGTGCGTCATCAGCACGTCCTTCTTGCCGCGGAACTCGCCGCGCATACCGGGGTCCATGTCGGAACCGCAATCCTTCACCTTCCAGCCTGGGAACTTCTTCTCGACGGCCTTGGCGAGCTCCTTCGGCGTGGCTGCCACCTTGATCTTCGCCATCTCCTCCTCGGTGAACTTGCTGTCGGCGATCGGCCCCGGCGCCCAGCTCAGTTCCAGCGCGCTCGGCTTGGGCGGCACGACCGGGATGACAAAGACCTCCTCGCCGTTCGCGTCCTTCTCGACCTTGCCGCCGAACTTCTCCAGCGACTGCCGGCACAGCTTTTCACAGACGGCCAGCAGCGCCGGGAAGTCATACGCGGTGTGGCTGAACTTCACGTTCTCCTTCAGGCCCTTGGAGTACTTCTCCGGGAGCTTGGAGAAGCCGACGGTGGTGCAGAGCACGCCCGCGGAACTCGACGGATTGCAGTCCGAATCCATGCCGCAGCGGAACGAGACGATGATGGTCTTATCGAAGTCGCCCTTGCCGTACAGCAGGCCCATCAGCACGTACGCGCCGTTGATCTTGCAGTCAATCCCGCCGTTGGAGGCTTTCTGATACTCCTTGTTCTTGCGGTATTTCTCCTGGCAGGACTGCCAGGTCTTCTCCCAATTGTCGGGCTCGTCCTTGTACCACTTGAGCATGTCGCGGACCATCTCGGCGTGCTGGCTCTCCGCCGGGATGCACTTCAGCCCCGCCTCGATGACCTTGACGATGTCCTTCTCAAAGAACGCCTCGGCGTACATGCCGCCCATGAACTGCCCGGCATACATGCCGTCCCCGTAGTTCATCAGGCGCCCGAACTTCTCTCCCATGGCGATGGCCGTGTTGGGCATGCCGGGGCAGATCAGGCCGGAGTAGTCCGCTTCGATCTGGTAATCAATGTCGTTGGGACACTTGTTGAACTTCGGATGGCTGGAATCCGGCGGCGCGATGCCGCGCCGCAGGTTCGTGCGCCCCGCGTTGTTGGCGCACCACAGCGGGTAACCGCTGTTGGCGAAGTCAATGCCGGCCTGACGGATGGAGACATCCAGGCCGTACTCTTCCATCGAACGCAGGAACGTCATCTCGACGTACAGATCGTCCTGGCCGAATGCTTCGTTGGCCATGCCGTCGTGCCACTTGGGCACTTTGTCTTCGGGCATGATCTTGTCGTTCCATTTGAACTCGGTGGGCGCGCCCCAGGACACGCCGACCATCTGCCCGACCCAGCCGGCCTTCATCTTGTCGAGGTATTCCTTCACCGGCAGCCGTCGTACCTCGCCCGCACTACCCAAGCCGCTCAGCAGCAGCCCCGTGGCGATAACTGCGCTCAGGATCGCCCTGCCCATAGTCCGTTCCCCCAAAGACCCGCCCACTCCTCAGGTTCCCGCTTCCACGTGTTCTACATACACTCCCGCGCGGCCACTTTTCCCCTTTTCCCGCTTCCCCCTTTTCATTATTGTGCCGCTCGGCAGCAGCCCGCAAAGGATGAGTGACATGGCCAACATGATGGACAGGTGCCTCGCCGACCTGGAGGCGCGCCTTGACGAAGCCGCCGAAGAACGCAACCTCGACGCCTGGCGGCAGTTCCTCGACAACCGCTGCACGGACCCGATCTTCTTCCCGCCCAAGCGCCGCCCCGCGCCGCCCAAGGTCAAGTGGCCGGCGATCGCCATCAACGACGCGCTGGACAACGTTGACCTGATGGTGCTGCGCGAATTCGCCGGCGTCTCGGCTCTTCTGGCCGGCGGCGGCAGCCTGCGCCTGAATGTCCGCTGCAACTACGGCACGGGCATCCTGCCGACCATGTTCGGCTGCGAACTCTTCGTCATGCCTCGCGAATCGGAAACGCTGCCCACGGCGCGGCCGCTGCATGCGCACGCTGCGGTCAGGCGTATCGTTGAAGCCGGTATGCCCGAGGTACGCGCCGGCCTTGGCGGCAAGGTCTTCGACTGCGCGGCACGCTTCCTGGAAGTGCTGCGCAACCATCCGTTGCTCGCACGGTATGTGACGCTCTACCATCCGGACATGCAGGGGCCGGTTGACGCCGCTGAAGTCATCTGGGGCAGCGAGATGTTCCTCGCCTTCTACGATGAAGCCGGCCTGGTGCGGGAATTCCTGGACGTCATCACGCAGACCTACACCGCGTTCATGCGCCAATGGTACGCGCTCGTCCCGCCGCGGGGCGACACCAGCGTCCACTGGGGCCTTCTGCACAAAGGTCGCCTGATGATCCGCAACGACTCGCTGATGAACCTGTCGCCGAAGCACTATGTGGATTTCGTGCGTCCGCTCGATCAGAAGCTCTTCGACGAATTCGGCGGCGGCGCGATCCATTTCTGCGGCCGCGGCAGCCACTACATCGCCGCCATGAGCGAGGTGCGCGGCCTGACCGCCATCAACATGTCCCAGCCGCACCTGAACGATATGGACGCGATCTACGAACACACCGTCCGCAAGCGCATCAAGCTCCTCGGCTTCGACCCCAAGACCGCTCAAGCCGCACTTGCCGCCGGCAGACTCCCCCCGGGCCAGGTGCAGTGCTGACGCATCGCGCCAGGCCGTGGTTTGTCCGGCGTCGGAGCAGGCGCGGAAGCAACCCGCCGGGGACAGCCTGTCGGCGTGAGATGTGCTCTCAGTACGCCATCGTCACGACGCGCCCTTCGCGCCGCGAACGCTCCGCGGCGAAGACCATCAGGTGCGATTCGAGCGTCTCCTGCGCGCCGCTGACGATCTTCGAGCGGTCGCCCGACGCAATCGCGGCGGTGAACGCCTGCATGAGGCGGTAATCGCCGCCGCCGTGGCCGTAGGCGTCGTCGGCGTTCAGCGCGCGCGTGTCAATCGTCTCGGCCTTGTCCGTCAGGAAGTCGAAGTGCTCGATGTACTGCCCATCGCCGAGCAGTTCGCCGCGCGTGCCGAAGATGCGCGTCTTGCGGTCGGTCCACTTATTGAACGCCAGCACGGTGAAGGTTGCCGTGCGTCCGCCGCTGTAGAGCATGTTCACGACCTGGTTGTCCACCACGTCGTTGTCGCACGCGTAGACGCAGCGCCCGTACGGTCCCTCCCTCAGCGCCTTGGTGACGCCGGCCTCGGTCAGGTCCGGCGTCACCGTGTCCAGTGGCCAGCCCGTTTCGCCGCGTGCGAGGCGGCCGAGGTAGATCTTCTTCGCTGAATACGGGCATCGTGCTTCGACGCCACAGTCGAGGCAGCGGCCGGCGGCGCCCGCGGGCCGCTGCTCCTTGCGGAAATGGTACAGACTGCCGAACGATGAAATCCGCTCGCAACGCCCGCCCATCACGTAATGGATCCAGTCGAGATCGTGGCACGACTTGGACAGAAGCAGCGGCGACGAGCGCGCTTCGTTGCCCCAGTTGCCGCGCACGAACGAATGCGCCATGTGCCAGTAGCCCATCGGTTCGAGGTGCTGCAGCGACACGACGTCGCCGATCGCGCCGCTCTCAACGATGGCTTTGAGACGCTGCGTGTAGTCGGTGTAGCGCAGCACGTGGCAGACGGCGAGCATGATCCCCGCCTGCTGCGCCGCCTCGGCGACGCGCCGCGTGTCCGGCTCCTTCTGTCCCATCGGCTTTTCGAGAAGAATGTGATAGCCCTGCTTGATGAACGCCAGCGCCGGCTCCACATGCAGGTTGTCCTGCGTGCAGATCAACGCCGCGTCGGCGAGCTTCGGTCGGCCCGCCAGTTCGCGCCAGTCCGCGGCCACGTTCGCCGCCGGAACCTTGTGCTCGCCCGCCATGCGCGTGCGGTAGTACTCGCGGGGCTCAGCCACGCCCACGATGCGCGCCTTCTCAGAGTGTCCGGCGGCGAAGCCCGCGTACACATTGCCGCGCGCGCCTGCGCCAATGACGACCATCGAGACTGGAGCCATAGTATGCCCTCCTGAGTGGGAATGCCGCTGACAGGAGATTGAACAGCAAGCCGGGCGCGCTGTCTATCGTCAATAGCTCTGCCGGACTATCTCTACTGTAACCGTTTTTCCTGAAGTTTCCTGGAAGGTATGACGAACCTCGTATGTGTGGGGGCGTGGAGGAGGCATGGTCATGTCCCTGCTCGAAACGCCCGCGGCGCAAGCCCTGCTGGACGAGGCGGTGGTCG
>JAPLOD010000022.1 GCA_026692735.1 Planctomycetota bacterium | reverse complement strand
GTTCCTTGTTGCCGCAGAGGATGTGGCAGAATTCGTGGGCGAACTGGTAGGTGTATTGCGCCCAGTAGGCGTCGCCCGTGTCGAGGCGCACGCGAAACTCGCCGTTGGGCCCGCGGTCGAAGAGCGTGATCGGCCCGCCCTTGGGTTCCACGAGGATCGGCGGCAGTTGCCTGCCGGGGACATACTTCCACAGCTCGCCCGCCGCGGCATGCAGGACTTTGTCCACGTCCTCCAGCCCGGCGCCCCACGGCGCGCCCTTCTTCGGGCGGATGTCGAGCTCCGTCGAGGTGGAGGCGGCCTTAGGTTGCTCATCGCCGGCCCAAACGCCGCAGGCCAGCAGCAGCAACAGCGCAACCCAGAGATTCGCTCGCATAGGATCTCCCCACAGCGCGCGTGGCAAATATACAGGACGGGACCGTCTCCAGCCAGCGCCGCTGTGCTATCTCGGATCGTCCTTGAGCGGCTCCTTGAGCGTGCGCGCGGGGACGTCGGCGCCCTGCTCGAAACAGCCGATGTCCGGGCCCGCGCCGGTGAAGGTGTCGTTGATGTTGGGCAGACGCAACGCCTTGTCCACCGCGGGGCTTTCGGGCCGGACATGGAAATCGTCCTTGGCCGCGTCGGCGAAGAGCGGATCGGCGAAGAGGCTGTGCGCGTCCAGGCCCGGCGTGGCGCTCTTGGTGGTCTTGCCGCTGTCCCACCAGACGTTGTAGTCCGCCTCGACGCGCGCGTACTCCGGTGAGGTGCGGTCGGCCCGCAGGTTCTTCGTCACATCGGGCAGCGCCTTTCCGGCGATGATGTTGTTGATGAGCGTCGGGCGGCCGTGGAAGCCGATGTAGCGGAAGAACTGCTCCTTGGGGTTGTAGAAGACGTTGTGGTAGATGAGCAGCGGGGCGAAGTCGCACAGCTTGTGCCCGGCCTTGAGCGCGTTCGCGGTTCCGTCGTTCGCGAACTTAAGCGACTGCTGCGAACAGAGGAAGACGTTGCGCACGATGTAAACAGGGCCGACGGTAACGGGCGTCAGCGACACCGTCCCCTTGTCGCCATCGCGGTCGTCGAGGACGTTGTTGAAGAAGCGCAGGTTGATACAGGTGCCGCCTTCGAGTTCCACGCCGTCGTCGTTGGCCTGGCCGCGGAAGACGTTCTCATAGATGTCCGTGTCGCAGTTGTTGCGCGTGGTGATGATGTCGTGCGTGGCGCCGCCGAGCATCTGGTTGTAGCGGATGATATTGCGGTGTCCCCCGTCAATGCTGTACGGATACTGCGCGTAATGGTGCTCGCCCAGCTTCGGCTCCCTGGCGCAGTTGAACTGGATGAGGCAGTCGCTGCAGCGCTTGAGACGGAGGCCATACGGCGCGCTGCGCTCGCTTTCGGTGAGGTCAATGTAGTTCCTCTGGATGACCAGCCGCTGGCACGTGTTGACGAACATGCAGTAGCCGAAGTGCCTCACCAGGAAGCCCTCGACGATGACGTCGTGCGCGTCGCGGACGATGATGCCGCCGTGGACGTCGCCGCTCTTGGCCACGCCGGCGCCGTCAATGATCGCGCCCTTCTCCGCGCGCAGCGTGAGCGGGTTGCCGGGTTCGCCGGAGTGCTTGCCCGAGACGATCACGGCTTCCTTGTAGACGCCGGGCGCCACAAGCACCGTGTCGCCGGGCTTGGCGTCCTGCAACGCGGCGGCGATGGTCTTGTACGTGCCGTCGCCGCCGGCCTTGAGCGTCTTGCCATTGCCGTAGACTACCGTGTTCGGCAGCGTCTTCGTCGTGCCCGCTAGCGTCCCCTTGGCCGCGCCTGCCTTGTCGGTCATGGTCACCTGGACCTCATACGTAATCTCCGGTTCCAGCCAGAAGATGCTGCCGTGGAGCCGGCGGATGATGGGCGCGGCGTCGCTCCAGGCCGCGGCGGTTTCATCCTCGTGGCCGCTCTCGGCGAACTTGTTGCCCAGCGCGACAACGAGCGGCAGGGTTTCCTTCCATGTCCCGTCGCCCTGCTTGCGGAAGCGCACCGTCGCGCCGGCGATGTCGTCGTCCACGCCTGTGATGCGCATGCCCAGGCAGTGGATCGTCGGCGTGAGCTCGAGTTTCATTTCGCCGGCCGCGAGTGCCGGGATTGCGCCGAACAGCACGAAAACGATCGCCCTGTTCATCTGTAGTCTTCCTGATGCTGCGCCTCACGCGCGTGGTACAGACTCGTATACCCCGCGGTGAAGCCATTGGAGCAAGAACCGAGACAAACCGCGCGGCGCCAATCGCCAATCGCAAATGTCCCCGGTGTATCCAACGACGGCGGCATTCCCGCGCCGCAGGAGGTTGACTATGCCCCGTTGCGTTGCACTCTGTGTCCTCGCCGTCCTCGTCACGCTTCAAGGAGAATCGCTTATGGCGGCCGACAGCGTCGTCATCCCCGCCGGCAAGCTGCGCATCAAAGGCGCGGGCGGCCCTATGCAGGACGGCGGATGGAACCTGTGGAGCAACGCGGCGGCCGGGGACACGTTCGAGGCGGCGCAGGAGGGCGAGGTCGAGATCGCCGTCAGCGCCGCGGGGCAGCCGTGCCAGGGCGTGTTCCCGCTGGCACAGTGGAGCCTTCGCACCGACGCGGGCGAGAATCCCGTCGGCCAGCCGTTCACGGTGGGCGCGAAGGAGTTCAAGGACTACAGCGCCAAGGTCCGCGTGCCGAAGGGCCGCTTCACCGTCCTGATAGCGTTCCTCAATGATGCGCAGGCGGGCGGCGAAGACCGCAACCTGCTCCTGAAGGAGCTCCGCGTCAGCGGCGCAACGCTGCTGGACAAGCCGCCCGGCGTCAAAGAGCTCACCGACGACGGCATCCGCAAGCACCGCATGGGGACGCTGGTCATCCAGACGGCGCCGAACGCGGCGGTGAAGGTGACCATGCTGCGGCATGAGTTCCTCTTTGGTACGGCGCTGGGCGGCGCGATGTGGAACGAGCGGACGCCGGCCGCCGCGCGCGAGAAGTACCAGCAGATTCTGCGCGAGAATTTCAACCACGCCGTTCACGAAAACGAGCTGAAGTGGTACCACACGGAAGCGCAGCAGGGGCAGTTCAACTACGCCGACGCCGAGAAGATGCTTACCTGGTGCGAGCACAACAACATCGTCATGCGCGGGCACTGCGTTTTCTGGGGCATTGAGCAGTTCGTGCAGCCGTGGATCAAGAAGCTCGATGACAAGGCCCTGCGCGAAGCGATGGAGCAGCGCGCGAAGGCCGTGGCGACGCGCTTCAAGGGGCGCATCAGAGAGTACGACCTGAATAACGAGATGATCCACGGCGACTATTTCGCCAAGCGCCTTGGCGAAGGCATCACCAAGGAGATGTTCGGCTGGGTCAAGGCGGCCGATCCGGATGCGACGCTGTACGTGAACGACTACAGCATCCTGTCGGGCGGCGACGGGCCGCGGTACATCCAGCACACGCAGAAGCTCATTGACCAGGGCGCGCCCGTGGGCGGCATTGGCTGCCAGGGGCACTTCGGCGGGCACATTGACGCCGGCCACGTGCTCGCAACGCTCAATCAGTTGGCGCGCTTCAGACTGCCGATCAAGGTCACCGAATTCGACATGGACACGAAGGACGAGCAGACCAAGGCGCAGGGCCTGGAGACGCTCTACCGCTGCTGCTTCTCACACCCCGCCATCGCCGGCATCCTGATGTGGGGCTTCTGGGAAGGCGCGCACTGGAAGCCGCAGGCGGCGCTGTGGAAGAAGGACTTCAGCCCCACGCCTGCCGCCGAGATGTACCGCAAGCTGGTCTTCGATGAATGGTGGACGAAGTTCGAGGGCAAGGCCGACGACAAGGGCCGCTGCGAAGTCCCCGCCTTCTTCGGCAAGCATTCCGTTGAAGCCGACGGCCAGAAGGCCGAAGTGGAACTGCCGAAGGCGAAGGGAACGGTGAGGGTGACGCTGGGCAAGCAGTAACGCGGCGCCCGTAGCCCCCAATCGCAAATCGCAGATCGAAAATCCAAAATCGCCTACTGGTTCATCTTCGCCAGCCGTTCCTCCATTGCCTTGACTTTGAAGTCCTTCGGCAACGGCTGGTTCAGGTCCTTCACCATCTCCTCGAACGTGGGCGCCTTGGAGGGCACGCCGTCCTTGGGGACCTCGGCCTTCGCGGTCCAGACGATGGCGTTCAGCACGCACTTGCGGAAGCTGTCTTGCCCCCAGCACCAGTGTTCGTGCATGCCCGTGGTGCCGAAGCCGCGTCCGCCGTTCGGCCGCTCATACGCCCAGCCGATGACTTCCTGCATGCCAATGCGCTTGCGCACTTCCGGGTTGCCGCTGTGCGGGCCATCTTTTCCCTTGCGCGTGCTCTCAGGCGGAACCGCCGCCAGAATCGGCGTGAGGCCCTTGACGGCGGGAAGTCCCGTCGCGTCCTCTTTGTCCTCGGCAAACTTCATGTGGTAGTACCACTCATCGAAGAGTTTGAACGGCTTGAGGCCGCGGGCGACGGGATGGTCGGGGAACGACTTGAAGTCGGCTTCCCAGGAGGGATTCACCGACCAGTTCTGCACGTATGCGCCGCCGATCCACGCGATCAGGCGCTCGATGGCCTTCTTGTCGGTGGGGTCCACGGTGTAGTGAATGCACACCAGTCCCACGCCCTTCTCCATGAGCGGCTCCAGGCGGTTGCCGAGCGATTTCACGAGGTTCCCCGCATCGCTGCCGAGAACGATGGCGTCGGCGGTGTCGAGAGCGGGAAGGTCCTTGGCTTCCGGCATGACGACGGCCTCCACCTGAGGCACGTTCTCGTTCAGCATGCGCGCCAGCATCCGGAACGCAGGCCCGTAGGCGTGTCCGCCGAAGCCGTGGCTCTCCGGGCCGTGGATGAAGACGATCTTCTTCTTCCCGCCGGCGGGCGCGGCATCGGCGCCGAACGCCGCGCCTGCAGCGATACTCATCGCCGCGATACACACGGCCACGATCTGGAGTGCATGTGACATGTCCGGCCTCCTCTGGTTACAGGATCACGTACTGGCCGCTATTGAGTACAACGGAGCGGCGCAAAGTGCGGGGACGTTTCACACTACTTCCCGGTGTAACTCCGGTACAACTCCACAGCCTTCTCGTCGCTGATCTCCTTGCCGACGACCAGACGCGCGCGGGCGGAAGCTGTGTCGTTGGCCTTGATATCGCGGCCGAAGAGGGACATGTACACGGAACGGTGCGGCTCTTCGCCAAAGGGCATTGAGAGCGCGAAGCAGTCCTCGGCGGGCGCCATCAGCACCGCGGCAAGGCCCGTCTGGGCGTCCCGGCGGAGGGCCATCGGCGCGGCGAGTTGCGGCATCATCTTCCAGTCCACGGGATTGGGGGGCCGCTTCCAGCGCCCGTCGGCGAAGATCGCCGCCGTCTTCTCGTCACGCGGGAAGGTGTGCCACACGACCGCGCCCTTCTTTACTTCCATGAATCCCAGCTTGCCGTCCGCATCGGGGTTCTCCCGCACATAGGCGAAGGTCGCGGGGAAGCCGTTGAAGTACGACGCGAGGAAGAGCTCAAAGCACTTGAGCTCCTGCTGTGGTTTCACGGTCACCTGCAGGTCGAGCGTGTTCGCAGCGCTCCAGCGATACACTGCTGTCATGTCGAAAGGGTGGTCTTTGTCGGCCGACCACCGCACTTCCACCGCGCCGTCGGCGAGCAGCTTCGGCTCGCTGGCCCAATCCCACGCCGCCGGGCCGTAGCGCGCGTCGGCCGACAACAGCCGGTACAGCGAGAACATGCCGTACGGTCCGGCGATGTTGGCGCCCGCGGACGCTTCGATCACGGGCTGGAGGCCGAGCGACTTGCCTTGCTTGCGCTCCGCGCCGTGCAGCGTGCCCTTCAACGCGCCGGTATCGAAGGTGAACTCCTGGCCCGCCGCGGTGAAGGCGAGTTTGGGTGCGTCGGCGGGTTCGCCCGCGATGGTCGTCGCGGCTGCGATAGTGACAGCCAGCAGGTAGCAGTGTCCGTGTTTCATCGGCTCCTCCTTCGGCTCCAAAGTTTCCTGGCCCGACCGGGCCGCACGCCCGTCACTTGGTGTCTGCCGCCGGCTGAATGGCTTTCAGGACGTCTTCCTGCTCCTTCTCCGTGACCCGGCGGGCCAGACGGCAGAGGCTGTGGAAGAAGGTCCCTTGCGCGCCGCTGCGGCGCGCGGCGGCGAAGTAATCCCGGAAGTAGTCCGCG
>JAPLOD010000021.1 GCA_026692735.1 Planctomycetota bacterium | reverse complement strand
GGTTCGACAGCGGCTCGTCGAACAGGAAGGCCTTGGGCTGGCGGACGATGGCCCGCCCGACCGCGACCCGCTGCCGCTGCCCGCCGGACAGGGCCTTGGGCTTGCGGTCCAGCAGCTCGGTGATGTTGAGGATGCGCGCGGCGTCGTCCACGCGCTTCTTGATCTCGTCCTTCGGGAAGCGGCGCAGTTTCAGACCGAAGGCCATGTTCTCGAAGACCGACATATGCGGGTACAGTGCGTAGTTCTGGAAGACCATGGCGATGTCGCGGTCCTTCGGCGGCACATCGTTGACGATGCGGTCGCCGATCGTGATCGTGCCCGCCGTGATCTCCTCGAGGCCCGCCACCATGCGCAGCGTGGTGGACTTGCCGCACCCCGATGGGCCGACGAGCACCACGAACTCGCGGTCGGCTATCTCCAGGTTGGCGTCAATGACAGCCTTGACGCCGCCGGGATAGTCTTTACAGACGTTCTGCAGGACAACCTTGGCCATGGGGAGTCTCTCCACGCAATCCGCAACAGTCGCTCTATGAAACTTTATTTCCCCACTCCTGTCAACAGCAGGATGAAGTATCGCCTGCAACTGAAAGGGACTTTTGAAAAGCCGCGCCGCTTGCGGTATGGTAGTCAACGCCATGCCCGCGATGAAACGCGCAGAGACGGCGGCCACCGCGCCGCTCCTTGACGAGACAGTTGCCGAGGTCCGCTACGGCGAGATCTGGGAGAAGGCGCACGGCGCCGCTTCCCCAGGCGCCGGGGCGGGGCAGGGCGGTGGGTGATGGGCCGATCCTCTTCGCTGCTGCCGCCTGCGTTGCGCTGGGCGGGCCCGTTCCTGGCGGCCGGCTACGGCCTTGGCACGCGCATTGACCGTGCGCTCAGCACGCCGCGCCCCGCGCCTCTGCCCACCATCTGCATCGGGAACATCACCGTCGGCGGCACGGGAAAGACACCGGCGGTGAAGCACTTCGCGCGGGAGCTGGCTGCGCGCGGCCGCAAGCCCGCGGTGCTGCTGCGTGGCTACAAGGGCCAGGGCAGCGATGAGGCCGCGGAGTTGCGGACGGCCTTGGCCGATCTGAAGATCCCCATTCTTATCGGCGCCGACAGGCTCGCGAGCGCGCGGCTGGCCTGGGAGCAGGGCTGCGACGTGGCGCTGCTGGACGATGGCTTCCAGCACTGGCGCCTGGCGCGCGACCTGGACATCGTGCTCGTGGACGCGACCGACCCCTTCGGCGGAGGGCATCTGGCGCCGTGGGGCCGCTTGCGCGAAGGCCCGGCGGCGCTCGCCCGTGCCGGCGCCGTCATCATCTCTCGCGCGGACGCGGTTCCCGCGGACGAGCTCTCCGCCGTGGAGAAGGCTGTGGCGCGGCACGCGCCGCAAGCCGCCTTGGCCAGGGCGCGGCACAAACCTGTGGGCTTGCGCGACTGCCTCGACGACAAGGCGCGTCTCAGCCTGGAGAAGCTGAAGGGGACGCCGCTTCTCGCCGCCTGTGGCCTGGGCAACCCCGTTGGCTTTCTGGAAACGCTGCGGCAGTTGGGCGCAAACCTGCGCGACACGATGTGTTTCCCCGATCACCATCAATATGGCGCCCGGGAACTGGACTCCTGCCTCATACCAGCAGCCAGGAACGCCGGTGCGCAGGCGATTGTCGTCACCGAGAAGGACGCGGCAAAGCTCCGGCCCGTGCTCGCCGGCGTGTCGTTTCCGATCTGGGTGCTGACGGTCGCATTCGTTATTCTCGAGGGCCAGGATGCAGTGTGGGCGCGGGTGGGAGCTGCCCTTCAGGCGGGCGACAAACGCAGGAGCGGCTAAGCTACTCGCGGCCCGAATCCCAGACCTTCTTCACCACGGCTTCGGGAACATCCGTGACCACTTTGGTCTTGCCGATGCCTTCGGCCACGACAAAGCGCAGGCTCCCCGCCGCGACCTTCTTGTCTTTGAGGCTGGCGGCGTACAGCGTGTTGGTGTCCGGGTCGGTGGGTTTCAGCTTGGTGGGCAGGCCGACGTGCGCGATGAGTGCCACCACGCGGTCACGGTCGGCGGGCGCAAGCCACTGCAGTTCGACGGACAGCGCCACGGCCATGCACATGCCGATCGCGACCGCCTCGCCGTGCGAATAGCCCTGGTAGCCGGTAGCGGCCTCGATCGCGTGGCCGAAGGTATGGCCGAGGTTCAACAGGGCGCGCGGGCCGCCGCCCTGTTCGCGTTCGTCCTGGCTGACAATCCGCGCCTTGATCGCGGCGCAGCGTTCGATCACATGCGCCAGCGCGGCGGTGTCCTTGGCCAGCAACTGCTGGCTGTGCTGCTCAATGAACGCAAACAGCTCCGCATCGTCCAGCACGCCGTACTTGATGACCTCGGCCAGCCCCGCCTTGAGCTCGCGGTCCGGCAAGGTGGCGAGCGTGAGCGGGTCTATCAGCACCGCCCTGGGCTGGTGGAACGCGCCGACGGCATTCTTGGCCGTGGGAAGATCCACGCCCGTCTTGCCGCCGATGGCGGCATCCACCATGGCCAGCAGCGTCGTGGGAACCTGCACGAAAACGATGCCGCGGTAGTAGGTCGCCGCGACGAAGCCGGTCAGGTCCCCGATCACCCCGCCGCCCAGCGCAATAAGGCAACTGCCGCGATCCAGCCCCGCGCCCAGACAACGGTCGTAAAGGATTTCCGCCACCTTCAGCGACTTCGCGGCTTCCCCCGGCGGCAGTTCTGCCAGCGAGCCGTCGAAACCCGCCATCTGCAGGCTCTTGGCCAGGCGGGGGCCGTACTTCGGGCCGACGTTGCGGTCCGTCACCACCAGGCAGCGGCGGCTGTGCACCGTGGCCGCGAGCACTCGCCCCGCCTCGGCAATGATATTGGGCTGGATGATGATATCGTAGCTGCGCTCATTGAGCGCTACGTGCACCGTCCGTGGCGTGGTGCTCTCGGCACTCATGAGCCGGAAGCATAGTCGGCGGCCCAGGGCCGCGCAACCACGATATACGCGGGGCGCAACGGTACACGCGGCGCTGCGCGTAGGCGCCGGCTTGCCGATCACTTGGCGTGGCTGAAGATATCATCCTGGTCGTCCGGCGTGCCGTCGTTGTTGGCGTCGGTGCCGTCACGGACGAAGCCTTGCTGGGCGTCGAGCGTGCCACCAAAATAACCATCCTCGCCGGCGTCTACCAGAATGAACTGTGGCGGTCTCTTGCCTTCGGGGTCTTTCAACAGCATGTACCTGTACAAGCCCTGGGCCATGTCGGGCTTGCGGGCCTGCTCCCTCACGAGGGGCGACAGGAACTCCTTTATCCCGTTGCCGTTGGTGTCCTTGAGGTTGTTCAGGTTCACGTTATCCAGATAGGGACCGTAATGCATCTCGCCCCACTTGAAGCGCGTGCACAGGTAGTAGGCGATGACCTCGGAACCAGCCTGGTCGCCGCTGACGGGCGTGTCACCACACTTATCGTAGTCCGGATAGGCGTTGTAGTCGTCGCGGTACTTCTCAAACGCCATGACGATGGCATGCATGGTGCTCTCGGCCGCCTTCTTGTGGGCAATAATGCGCGCCTTTGAGAGGACCGGCAGCAACAGCCCCGCCAGGATGCCGATGATGGCGACCACCACGATCAGCTCCAGCACCGTGAAACCTCTGTGCCGGAGAGCCCGCTCAGCGGATGCAACACGCATGGGTCACCTCACAGGCCGCGGTAGATCGGGAAGCACAGGATCGCCCGTTCCACCATGTTGATGTTGCCGCTCTCCGGTCCGAACTCAATGGTCAGCTTGACCATGGACGGGAGCTCCCGCGGGCTCAGTTCGGTGGGGCTGGGCGGGTTGGGGTTGCCGGGCATGCCGTCCGGCACATCCACGACCTCAAACTCCGCCAGCCGTACGTTCTTGACCATCACGTCCGACTCATAGTACCTGTCCGGCGCGTCAGGGACCTCCCATTGATCGTCCCCCAGGAGGTAGTTGTCGTTCACCTGGTGTGTCTTGTTGTTGAACGGCCCGGTCTTGTCACGCCACCGGATCAACACGTTCTTCGTGACGTCCCCCGACGGATCGGGGAGGTACTCATACTTCACGTCCACGCTCACCGGCCGGCCGCCTTCCACCGTGGCGCTGGCGAACTTGAGGATGCGTTTGTCGTCCGACAGCTCGAACGTGCGTTTGTCCGTGTAGGGCTTGGGCGGGATGCCGGAGCCGGGATCGAGCCGCTGGATGGGAAGCATGCCCCCCAGCTCCTGCCGCATGCGGATGTTGAGAGAGCGCAGACGTTCAGTGAGCGCGACGCGGGCGTTGGCGTCCCGGGTGGCGGCCGTCGAGATGCGGAAGACGAAGGCCATGATGGAGAGCAGCACGACCGAAACGGAGATCGCGACCAGCAGCTCGATCAGCGTGAACGCCCGCGCACGGGCAGGGGAAGGATTGGCACTCATGACCGTTAGCACTCCTTGGTTGCTCAGTAACCGGCAGTCACAAAGGTCGTGTAGGTCACAACCGGCGGCTTGTTGGGCTTCCAGTTCCGGTACACAGCGATGGCGATCTGGTACAGCCCGATGGGGAACTGCTTCGCACTGGGGTTGTTCTGCGGGCTGATGTCCTTGGCGCTCTCCAACGGGGCATCCAGGTCCATCTGGTACTTGGTAACGCGGCATTGCCACCACCACTCACGATCCGGGTCCACCAGAATGGGGTCCAGGATGTTGTTGTCCTGGTGGATCCATTCATTGTCCGGCGGGTTCGCCGACGGGCTCTTGGGGTCGGCAATGCGGCGGAGGAAGACCCGCTCATTGTTGGCGTCCACTTCGGACACCACTCTCGTATACAGCGACTGGGCTTCCATGGCCGCCGTGGTCATGTTGCCCGACCACGCGGCCGCGGAGATGCCGGTCGTGAACAGCGACAGGATGCCGACGATCCCGACCGCCAGGATGCTGATGGCAAACAGCACTTCGATCAGGCTGAAGCCGCCGCTTCCGCGCGCCGGTTTGCGTTGCGGAGTCCGAAGCTGTGTATGCAGGCAGGGCATGCTCATTTTTTTATCGCATCCTGTAGCTTGTGTTCCATCCTTGCACGACCCGTATTCTGGTCAATCGTCACGTAACGCGTGTCGCCGGACCCGTAATCCCGCAGCCCACCTCCCACTCACTCTCAAGGACGGAGTCCGGGGTCGCCGGATTGGCGCGCATGGCGTCAATCATCAGGCCTGGCGGAAGCACACGGATGGGACGGACGTCGAAGAGCACGTCGTCCAGCAGGGCGTCCGCGCCGGAAGGGCCCGTCACCGCGAAGCCGCCGGGTCCGTTGCCCAAGGGGGTCGGCTTGTCTTCCAGGGGACCGACCGTCCAATTCCACGGCTCCAACTGCCCGTCCGCCCAGACCTTGCCCGCCACGATGGCCTTGTACTTCTCTGGCGCTGTGTCCTTGAGCGCGGGGTTGGTGATGATCTTCACGGAAAGCGACACGCGGTACCAGACGTTCTCCACCAGGCACGTCGTAGGCGCGGGCGTGCCGTTCGCGTCCACCTCGATGCTCCCCTTGGTTTTCACGGCGGCGCCGACGTCCAGCGTGCCCAGCGTGCCAGGACCGCTCATCTTGTCCAGGATCACCTCGCTCTTCTGGTTGCGGCCCGGGAAGGTGGGGGGCTGCGTGGGGGTGATCTTCAGCGTCAGACTGTACCCGTCCGCGATGTCCTTCGCGCCATTGTCCTTTATGGCGACGAACGCGCTGATGCTGCGGTCCGCGCGCGTCGTGGTAGGCAGAAACTTCACGCGGGCCAGGAGGTTGAACTCGAAGTCTTCCTGCTGCACCGTGTCCACTCGCGACCCCACGTTCCAGTACTTCTGCCCGGCCTGCATGCGCAGGCAGCGGGAGCCGTCAGACGTAATGGACGGCGGAGGACTGACGCTCGTGGCGGCAACCCAATCGCCGCTCGTCACCCAACCGTTGGTCTCCGGCGTGGGACCGGAGCTGGCCTTGGCGTCGTTGTAGCTTTCGAAGGTCTCGTTGAAGAACGGCCCGACCACGGTCAGGCGGTTCATCTTGCCCTCAGCGTCCAGGCGGGTCAGGTCTACCTTCGTCGAACGGCGGATGGTGATGGCGGCGGTGCGCGCCTCATCCATCGCGCCGACGAGCAGGCTCAGCGTGCGCGAGATGCGCGAGCTTCTCAGCATGGAGTTGACCGAGAGGAGCACCAGGGTGATCATCAGCAAGATGATCCCCATCACCACCAGCAGCTCGATCAGCGTGAAGCCGGGCGCCGCCCGGCGCGTCGCCGTGCCGGGGCTGGTCCGCAAGTGGGGTGTGGAAGCTCGAATGCGCATGCTCAATTCCCCTGGGGATCCCAGTTGTTAATATCGTCCAGCACTTCTCCGGGAAGCTTCTTCCTTTTCGCCGCCGTCAGAGAGCCGTTGTACTTGGCCTCGCCCATTTCCGAGACATCATCCTTGCCCGCGCCGTCGTACGCCAAGTTGGCCTCATCCGCCTGGCCATCCTCGTCGTTGTCCACCTTGTCATTGCAGG